>JACRKA010000223.1 GCA_016219905.1 Verrucomicrobiota bacterium
AACCGGCACACGCCATAGCCGACGATGCCGACACGTATCTTGCGGTCCGACACCGGCTGCCATTTCTTCTCCGGCTTCGCGCTCCCGGCCGCGGCAGTGCTGCCGGCGAGCGCGCCGCTTACCAGCACGCCCAAAGACCCCGCGCCCACGCTGCGGACAAAATCACGACGACGAATCGGTTGATCGTTCATAGTCTCTTCCTGAGTTTTCATTTCTCACATGTGAAGTTCGCCCGCGCGACGCGGAGGACATTTCCGCCGAGGATGTTCCGGATATCATCATCCTTGAAGCCGCGCTGGACCATGCCGACGGTGAACAACGGCCAGTTGGTCCACGCCAGGCTCTGCTCGGCGTGCGACGCGGGCTTGCCCTCGTCCGGCGGCCAGAGATGTTCCCAACGCGCGCCCGACAGCGACAGCGCCGAGCGGCCATCGGCGCGCTTGGGCACCTTCTTGCGCTCGGCCTCCTCGTTGCGCGACGAGTAGGCCACGTCGGTGCCGATGGCGGCGTGGTCGGCGCCGAACTTCTTGACGATGTGTTCGATGTGGTTGAGGAACACGGCGATGTCGCCCGCGCCGCCGAGGAAACGCGGGATGCAGCAGACGCCCGCCAGCCCGCCCGTGTCGCAGATGGCGCGGATGACCTCGTCGGGCTTGCCGCGGAAATGCCGGTGCAGCGCCGCGGCGGTTGTGTGGCTCGCGACCATCGGTTTCTTGGACGCCTTCGCCGCTTCGAGACTCGTGCGCCAGCCGCTGTGCGCCACGTCCACGATGACGCCGACACGGTTCATCTCCTCGATGGCGGCGCGTCCGAAATCGCTCAGCCCGCCGTCGTTCGGCTCGCCGCAGCCGTCGCCGAGCGGATTGCGGCGGTTGTAGGTCAGGTGCATCATGCGGATGCCAAGCTGGTGGAAGATGCGGATGAAGCCCAGTTCGTCGCGCACGTTGTTCCACTGCTGGCGCAGCGGCACGCCGTTGCCGGTGAAGTAGAGGCAGAGCTTGCCCTGCTTTTTCGCGGCAACGATATCGTCCGGCTTCACCGCCTTGAAGAACTCGTCGCGCATCACATCGGTCGTGAACGTGAAGCGCGCGAGCCGCTTCATGAGCCGCAGCGGGTCGTTGCCCTCCTCGCCGGCGTTCTGGAAGATGCACGTCACACCTGCCGCGCGGAAGGCTTCAAGGAACTCCTTTCGCTCGCCAGCGTTGGTGGCGCAGCGGGTCATGGACATCTCTTCGCGCAAGTCCACCAGTTCGGCATCCGACGCGCCGGCCTCGACCGCCGCTCGGAACGCGTCGCCATCCAACGCGCAACGCGGCGAGAAACCGTAGGACTCGAACACGAGCGAGTTGGCGTGCAGTTCCAGCCCGTGATCGAGGTCTTTCTGGCTCGGTTTCAAAACCGACAGCGCAACCTCGCGGGCTTTCTGGATCTTCTCGTTCGGTGGTGATAGCAGCGACGCGGTGGCGGCGCGAGCGGGAAGGATGCTGAACGACTGCGCCGTCGCGCCGAGTGCGAAGAGGCCGGCGGAAGTTTTTAGGAAGTGCCGCCGCGTTGTTTGAGGACAGCGGTTCTTCGTGATCATGTCATTGTCTCCAAAGTTCACTGATCACCTCGACGATGAAATCCGTCGGGGCCGACGACCTCGCGCCTGACTGCGGCGCTCGTCCTACAACTGGCGGAACTTCACGTTGCGCCAGCGCACGGAGAACGGGCCGGTGCCTTTCTTGATGCCGTGCACCTGGAAGCCGATGAGGCCTTCCGGGTCGTTCGGCTGGTTGAAATCAGCCGTGGGCACGCCATTGATCCAGCTCTGGTAATGGTCGCCCTTGACGACGATGCGGTAGTGGTTCCACTCGCCCTTTTTGAACGCGGCCTTCGCGGCGTCGGTGCACACCGCGTCAGTCTTGGTCAGGATGCTCCACCACGTGCCACGGCGCGCCTCGTCATAGAAGTCACCCGATTTGCCGCCGACGGCCGCGATCTCACACTGTGGCCCGTAAAGACGGCCGGCGGGCAGCGGTTTGCCGCTCTTGGAGCCTTCAGGCGCGGGGTCGCCTTCCTTCGCGAGGTGGCTGCGGACCTGCACGCCGGAGTTGAGTTCGTCGTCCACCTTCACTTCGAACTGAAGCTCGAAGTCCTTGCACGGCTTGGCCGTGGCCAGGAAGGTGTTTGGGCTGCCTTCGACAGTGGTGCCGACGAGCACGCCGTTTTCCACCTTGTAACAAGCGTTGCCGCTGACGACTTGGAAGCCGTCCAGCTTGCCGTTGGCAAACCAGTTCTCCCATTTGTCTGCGGCGAAGGCGGTCGTGGCGGAAACAATCAACAGGGCGGGAAGCAGTGTCTTCATAGTGATGCGGGTTGGGGTTGGACGTGAACGTTTCATTGACAGCGCGCGCAGACTACGCCGCCGCGGTTGACCGGACAAGGAAGAACCTCGTGCGGTTGCGCGGCGCCACAGTTGGCGTGACGCGCGGCTTGGATTATGGCAAGGATTGTGCCGTGAATCGTCGGCAGTTCTTGAAGCGCACGGCCGGTTGCGGGGTTGCGATGGGCGACTTCGGGACGATGGGTTGGGCGCTGGCGGCGGCGCCCGAGGCGGAGGAATTGCCGGTGGCTCCCGATCATGTGCTGACCGTATTTTCCGGCAAGCCGCGTGAGCGTGGCCGGCGCTACGGCAAACACTTCGCGGAAGGGATCAGCCGTTTTGTGGAGGAGGAGATTTTCAAGAAGTTCGTCACGCCGAAGACATCCCGCGACGACTTGCTGCGCTACGCGGGTCAGTGTTTTCGCGAGGTCGGCGCGTTCTCGCCGGAGGTCGCGGAGGAACTGGGCGGCATCGCCGAAGGGGCCGGGTTGCGGTTGGAGGAGGTGGTGCTGCTGGTGCTGCACGAAGAGGTGTATCACCGCGGCGACCTGCCGGCGGTGGCGCATTGCACGGCCATGGCGGCCGGGCCGCCGGACACGCGCGACGGCAACGCGTATGTCGGGCAGAGCTGGGATTGGATGAAGAGCGCGTTTGGCCTCTCCTCGATGACGCTGTGGAAACGCAACGAAGGGCCGAGCGTGCTGGCATATTCGTATCCGGGGCTGTGGGTGTCGGCGGGACTGAATTCGGCCGGGATTGCGCTGTGTTGGACCAGCGCTGCGCTGAACATCACCGGCCCGCGCGTCGGGATTCCGACTTACGCGCTGATCGCCCATTTGCTTTACCAAACCTCGCTCAAGGACGCCGCGGACGAGGCGCGTCGCGCAAAGCGGGCCGGATGGTTCAGCCTGGCGCTGGCCGACGGCGACGGACAACTGGCCAGCATCGAAGGCTCGCCCGACGACCTGGCTGTGGAATACGGCCGCGGTCATCTGGCGCGCGTCTATTATGGGACGGCCCGCATGAACCGCACGCCGCCGGGCCAGCCGGTGCCCCGCCATCCCCAATGCCAGCGCATGTGCGCCCTGCTGGCCGAAGGCAAGGGGCGGCTCGACGCGGCGATGGTGCGCGGTTTCTTCGGCGACCACCAGACACCCATCTGCAAGCATCTGACCCCGAAGCGCGGCGGCGGCTCGCTCGACGTGATGGTCTTCAACACGACGCGCCGCGAGGCGTATATCACGCGCGGACCCGCCTGCCGGGATCACTGGAAGACGTTCCGGTTTGAGGGCGCGTGAACTTGAAGCCGTTCGCACGGAATGATTCCACAGTTTCTGGTTTACGGGCGGTCGGCGGTGCGGGAAGATTCGGCCGCCGGCTGAAAAACGACCATGCGCTGCCTGGACTACGGATCATCATTCATCTGCCATTCGGGACGGGCCAACGCCGTCCGGTTCTGGGTGGAGAGCCGCACGCGGTTGATTGACGAACGCAGCGGCGCCACCACCGACTTCCACCAGTGCGCGTCGTGCAAGAGCGAAAACACCTTTGGCGAGAAAGGGCTTTTCTATCCGGACAACTATGATTTCCTGCCGATCATCGGCGGCGGGCACTATTTGATCTTCCGGCGGAAGGCGCGCCTGAATCCCGACTACCGCACGGTGCGCGCGAAGCTCGATGCGTGGGGCGACTCGGTCTTGAAACTCCGCGAGGCCGCGGCCGTGACGGCGCTCGATACGTGGGAGAAAATCCGCGACGCGACCGCCGCGGCGATCCCCATCGTGACGCAGACGGAGATCGTCCATCGCGGGACCTGCCAGCGCGCGATCATCGAGTGCCCGGTCAAGACGATGAACATCAGTCTCGAGAACCGCCGTTACCAGGTGGATACAGGCCCCGTCGCTTTTCCCGACTTGGCCCAGCGCCACGACCCCGCGATCAACTGCCTCAGCCTCGCGTTCATCGCCTTCAACGCGCCGCATTTCGCCGACTTCGTCATCGAGCAACCGACCCCCGTGATCGAGGGCGACAAGGAGATGTGCAGGATTCATCACTACTCCAACCCGATCAGCCTGCTGGCGACGAACACGATCTTCGCGCTGGGCAAACTGTAGGGGCGGCCTTTCGGCTTGTGTTGGGGGGAGGCGACCGCTAAATAGCCAGCGATGTCCGCGCTGCGCATTCGAAAACTTTCCACGGCAAGCCTTGCGGCAATCGCTCTGTTGACCCAGACGGCTTTCGCAGCCGAACGGCCGCCCGTGACCGTCCCCCGCGCCACCTCCGGCGACACGGCCGTCGAGCCGGAGTGGGCGCAGCGGCTCACGATCACCGTTGGCCCGGAGAAAGCCGACCTCGTGGGTGCGACCGACAAGGCGTTGCAAGCCACGGTGGACTACGTCGCGCGGCTCGGCGGCGGGACGATCAAAGTGCTGCCCGGCACCTACCGGCTTCGCAACGCCGTCTATCTCCAATCGAAGATCCGCATCGTCGGCGCCGGCGCCGAGACCGTGCTCATCAAGGAGCCGTCGGTCACAACGAAGCTTGCCGCCGACACCGACTGGTATGACCAGGAGATCACGCTGGCCGACGCGACGGGGTTCGAGGTGGGCGACGGCATCGCGCTCATCGCGAAGGACAAACCCAAGGCCGGCACGACCATCGTCAAACGCACGCTGGTCGCGCGCACGGGCAACCGGTTCAAGCTCGACCGCGCGCCGCGCGAGAACTTCTGGCAGATCGGCGACGCGAAGGCTTCCACCCTTTTCCCCCTGTTCAGCGGCGAGAACATCACGGACATCGTCATCGAAAACCTCGTGCTCGACGGCAACCGGGCGAAGAACGAGAACCTCAACGGCAACTACGCCGGCTGCATTTTCCTCCAGGACTGCAGCCGCGTCGCGGTCCGCGGCGTCACGACGCGCAACTACAACGGCGACGGCATCAGTTGGCAGATCGGCCACGACGTGGTCGTCGAGAACTGCGTCAGCGAGAACAACGCCGGACTCGGCCTGCATCCCGGCTCCGGCTCGCAGCGGCCCGTCATCCGCAACAACCGCATCGAGGGAAACGACATCGGCATCTTCTTCTGCTGGGGCGTGAAGTATGGCCTCGCGGAGAAGAACAAGATCATTGGCAACCGGCTCGGAGTCTCCATCGGCCACCGCGACACGGACAATCTCGTCTGCGGCAACGAAATCCTGCGCAGCAAGGACGCCGGCGTCCTGTTCCGTCCGGAGCGCGGCAAGGATTTCGCCGGCCACCGCAACCGCATCGAGCGCAACCGCCTTGCCGATAACGGCGGCGAGAAGGGCTTCGCGATTGATGTTCAGGGCAGCACGGAGTCTGTCGTCATCGCCGGCAACGAGATCACTGAGACCCGCGGCGCGGCCGCCCGCGTCGCCGTGCGGCTCGGCAAGGACACGCGCGACATCAAGCTGGAAGGCAACTCCTTCCAAGGCTTCGCGAAGGACGTCGAGCCGGCGCCGTGATGCGCCGCCGAGGAAACCGGCGGAAGCCGGCGGAAGCGCCTCTTGACAACTTCCCCTGCATCACCATAATGCGCCGCTCCACGACGCTGTGTTCAACGTGCGTCGGCGGGTGTTTGTCTAAGAGCGCGATGAATTTCACGAAGTTTGGCGCGGGAATTCTTGTTCTTTGCCAACTGACTTCTGCCTTGGCACAGGTGGCCGGGCCGGCTTCGCCGCGGCGCGACGCGACCGTGATGGCGGTCGAAAAGGCGTATCGCACGGTGGTGAACATCTCCACCGAGCGCATCGTCGCGCGGGGCTATCGCGACCCGTTCGAAGACCTGATCTATGAGTTTTACGGCTACCGCCGCGCGCCGAAGGCCTACACCAGCTACAGCCTCGGCTCCGGCGTGGTGGTCGAGCCGGGCGGTTACATCGTCACCAACCAGCACGTGGTCGAGCGCGCCTCGAAGATCACCGTCACGACGACGGACGGGACGAAGCACGAAGGCCGCTACATCAACGGCAGCGCGAAGAACGACCTGGCGGTGCTGAAGATCGAGCCGAAAGCGCCGCTGCAAGCCATCGAGCTGGCAGCCGACGGCGACCTCCTGCTCGGCGAGACGATCATCGCGCTCGGCGACCCTTACGGGCTGGAGAACACGATTTCGCGCGGTGTGCTGAGCGCCAAGAACCGGAAAGCGACATGGGAAGGGGAAGTGGTGTTCGAGGACATGTTGCAGACGGACGCGGCGATCAACCCGGGCAATTCCGGCGGGCCGTTGATCAATCTCGACGGCAAGCTGATCGGCATCAACACGGCCATCGTCGCCGAGGCGCAGGGGATCGGGTTCGCGATTCCCGTCAAGCGCGTGCGGCAGATGCTCGGCGAACTGCTCAGCCTGGAGAAGGGCAAGGGCGTGTGGTTCGGCGCGCAGGTGACGCAGCGCGAAGGCCGCGTCGAGATCGCATCGGTGCAGAAGGGCAGCCCGGCGGAAGCGGCGAGTTTGCGCACAGGCGACGTTGTCCAGCAGGTGGATGGCGAGCCGGTGCGTGATGTGGTGGATTTTCAGGGCCGGCTGCTGCGCAAGGCCGCCGGGCAGACGGTGACGGTCGGTTTCGCGCGCGGCGAGAAGCAATTCAAGGCTCGCGTGCAGCTCGCGGCGGTGCCCAAAGTGTCCGGTGCCGAACTGGCGTGGCAGAAGCTGGGCCTGCGGTTGCAGCCGCTGACGCGCGAGATCGCCGATGAACTGGGCGTCTCGGTGGGCCAGGGCGTGGTGGTCGTGGACGTGGACCGCAACGGCCCGGCGTGGGATGTGGGCGCCCGGCGCGGGCTGGTCGTGGCGCGCGTCGGCGGCATGGATGTCCGCGGCGAGACCGAACTGGCCGCCGCGCTGGCCGAGGTTGCGACGGGCGATTCGGTGACGCTGACTGTTTATACGAGTGTGCGGCGCGGCCGGTATGTGATACAGAACGCGGACAATGTCCGCGTCAAGGCGCGGTGAAGTTGGTTTGAAGACGATAACGAGAACGACGACGAGGACGAAAGAGAACCATGATCGAAGTTCAAAACCTGACCAAACGATACGCGGGCGTGACCGCGGTGGACGGCGTGTCCTTCACGGTCAACCGCGGTGAGATCTGCGGCTTCCTCGGCCCCAACGGGGCGGGTAAGAGCACGACGATGAAGATTCTGTCGGGCTTCATGCCGGCCACCAGCGGCCAGGCGACCGTGGCGGGCCATGATGTGTTCACGGAGTCCGAGGAAGTCCGCACACGCATCGGCTACATGCCCGAGAACAACCCGCTCTATCCCGATATGCGCGTGACGGAGTATCTGGGCTACCGCGCCGCGCTGAAGGGCGTGCCGCGGGCCAAACGCAAGGCGCGCATTGACGAGGTGCTCCAGCTCTGCGGCTTGAGCGACGTGCGCCGTCGCATCGTCGGCCAGCTCTCGAAGGGCTACAAGCAGCGTGTCGGCCTGGCCGATTCGCTCGTCCACGACCCCGACCTGCTGATCCTCGACGAGCCGACCATCGGCCTCGACCCGAACCAGATCCGCCAGGTCCGCCAGCTCATCAAGGATCTCGGCAAACGGCACACGATCCTGATCTCGACCCACATCCTTCCCGAGGTCGAGATGACCTGCAACCGGGTCATCATTATTAATAAGGGCAAGATCGTCGCCAGCGACACGCCGGAGAACCTGACGAAGATGCTCGAAGGCGGCGGCACGGTGCGCGCCGAGATTCGCGGCGAGCGGGCGGCCATCGAGCGCGGGCTGCGCGGGCTGCCGGGCGTGAAGGACGTGCAGATCGAGGCGGGCAACGACGATTTCCTGCGGGCCACGATCTACGCGCCGCCGCGGAGCGACGTGCGGGTGCACGTGTTCGAGGTGGCGGCGGCCAACCGCTGGACGCTGCGCGAGCTGTCGCGCGTGCGCCAGACGCTGGAGGACGTGTTCGCGTTCATCACGATGAAAGAAGCCCCGGTCAAGGAAGAGGAGGGCAAGTAACCCATGAGCAACCTGTTCACCCTGTGGCGGCGCGAGCTGGCGGCGTATTTCCTGTCGCCGATCGCTTATCTGGTGCTGCTGTCGTTCCTGGTGCTCAACGCGGTCAGCTTCCTGCTGATGGTCAACTTCATGGACGGCCGCACGACCGACGCCAGTGTCATGCAGAGCTTCTTCAACACGTTCTTCTACTGGGTCGCGATGTTGTTCGTGGTGCCGGTGATCACGATGAAGCTCTTCGCGGAAGAGAAACGCATGGGCACGCTGGAGACGCTGATGACGGCGCCGGTCAGCGACGCGTCGGTGGTGCAGTCGAAGTTCCTCGGCGCGATGACGTTCTTCGCCATCATGTGGCTGCCGACCGTGGCCTACGCTTGGATCCTGAACTACTTCGCCAAGGATGCGACGCCGATTGACTGGGGGCCGGTGTGCGCGGCGTATGGCGGGACGCTCTTGGTGGGGCTGCTTTATATCAGCCTCGGCCTGATGGCGTCCTCGTTCACGCACAACCAGATCGTCGCCGCGATCGTGGGGTTCGTCCTGATCGCGGTGATTTTTTTCCTCGGCTTCCTGTCGCGGATCGGGCCGACGTGGGTGCAGGCGTTCTTCGGCTACCTCGCGTCGGTCGAGCACATGTCCGATTTCGCCCGCGGCCAGATAGACCTGCGGCGCGTCCTGTTCTACATCAGCGCCACGGTGTTCATCTTGTTCGTGACGCAGAAGATCGTTGAGTCCCGCAAGTGGAGGTAAACCTGAGCCATGTCCAACCCTGCCACTGATCACAAATCGAAGAGAGTCCACGGCACCGGCCAGAAGCTGGCCATCGGCGCCAACGTGCTTGTCACCGTGCTGCTTGCCGGCGCGATGCTGGGGATGCTGAACTATCTGGCCTACCGCCACGCCGAGTGGTTCTGGCCACCGAACTGGTTCACCAAGAAGACCGACTACCGTTTCGACTGGACGCGGTCGGCCTACTACAAGCTTTCGGACAAGACCAAGGACATCGTCCGCAAGCTGGCCAAGCCGGTCGAGATCCGCCTGGTGTTCCAAGGGCGCAGCGAGAGCGACTACCGGATGCGCAACGACGTCGAAAACCTGATGAAGGAGTATCTCCAGCTTTCCAAGAAGCTGGACTTCCGCGTGATTGACGCCGACCGGGAACCGCTGGACGTGGAGAAGTTCCTCAAGTCCTACGGCGAGACCTCGGCCAACTCGGTCGCGGTGTTGTGCGGCGACAAGAAGAAGTTCCTCAGTGCGAGCGACATCATGGAGTTCTCCGGCGGCGGCGCCAACCCGTTCCAGCCGGAGCCGCCGCGGGCGACCGCGTTCAAGGGCGAGCAGGCCATCACCGGCGCGTTGGTGGCCGTCCTGGAGGAGAAGCAGCGGAAGGTCTGTTTCCTCACCGGCCACGGCGAGAAGGATCCGGATGACTTCGACGAGACCAAGGGCTACTCCACGATCGCCAGCCGGTTGAAGCAGGACAACATGCTGGTGGAGAAACTCAAGCTCGCCGAGAAGCACAAGATTCCCGACGACTGCGACGTGCTCGTCGTCGCGGGTCCGGCCAAGCGCCTCACGGCCGAGGAAATTGACCTGATCGGCAGGTATTTGGAGAACCGCGGACGGCTCATTGTCCTGCTGGATTCGCAGACCGAGACGGGCTTGGAGCCATTGCTGGAGAAGTGGAACGTCCGGCTCGATGACGACCTGGTCATGATGCGCGTCTCCATCCTTGGTCTGCGCGAGGGCATCTCGTTCGAGGCGCAGGCGGGCGAATACGGCACGCACCCGATCGTGGACAAACTCAAGGACATCATCACCTTCTTCCCGCGCGCCCGCTCGCTCGACCTCGTCGAGGGTCGCGGCGATGCCCCCGACAAGCCGAAGGCGACCGCCCTGGTCAAGACCTCCGACGCCGCGACGGTCTGGGGCGAGACCGACTTCAAGGCGCTGGAGCGGCGCGAGGCGAAGTTCGACGCCGCTGCCGACAAGAAAGCCCCGCTCACGCTGGCGGCGGCCGTCGAGCGCGGCGGCAACGTCTCCGGCGTCGAGGTGGGCGCGAGCCGACTTGTGGTGGTCGGCACCTCGAACTTCCTGATCAACCGCTACTGCATGGAAGGCGCCAATGCCGACCTGTTCCTGAACTCGGTCAACTGGCTGTTGCAGCGCCAGGAAGCGTCGCTCGGCATCAGCCCGAAACGGCCGGAGGAGTTCCGGTTCCATATTGTTGGCAGTCAGTTCACCGGGCTTCTGCTGACCCTGTTGGTCGGCATCCCCGGAGCGGTCACGCTGGCCGGCATCGTTGTCTGGCTGCGCCGCCGCCGATAACTTCACCCGTCACTTGTCACTCATCACGCTTCACGTTTCACGTTTCGAACCATGAAACCGAAAACGACCCTTATTCTGTTGGGCATCACCGCAGCCGTGTTTGCGTTCATCTGGTTCCAGGAACGCCACTGGGAAACCACCGACCAGAAAGCCGGCCGCGCCAAGCGCGTGTTCGACCTCAAGAGCGGTGACGTCACCAACCTGGTGATGCAGGTCGCCACGACGAACTACACCGGCAGGATCGTGCTCGCCAAGGAGAAGGACAAATGGTGGATGCGCGAGCCGCTCGCCGTGCGCGCCAGCGGCAGCGAGGCCAACCGCATCACCAGCGGACTGGAATCGCTCGACCGGCAGGACGCCATCACGCCGCAGCAGCTCAAGGAGAAGGGCGGCAAGCTCAGCGACTACGGCCTCGACAAGCCGCAGGTCGAGTTCACGTTCCTGCAAAAGAACCAGCCCACCACCATCAAGCTCGGCAAGCCCGCGCCCGTCGGCAACAGCGTCTATATCCAGGTCTCCGGCAACAAGGACATCCTCGTCGTCGGCAAGGAACTGCTCACCGACCTCGACAGGAAATTGGACGACCTGCGCGAGCGCACCCTCGTCGAGTTCAACACCTACCAGGCGACCCGCCTCGAGGTCACGCAGGGCAAGAAGACCATCGAGATGGTCAAGGCGGCCAAGCCGGGCGCGACCGACAAGGTCTGGCAGCTTGCCCAGCCCATCAAGGCCCGCGCCGACCAGAGCAAGGTGGACGGGCTGGCCTCCAAGCTCAACGACCTGAAGGCCGAGACCTTCGTCACCGAGAAGCCGGCCGACCTGAAGACCTACGACCTCGACCAGCCGCAGCTCGAGGTCACGCTCTACACCAGCGAACAGGAAGGCGCGATCACCGTCCAGTTCGGCGGCGCGCTCAAGGACGATGCCGCCAAGGTCTATTGCAAGCGCAAGGGCGTGGACTCCATCTACGCCGTCAAGGGCGACATCCTCAAGGACTTCACGCTCCAGGTGAACGACCTGCGCGACAAGAAACTGGCCGACTTCGCCGGCGACGACGCTCGCGAGATCGCCATCAGCTTCGCCAACCAGACCCTCCGCCTCGCCAAGGACAAGGAGGACTGGAAACTCACCGAGCCGGAGGCGACGAAGGCCGACAATAGCGAGGTCGGCAACTTGCTCACCAACCTGACCGGCCTCGAGGTGAAGGAATTTGTCGCCGACGTGGTCACCGACCCGGCCAAGTATGGCCTCGACCGGCCCTACTACACAGTCATCGTCAAGAAAGAGGCGCCCGCCGAGCCGGCTCCCGCTGCGTCCACCGGCTCCAGCACCAACGCCCCGGCCGCGTCTGCGGGCGCGAAGGTCGCCGCCTCCACCAACGCACCGGCCGCCACCGCCAGCGCGCCCGCCGCGCCGAAGCTCGTCACACTCATCGAGCTGCAGTTCGGCAAGGAGGACAAGGACAAGAAGCTGGTCTATGTCAAACGCGCCGACGAGCCTTACGTCTATGCCGTCGAGAGCGACGGGTTCGGCAAGCTGCCGAAGACCGCGCTGACGCTGCGCAACCGCACGCTCATCGCCACCGAGAAGTCCAAGGTCACCAAGCTCGTCTCCATCGCCGGCGCTGCGAAAGTCGCCGTCGAGAAGAAGGACGACAAGTGGAAGCTCGCGGCGGGCGTGCAGGGCGTGCTCGACACCAACGCCCTCGACGACGTCCTCTGGACCGTCACCGGCCTCAACGCCGAGAAGTTCGTCAGCGCCGCCGCCGCCGACCAGGCGCAGTATGGCGTGGACAAGCCCGCGCGCGTGCTCAACTTCGAGGTCAGCGACGCCGGCACCAACAAGACCTTTGAGCTGTCGCTGGGCAAGGAAACCGCCGACAAGGGCCGCTACGGCCTGCTCCGCGGCCAGCCGCAGATCTTCGAGTTGAGCGCGTCCACCACCTCCAGCCTCACCAAGGACCTGCTGAAGCGCCCCGAGACCAACGTGCCGCCGGCCAAAGTCACCGCGCCCGCGCCCGCCGCGAAACCGCCGGCCAAGAAGTGACGCGGCGTGCCCCGCCTCTCAAGCCTTGCCCAGTTCGGCCTTGAGTTTCTTGATGGCTTCCTCAGTGTCTTCGATCTTCTGCCATTGCGAAGGCGTGGCGCGATGAACACTGATGTAGCCCTGCGTGCCGTAGCAGTGTTCCGGCAGGAGCCGTTTGAGGTTCGCCAGCTCCTTCTCC
Organism: Verrucomicrobiota bacterium; assembly: GCA_016219905.1. Classification (GTDB taxonomy): domain Bacteria; phylum Verrucomicrobiota; class Verrucomicrobiia; order CAIQCK01; family CAIQCK01; genus JACRKA01. The sequence continues at coordinate 12,897 of JACRKA010000223.1, forward strand.
AGCCTGGCCAGCCGATCTTCCTTCGTTTCTGATTCTGGTTGCATTGTGTGTTGATCCTCCTTTGAGCGCGTGTTCAGGAACCCAGCGCGTTGCGGACACAGTCGAGCTTCGACTGAAACGCCGCGTCGTCGAGCACCGGCTTCGCGCCGGCGGTCGGGATCGGCTGCGCCAGTTCCACCCATGACTTGCAGCCGCCGTAGCTTTCGAGCATCGGGATCTGTTGCACGGCAGGCAGGCGATGCACCCGCACGCCGATGAGGAAGATGCCCTGCTTGCGGCCCCACTCGTAACGGTCCTCGATGGTCTTGTCGGTCCAGACGTGCAGCCCGCTCAGCGCCTTGATGCGCGCCGCGTCATCCACCTCGGCGACCAGTTCGGCCGTGGCGTAGAACTGGACCGGCACCACGCCGCCGGGCTTGGCGTCGGCCTGCGCGGCGCCCAGATCCTGCCGCGCTTCGGGCACGACCTGATCGTTTTGCTGGTGAAAGAAGGTGGGGAACAGGAAGAACTCGCGGTGCTCGACGGTGAACCCGCCGCGTTTCTCATGGATGCCGCCCTTGCGGAGGATGATGACCTGCCGGCCCGCGCCGAGCGCGCTCACCACCACGGCCCATTCCTTGAACGCGATGTTGTTGGTCGGTTTCATGACGGATGTTCGGTCACAGGGAGCTTAACCCAGCAGAGTTGAACCCCAAAATCGAATATCGAAATCCGAAATCCGAAACAAACCCGAAGGCTGAAATCTCAAAAACCTCAGACCACGCGCCGTTTCCCTGTTTCCTTCATTTCCGGATTGTTGCTGTTTGTTTCGAGTTTCGAGATTCGGATTTCGGATTTCCAAACGCGCGCTTTGGCCGGCGGCCGAACGCTGGCGCGTCCGGCTACAGGACGCTCGCGGGCGGCACGACGCGGAATTTCAGCCCGGTTGGCGCGCGCACGGTCGTCTTGCAGCGGCCATCCACGACCTGCCACTCGACGTTGATCTCGCCGTGCGGCGTCGGCACCACGCCCCGCGCCCACGAGAGGCCGCACGGCCGCGGGCGCACCTCGAACTCCCGCCAACCCGCCGCCGTCGCTTGCACGCCGAGGACGTGTGTTGTCAGGTCGTAAGTCGGCCCGGCAGACCATCCGTGGCACCAGCTCCCCTCCGGCGCCCACCGTTCCCACCACGTCGTCGCGCCTGCGGCCATCATCTTCAGCCAGCGCGAGCGCAGGTAGTCGAGCGCGAACCCGTGCCGCCCGGCGCAGCGCAGCGCGCTGAGCAGGTAAAACCCGAAGTAGGGCGTGCCCGTCGGCACGACGCCGTCGGGATCCATGAGCGGTTCGCCGCCGCAGACGGTGTCGAGGACGATCTGCTGGTGCGCCGGCGAGGCGATGTCGAAGACCACGGCCAGCGCGTTGGTCTGCTGGCTGATGACGCCGCCGAGTTCGTCGGCGACGCGGCAGTCGGCGAACGCCTTGCGTTCCTCGCTCCAGAACAGCCGGTTGAACGCGGCCTTCACCTCGCGGGACTGCGCGCGGTAGCGGATGGCCATCGGGCGCGCGTTGACGACCTCGGACATCGCGCCGGCCAGCTCGACGGCGCGCGCGTAGAAGGCGTTGAGCGCGGCCTGTTCGCCGCGCTGGTCGAGCGTCGCCCAGTCAATGAACGCCCAGCCCGGCACACCGGCAAGCAGCTTGTTCGGCGAGACGTGGCGGCTGAACCATTTCAGCGCGAGCTGGACCTTCGGGTAAAGTTCGCGGATGAGCGAGTCGTCGCCGGTCAGCCAGTAGTAGTCCCACAGCGACACGATCCAGAGCAGCGAGAACGTCGGCAGGAACCGGTTCGGATACGCCGTCGGATAGACGCCCGCGAGCATGCCGTCCTCGTTCTGCGACTGCGCGATGAGCCGCAGGCCGCGCCGCATCAGCGCCGCGTCGCCGAACGCGACCGCGTTGGCCAGAAACGCGACGCGCGCGTCGCCCCACCACATGGCGCGCTCGCGCCACGGGCAGTCGGTGTAGGCGTCCTCCATGCAAAGCTGGACGGTGTAGGCGCCGGCCTGCCAGATGCGGGTGAGCGCGTCGTCGCTGCACTCGAACCGGCCGCGCGCCTCGACCGGATACGTTGTGAACCGCACGCCGGCGTTTTCGATGACGACGCCGTCGCCGGCCTTGCGGCACTCCACTTGCAGGTCGCGGAACGCGCGTTTCTCGAACGGCCCCCACGTCGGCGCGCCGGCGCGCGTGATGAGCCGGTCGGCGCAGGCCACCTCGCTGTAGTTGGGCTTCACGATGCCGTCGGCGAGGCACTCCGCGTAGCCGATGTCGAGGACCGCGCCGGCCGCCGCGCGCAGCTCGAGCCGCGGAAACCCGACGACCTCGCGGCCGAAGTCGAGGACAACAAATTCGCGCGCGCCGAGCGTCAGGGGCAGGTCGTGGGCGAGCTGGAGTCCGGGGCGGTGGGCGGCGTAGTTCATGAGCATCGCCACGGCGCGCTCGCTGCCGCCGCCGAAACGATGGTCGCCGCCGCGCGGGTCGGCGAGCCGCTGCCAGCCTTTGACCTCCGGCCCGGCCTCGCCGCGCTCCGGCGGAAACGGCTGGTCGAGCGTGGCCCTCAGGTCGTCGCCGTGGAGCCAGCGATACGGGCCGCTGACGGCCCAGCCGGGCTGCGGCGCTTCGCTGCTGGAGGGCGGCTGCCACGCGCGCGGGAATTTGTCGGCCGCGCCGAGGAAACGGCAGGCGAACTTCCAGTGATGCTGGCCCTGCACGGCCTTCACCATCAGCCGGTTCCAACCCTGCTGGAGCGGGGCGGTGACGGTCTGGCGTCCGTGGAGGAGCGCGGGCAGGACGAGCTGGCCGTTGATCCAGCACTTGAGGGCCTGGGCGGTGGTGAGGTCGAACCGGACCGTTTGCGCGGCGGCGCTCTCGATGTGCGTGGCGACATAGGCGATCTGGTGGCCGGTCATCGTCTGGTCGGTGCGGAAGAACGATTGCAGGTCAATGACCTCGACCGGGTCCACCGTCTCGGTCTCGCCGGAGTTGATGAGCTTCACGCCGCCACTCTCCTCCTCGCGCAGGAAGGGAATCTCGCGCTTCTCGAGGCTCGTCCACGGGGCGCAGCCGGCGGCGCCGATGACGACGGCGGGCGTCCATCGGGAATCGTCGTAGCCCGGCTCGGTCCATCCGAGCGGTTCGCGGCGCGCGTCGAAGACTTCGGGGTAGCCGAGCTGGATGCGCATCCGGGAGAGGTCGCCGAACCATTCGCCGCAGTCGCGGGCGCGCCAGTCGCCGTCGCTCCAGGCGTTGAGGGCGCTGCATTCGAAGAGCAGCCCGGCGCGGCCCTGGATGTAGCTGAAGGTGCTCTCGCCGTAGTGGTGGACGAGCACGGCGAGCGTGTTCTCGCCCTCGCGGAGGTGCGGCGCGATGTCCACCTCGTCGAAGCTCTGCCAGCGCGGGTCGCAGCGGGACGGGCCGCGGCAGACGAGCGTGCCGTTGACCCAGAAGATGTAGCGCGAGTCGGCGGTGATCCACGCGACGGCGCGCGGCGGGACGTGGGCGAGGTTGAGTTTGCGGCGGAAGTGGACGTAGGCGTTGCGCGGGGCCGGCGTGCCGTCAATCCAGATCCAGTGTCCTCGCCAGGTCATGGGTTCCAGTGGTCAGTGGTCAGTGAACAGCGGACAGTTGTTGCGGCCAGTTTGCACAGTTGAAGGGCGGCTGACAACTGGCAACTGAGGCGGCGGCGTTCAGGTTTGGGTGGCGCGGACGAGGGACAGAAGGCGGCGAAGTTCCTGGAGCTTGGGCGGCTTGCCGATGACGAAGTCGGCGTTCGGCCGTTGGCCGGCGCCGGGGCCGATGCGGGAGCCCCAGCCGGTCATGACGATGACGGGGGTGTCGGGCGAATCGCGTTTGACGTGGCGGACGACTTCGTGGCCGCCGACGTGGGGCATGCCGAGGTCGGTGAGGACGACGTCGAACGGCTCGCCGCGTTCGCGGGCGGCGCGGAAGGCGTCGAGGCCGGCCTGGCCGCCGTCGGCCAGTTCGACGTGGTGGCTGTCGCGTTCGAGCATGTCGCGCATCATGTGGCGCAGCAACGGCTCGTCGTCAATGCAGAGGATGCGCAGCGGCGCGGTCGCGGGACTGGGCTGGGGCAGGGCCGCGGCGGCCGCCTGGGTCGTTTCGCGGATGGGGAAGACCAGGCGGACGGTGGTGCCTTTGCCGGGGGCGCTCTCGATCTGGATGTCGCCTTCGTGGCGTTGCATCGCGCCATAGACGAGGGAGAGGCCGAGGCCGGTGCCGTGCT
>JACRKA010000224.1 GCA_016219905.1 Verrucomicrobiota bacterium
GCCTAGCGTCGGTTGCAACTCCGGCACGAGCTTCACCGGCACGGCGATCTCAAAGCACCTCGTCCCGCCTTCGTGTGCGACCGCCGCCTGCACGTCGCTGCATTCCAAGCCTTCCAGCGCGCGGTTTTGCTCCGCCAGCTTCAAGTCATCGCCCGGCCGCATCAGCAGGAAGCACTTTGCCGGCCCGTCCTGCTCCGATGCGACCACGACGAACTCGTATCGCCCCGGCTTCCCATCGCTCTCCGCCGCTACCGCGAACTGCACCGCGCCACCCTTCATCTGCTCGGCTCGCACCGCCACGCAGAACTGTTTCCGGTTCCAGCACGTCATTACCGTCGTCGCCTTGCCGGCGGTGGCGAAGCTGATCGGCACGCCATCCTTCCAGTCATCGAGTTTGCCGTCCACCCGCGGCTTGAGGTAGGGCGCGGTGGCACAAACCACCTGCTGCGTGCGCGTCACCGTCACGTCACCCGCGCGCGCCTCCACGACGACCGCGTAGCGGTTCGCTGCGACATCCACGGCCTTCTCAATCGTGAACGGCGCCTTCGCCGTCGCGTTTGGGCCGACACTGACCGTCTGCTCCGCCGGCGCGCCTTTCCAGCCTTCCGGCCAACGCACGCGCACGACGGCGCTGACGGCGCGCTCGCCGCGGTTCTGGACGAGGACGTTGACTACCGGCCCGGTGGAAGGCATGACCACGAAATTCTCCATCCTCGCGCGCAACGTCTCGGCGGCGGTGGCGGCCGGCTGCGGGAGGCAGAGGACGGCGGCAGCGAGGCAGAACAGTGAAGCGGCCTGGCTCATTCGGCGCGGCGTGCTTACCACAACCACCCGCGCGATGCCAGTCTATGCGCGCCTATGTTGAAACTTGTCCCGCCATCGTTGCCATGTTATGAGGTCGCGCGCATGAATCATGCAGTCTCTCGGGGGTGGTCCTGCTGTTGGAAAAGGGGCCGGGTCGCGTTCGCAGCCTTCGCGCTGACGGCGCAGGCGTTCGGCCAGCAGGTGGATTTGTCCAAACTCACGCGCGTGACGCCGCTGGCGGAGCGTCTGGGGGAGGAGTCGTTGCTGGGCGAGAGCCTCGCGCGGCAACAACGCCCGGTGCGTCGGCTGGCGGTTGGCGACCTGACGGCGAAGCGCGTGAAGCTGGGCGACGTTTCGGAGATCACGTTGCAGGAGGTGTCCGCGTCGCTGGGGAAGCACACGGCGGGGTTGCGTGACGCGGTGAAGAAGCTCGACCGCGCGTCGCTCTTCGGCGCGCCCAGGAGTGACGAGGAGGTCGTGGAGTTGGACGATGCTTTCGTGCTGGTGCATGCCACGGGCATTGTGGTGGAGGAGCCGCGCCGCGTGGCGGCGGGCGTGCCGGATTTTGCCGCGTTTCTGGGCCGGGGCGGCGCGCCGCTCACGGAGGAGAAACTTCGCCCCGAGTCGCGCCGGGGGTTCGAGGACTTCGTGAAGAAGGAACTGCCCGCGTTGCCCGAAGGCCATCCGCTGGCGCGCGCGGCCAAGCGCGGTCGCGCGGAGTTGTTGAAGGCGATCGGCGAGGGCCAGGGCGGCTTCGAGGTGGTGGACACCTTCGTCGTGCCGAAGGCCCCGCTGCCGGTGGTCAACGGCCGCCTGATGCGTCCCCGCGCCGACGGCGGAGTTTTTTCTTTTCGGCGGTTGGAGCCGTTCGGGGATTTTCTGCCCGACCGCTCTGAGAGCCAGCCGCCGCCGGAGCCGCCGGTGGAGAAGCCTTTTGAGATCAAGCTGGGCAAGGCCGGTTTCAGGACCACGTTTCTCACCGGGTTCACCAAGGGCAGTTCCCGGCGGGGCAGTTGTTGGCACTGGGAACGGCGCTGGAACTTCCCGTCGGGGTTTGCGCGGATCACGCTCGGGGCCTCGTATGGCATCGGCCTGCGCGTGCCCATCCGCGTGACGGGCGATGTGGGGCCGGCCATGGTGGTCGTGAAAGACCCCGCAGACCGTCCGTTCGACCTGGTGGCCAGCATCCGGGCCGAGCCGGTCAACGGCAATGCCGAGTTTTACCGCTCCACCCATCTGCCCGACTCGCAGGTGTTCGACGGCAACGAGGCCGTGGTCCGCTTCGAGTTCCTCTACGGCTACAGGTTTCGCGCGCTCTGGACCAACCTGCTTTACAAGCACTGGACGACCATCGGTTTCAATTACGACCGCGATTTCACGCCGCCGTTCGCAGACCCCGGCGCCAAGGTCCATCTGCCCATCCCGCCGGAGCTGACCCACACGCGATTCGACGCCGGCGTCGTGTCGGGCTACGCGCAGGCCGGCATCGCCTTGAGCGGCGACTCGTCGCTGAGTCTTACCGCCTCCGCCGACATCCAAGGGCGGTCCCTGCCGGCCAAGAAGCTGACCTTCACCGACAACCGCGCCCGCGAGGCGCGCTTCACCCTGCCGGCGCTCCGCGTGCCCGAAGGCCGGGACGCCGTCACGGCCGACTATCATCTCCGTCTCAAGGACCCGGTTTACAAGCTGGACGTCTCCGCGACGCCGGAGGTGCGCGTGGCAGTGACGCTCGGCGTGGACGACTTCTCACGCACCATCAGCACGGGCTGGATGTCGCTGGATGCGCTGCGCATCCACCTCGGCCGGCTCACGCTCGGCCACCACGACCACACGCGCGCCGAGTATGTGGTGAACGCCGGCAAGAAAACCTTTGCACGCATGCACTCCGACACGCCGCTGCGCGACACGCCCGTGCCCGCCGCGTCGCTGCGGCCCGGCCGCCGCGTCCATCTGCGCTCCGTGGTCAACCATCGCTGGGTGCGCGCCGGCGTGGGCGAAGACTCGAAACTCGCGGCGACCTCCGACGCGGCGCGAGGTTGGGAAACATTCGAGTTGCACGAACTCGGCGCCGACCGCGTCGCGTTGCGCAGCGTGCAGAGCGGGCGCATCGTCCGTGGGGGCATCTCGGCCGAGACGCTCCTCGGTGCTATCAGCGGAGCGGCGGGCTTGTGGGAGACCTTCGAGATGTTGCCGCAATCGGGCAACCTCGTCGCCTTTCGATGTGCCGCCAACGCCAAGTATGTCCGCGCCGGCATCACGGACGAATGCCTGCTCGCCGCCGTGAGCGACCGCATCGGCAGGTGGGAACTGTTCGAGTTGTCCCCGGTGGCTGAGCGAAGGACGTCGCCCAAGTCCACTCCATCCGAAACCCGCCGTCCGCCGCCGCGCGCCTCCTCCCCAGCCACCAAGACTCCCCCCCTTCCGACCAAGCCGCCCGGCACGATGCCAATCAAGCCGGGCGCGACCGTGAAGCCGGCCGCAACCGAGTGACGGGCAAGGGCCGGCGCTGCCCGCTCATCGCGCCAGCAGGTTCACGGCGTGGACGGTGCGCGTGCGTTCCTCGATCTCGGGCGGCAGGCTGCCTTTGAACCACGCCTTGGCGCGATAGGAGAACTCGCCGCCTTTCGGCAGGAACGACAGCGGGCCGCCGCGCAACGCGAGCGGCGGTTGTCGTGGCTCGGTCGTCGTGTGCGGATCTTCGTGGCAGCCGACGCATGACTTGGTTTCGCCGGGGCGCGCGTAGATCCACGTCAACTGGTTGTTGATCACGCGCCGGTCGCTGTCGAGAACCTGTAGGTGCACGAGGCGGTCGGCGGGCAGTTCGACGTAGAACGAGCCGTCCGGCGCGAGCGGCGCGGTGCCGAGCACCCGCGCGAAAGTGCCGCCGTGGTTCTTCCAGACGGGCTGGCCGCCGGTGTGAGTCTCATGCCGGCCCACGACCGGCACGCCCTCGACGAGCCGCACGAGCCGGCCGCGCTGCGCCACTTCCTTTTCCTGCGAGTTAAACACGCTCGCGCAGAGGAACCGTCCGGCGTAGGCGTCCGGCTTCGCCTCGTTTGCGATCCTTGGCGGCGGCCGGCGCGCGAGAATCGGGCGCGCCTCGTAATCGGCGGTGGCGGGATCGTTGTAGATGAGGTCCAGTTTGCCGGTGCGCGGGTCGAGCCGGTAGAGGCCGAGGTCCACCTTCTTGCGGTCGGGCGTCTTCAACGTCGTCGCGCACAGCAGCGTCCCGTCGCTCAACGGCACCGGCGTGGTGTAGGCGCGCGTCTTGAAGTCGGGCGAGATGAGTTGTTCGGTGTCGCGGCGCGGGCCGATGAGCGTCAGCCCGCCCTGCGTTGAGACGACGATGCGACCGTCGGGCATCGGCTGCGGCTGCGTGACGCGCAGCACGCGATGCGTCAGCGGAGCTTCCTGGCCGTCGTCGGGGCCTTTCTCGCCGTGGTCGAGGTCGCGCCAGAACTTCCGCCGCTCCGGCCCGTAGAGCACCACATCGTGTGTGCCGTCGGGGAACGCCGCGTGCAGCGTTAGTTCGGTCTTGTTGCGTGAGTAGAAGACCTCCAGCCGGCTGAACACGAGCCGTCCGTCGGGCAACAGCGCCGGCTCGTTGTCGCGGCCGATGTTTGTCGCGATCGGATGCAGGTCGCTGCCGTCGGGGTTCATCACGTAAAGCGCGGTGCATGTATAACCGTGATACTCGTCACGGATGCCGGTGCGCGTGGACGCGCAAACGATGCGGCCGTCGGGCAGGAACGCCGGGCCGACGTGGTGATACGGCCCGTGCGTGAGTTGCTGGAGGCCGGAGCCGTCAATGTTCATCCGCCAGATATGCCACCAGAGGCTGTCTTTCTCGCGCCGCGTGAAGATCACCTGCTTCGCGTCCCACGACAGCTCCGGCTCCCCGACCCAGCCATCCTTGAAGTGCGTGAGCGGCATCACTTTTCCGTCCTGTCGCGGCGGGCTGAGCACGTAAAAATTGTCGCCGGGCCGATAGGATGGGCCTTCGTCGGTGACCACGTAGGTTTGCCGCCAACGGTCGGCTTGCTCGACGGTCTGCGGCGTGTTCGGCAGGTCGTTGTCGCCCTTGATGAACAACAGCGCGTCGAACTTCGCGTCGAAGATGCAGGGCTGACTGGAATCGTCCGCGCGTAGTGAAGCGTGGGTCTGATCCGGTGGGGCGAGACTCCGTCGAGCCTCTTTCTGCGTCCCCGGGTTCTGCGAGAGCC
>JACRKA010000213.1 GCA_016219905.1 Verrucomicrobiota bacterium
GCATTGCCACCTTGACCGCCCCGCCTGAGTCGAAGCACACGGTGATGGGATCGGGCTCGGCCGAGCCGTTTGTCGCCGGCGGCAAGTCGTATGTCGTCCTCGCGATCAGGAGCGAGAAGGTCGGCGCCGGCAAGGTCATCGACGCGGAGATCTGGGTCCTTGGCATCGAGGACGATCCCAAGAAACGGTTTGCTCGCCGCTGCGATAACGGGGAAACCTCCGTGTTCCGAACCGACCCCGAAATCTACATCGGCAAGGAAGAAGTGTTTGTTTACTACAATGTTGTGACCAAGGACGGTGTCTACGAGGTGTGGCGCTCCCGCACGGGGATCGCGACGAAGTAGGCGTGCTGGCAACCAAAGGACAATTTACGAAAGGCCATCTATGAACGTGCGTATGATGATCTTCCTCCCCGCGCTCGTCTTGCTTCTCTCCCACCGCGCATCCGCAGCGGAGCCGCTGTGTTTGGAGAATGACAAGCTCGCGCTCCGCTTCGATTCCGCGTCCGGCAGGCTTACCGCCATTGAGAATAAGCTCACCGGCGAGAGTTACGGCGTTAGCGGCGATGAGTTCGCAATCGAGGCTGTGGAGTTCGGAATCGAGTTTGCCAAGCTCAAACCTGCGGCGGTGAAGCGGGCCGGCGACACGCTTACCGCGCGCTATGAGGGCGGGGGCATGACTGTCGCGGTCGCGTGGACGCTCCGCCACAACCACCACTTCGCAGAGAAACGGATGACGCTCACCGCCCCCCGCGACTATGGACTGAAGAAGGTGACGGTGAGTCGGCCGACGTTTGCCGCCGACGGTTTGAATTTCGTTTCTTACCGCTATCCGCAGTTTGGCCGGTTGCCGGGAACAGAGCCGCTCAGCACCTACTTCGGCCGCACCGCTAAGGGCGGGTTCTTCACCGGCGTGGAGATGCCTTTCGACGCGTCGTCGTTGAGCGACCGGCAGGTCACGCTGGCTTACGCGCCGAGCCTGAAGGTGAAGGCCGGAGAGAGACTTGTCTGCGAGCCGGTCTATGTCGGCGTGTATCGGCGGCGACCCGCAGATGATCAGCCGCCAGCGCATCCGCCGATTCGTAGCGCGCACGGGAAGCCGCAGCCGGTCACGGTGGAAGTTCTGCCGCTGCCGTCGGAATCCGACGCGATGGTGGCGATGACCTCCGCCATCCTTGGCCCGCCGCGTCACGGGTTGGTTGCCATGGCTTGCGGCTGGCACAGCGAGATGCAGCACGGCACGTATGCGGACGAGCAGGCGGTTGAGCAGGAGATGCGGTCGCTGGACTTCCTTGCCGAGTGCGGCGTTGACTGGCTGAGCGATTCGCATCCGTGGGGCGGGGAGACGGCAAAGATGAACGCGCTGGGCGCCAACGACAAATACGCGCCCGGTGAATTGGTCACGGAGTTTCTCAAGCACGCGCGAAAGAAGGGTGTCAAGGTCGTCATGTGGCCTTCGATGAACAACACGCATCACTGGTCGGGCGCGGGCCGGCCGTTCCGGGCCGACCAGCCGGAATGGCTCATGACGCCCAAGACACTCGATGGCAAGCCGGACTTGATCAAGCGCGCCAAGGCGAATTGCTTTGCCAACACGCCGTTCTTCAACTGGCTTTCGCGCATCAATAACAACGGGCTGACCTCCGGCTATTACAAGGCGTGGTGCATGGACGGGAGCTTCTTCGGCGATGGCGGTTGGTTCACGACGGTCATTCCGGTGGACTGCGCATCAGACCAGCACGACCACCTGCCGGGCGACTCGAACTACGCCTGCCAGCGCGCGCTCGACCGGTTGATCGCCGGCGTGCGCCAACAGTCTCCCGACGTTTTCGTCCTTTTGTGCCGGCCGCCGATGGACCTCGGCGTCTGGTCGCTGCGCAACGCGGACGCTTGCTTCACGCTGCTGGAAAGCGGCTCGCCACCCGCCAACGTCACCGCCGGCGACGAAATCCGGAAATGGTCGCGCGTCCGCGTGCATCATCATTTCTTTCCGCATTACTTTGACCAGCCGCTCTTGTTTCAGAGTCGCTATCTCAACGACAAGCGGCCCTTCAACTGGTCTGGTGCGAAGCTCAACTACATCCTGCTCAGCGCGTTGTCGTCCTCGCCGAATCAGCTCTACTACCTGCCGACGAAGACCGGCATCCCCGACCAAGACAAAGCCGAACTCCGCAAGTGGCTCGACTGGGGCCGCAAGAACATCGCTTACTTGAAAGTCCGCAAAGACCTGCCCGACTGGCCCGCGCCCGGCAAAGTGGACGGCTCGGCCCACGTCGTCGGCGACCGCGGTTTGGTGTTTCTGTTCAACCCGAACGACAAGACACTGCCGGGCGAGTTCGCCCTCACGGCGGAAAGCATCGGCCTGAAAGGCGAAGGCGCGTTCAGCATCACACAGGAACATCCCACCCCCGGTCGCACTCAGACCGCGCGCTCCGGCGAAACCGTGCGCTGGGAAGTCCCCGCCCAGACCGCCGTCGTTCTCAGGATTCAGAAGGCCGACAAGAAATAGTTCATCACCCGCAGTCGAAAGAAATGCCATGACAACATCTCTCCTTGCCCGGCTTGTTCTTCTGGTCGGCCTCGTGATCGGCACGACGGTTATCGCTGCCGAGCCTGTTAGACAGCGCCAACCGGCATCCGCAAACACTTGTTCTGCCAGAGTCGTGGACAAGCGAGTGACGCTGGCATCGCCCGCGTTCGCGTTCACGCTCGACACGGCAGATGGCTTGCGCGCGGTGTTGTGGGAGAATCGGCTGACGGGGCGGACGTTGAATCTTGGCAACGAGCCGGAGGTGGAACTCGACATCGGCTTGCCCAACCAGCCGCTCAAGACACCGAAGATGCGCGTGGTGAAAACGCCCGCAGCCGCGACGGGCGCAAGCTGCGAAGCGGTGTTTGAGTTGGCAGCGGACGAGCCGAAGCTGTCGGCCACAGTGACGTATCGTTGGGACGCAAAGCAGCCGGTGCTGCGGAAGTTCGTCACGATCACCAATCGCAGCGGGCAGGAGTGGAACCGGCTGTTGAACGTGCGGCTGGGCAGCTACTCGACCGACGCGAAAGCCGAAGCCAGTGACCCGGACTATCCGGCATTCCTCGAAACCCGGATTGACGATCCGTCGGGGAAGAGACGCGGGTTTCCGGCTTACGTCGAGTGGCAGTTCTTCGTTGGGCTGGCGCATCCGGCAGGATTTGCGACGCGGCAGGACAGCAAGCTCTCGCTGCGTCAACTGCCGGGCATCAAGCTTGCGGCGGGCGCGAGCTTCGACTGCATGGAAACGGTCTATGGCGTCAGCCGCGAAGGAGAGGCGCGACAGGTATTCCGCGATCACGTGCAGAGCCGGATGCGGCGCGTGCTGCGCGGCCACGACAGGCCGCTGGCCATTTTCGAGCCGTTTGGTGCGAAGCCCGGCGACAACAACTTTTGGGAGACCGAGGAGTTTGTGCTCGACAACATTGCCAAGGTTGCCGAGGGCCAACGCGATTCCGGCTTGCACTGGGATTACTACTCGATTGATTTCTGGACCGACCCGAAGGGCGACCTGAAGACGCCGAGCACGAAGCTGTTTCCGAACGGGTTCACGAAGATTCTGCCGGAGTTGAAGAAGCTGGGCACGCTCCCGGGGCTGTGGGTGGACAGCGGTCAGGTGGGAGAGTGGACGATTATGGCGAATCCGGCTATTGCGCGCACATTGACTAACGCCGGGAGGCCGAACCGACAAGGCATCTGCCGCGCGACCGAGCCGGCCAACCGTTTCTACATCGAGGGTTATAAGCACCAGTTGCGCCAGAATGGCGTGCGGCTGGTCAAGTTTGATAACGCCCTTCTCAAATGCGACAACCCCGATCACGACCACTTGCCGGGCGACTACTCCGTCGAGCCTATCGAGAACGCGCTCATCGAGTTCTACCGCGGGCTGGACCGCGAATGTCCCGACGTGTTCATCGTGCTCTACTGGAACTACCAATCGCCGTGGTGGCTTCAGTATGGCGACACGGTCTTCGATGTGGGCATGCACATGGAGGGAGCCAGCTTCTCGCCGTATCCGACGCTCCGCGCTCGCGACAGCGGCACGCGGCGGTTGGACGAGGGCCGCTGGATGTTGAAGGACTGGCCGGCGCTGGGCTGGGACACACTCGGCGTGTGGCTCTCCGACTGGGGGTGGAACAGCCACGTCGGCAAGGAAGCGTGGCAGGGCGGGGTGATCATGGACATCTGCCGCGGCCATCTGCTCGCGCAGCTCTGGTCGGACACGCCGTATCTCACGCCCAATGAGCGGCGACAGATGGCCGACTTCATCGCGCTGCTGAAGGCGCAGCCGGAATCTTTCCGCAACTCGCGGTTCATTCTCGGCAACCCGTGGAAGGACGAGCCGTATGGCTACTGCTGCACCGATGGAAAGCGAGCATTCCTCGCCATCAACAACGGCGTGTGGCACGACAGCACGCTCACGCTGGAACTGAACTCCGCATGGGGATTGCCCGACGGCAAACGCTGGGATGTATATCGCTGTTGGCCGGGCGCGGCCAAGCTCGGCGGCGAACACGGATCGAAGGCAACCCTCGCGTTGCGCCCGTTCGACATTGTGTTGCTCGAAGTCGTGCCAGCCGGCGAGCCACCGACGCTGAACCGCCAGTTCGCGCCGCAAGCGATGTCGGCGAACTTCGCGGAGCCAAGCCGCGAACTGGACATCACCGTCGAGAAACTGGAAAAGCCGCGCGAAGCCGATTCCGTCGCATGGAGCCTGCTCAAACCGACGGAGTTCAAATCCACCGGCGGCGCGAAGCTGACGAAACTCGCCGATGGCTCGTTGCTGGCGAGCGGCGGGAATCCCGCGCAAGACAGCTACGTCATCAAGGCCGGTAGCCCGGCGGGCGCGATCACCGCGATCCGGCTGGAGACGTTGCCCGATGACAGCCTGCCGCGCAAAGGCCCCGGTCGGGCCGTCAACGGCAACTTTACGCTCGCGGAGTTCAGCCTCTCCGTCGCAGGCAAACCCGTGCGGATCGTTCGCGCCCGTGCCGACTACTCGCAAACCAGCCACGGCGGCTGGCCGGCAGAGGCAGCGATTGACGGGAAGCCCGAAACCGGTTGGGGCATTGATCCGGCGGAAGGCACCAGCCATCTCGCCGTCTTCGAACTGGCTCAACCGCTTGCCTGCCCGCCAGGCGCCGTCCTCGAATTCCGTCTCGATCACGCCGGCCGGCAACACAGCATCGGGCGGCTGCGGCTTTCCGCGACATCCGCGAAGCTGCCGATCCACGTGCCCGCATCCGAAACGCATCTCGTCGTGCGCGGCACCGTGCCGCCGACCAAGACCGGCGGCTTTCTCGCCGTCAGTGACGCGTTCTTCGTCCAAGCCACAACTCCTCACTGGACACTCAAATGCAAGAGCGGCTTTTCAATTGCAGGGACCGTCGCCGGCAAGCCCGCCGCCTTCGAGCCGGTCGTCAACAACGGAGGCTATCAAGCGCCGTGGCAAACGTGGCGGCTGCCGGTCGCGCCATCCGACACGCCACAGCCGTTCGAACTGCGCCTCACCAGTTCGTTGCCGATGAACGTTGAACACCGCTTCTCCGCGCATTTCATGCCGGTGCAGCCACGAGGCGAATGATCGAACGACTAGAAACGCTCATGAACACTTATCTTTCCACAACGCTCTGTTCTCTGACCGCCCTGCTGCTGGCTCCGCTGGCCGTGTTGAGCATCCAAGCTGCCGCCGCGGCGCCCAATGCGGCGGCACTGGAGACAGCGCGGCGCTACAGCGAAGCCAACGGCGGACAGGCGATGGCGGTGATGCTCGACGGCAAAATCATCTTCGAGGGTTACGGCAACGGCGGCGGCGCGGAGCGGCGGCTGACACTCGCCAGCGGCACGAAAAGTTTTGCCGGTGTGTTGGCTGTGGCGGCGGTGGAGGATGGCTTCATCAAGCTCAACGACAAAGCGAGTGAGTCGTTGACGGAATGGAAAGCGGACCCGCTCAAATCGCAGATCAGCTACCGGCACCTGCTCACGCTCACCAGCGGACTGACACCCGGCGAACGCGGCGAGGGCGGACGCAACCCCGCATGGAAGGAGGTCATCGCCAAACCGATGTCCGGCAAGCCGGGCGGCCAATTCGAGTATGGGGCTTATCATGTGAACGCCTTCGGCGAGGCGCTCCAGCGACGGCTGGGAAAAGAGACCTTCGAGCAATACCTCGTCCGCCGCGTGCTCAAGCCGCTGGGCGTCACGCTGGAGTGGCGCATCCGTTGCCCGGATGGAAACCCGCAACTCGGCGGCGGCGCGGCGATGACGGCGCGGGATTGGGCGCAGTTCGGCGAGTTCATGCGGCTCGGCGGATTGTGGAAGGGCAAACAGATCGTCCGCAAAGATCTGCTGACCGAGTGTGTCCACGGCACGAAGCAAAACCCCGCCTACGGTCTGACGTGGTGGCTGAAGAAAACTGTCCCCGATTCCATCATCCGCCAAGTGCCCATCCTGCAACGCGACATGGGCGACATCGTGAAATCCGACTGGCTGCCCGAAGACCTGTTCATGGCGGCCGGCGCGGGCAAGCAGCGGCTCTACGTCATCCCATTGTTGAAGTTGGTCATCGTTCGGCAAGGCGACCTCCGGGCCAGCCGGAGTTTCAGCGACGCCGAATTCCTCAATCGCTTGCTGCGAGGACAGGTTGTGAAAGGCCCGAACTCCAAATAGTCAGCCCCGAACCGCGTGGACGCGGGCGCGGAAACTGGCGCGGGCAAGGCGACACGATCCTAAGCAGGCAAAAGACACCGAAGAAGCCTTCAAGCCGGAAGCATTTCGCCGTGAAGCCATCCGCCATCCCGCGTGGCAAACCAGCGCCCGTCTGCGGCTTTGAAAAAATCACGACGGCGAATGGGACGTGGGTTCATGCTGGTGTTTGTCTGCATTACAGAATCACCTGAAAAATCGCCCGCGCGCCGTCCGCGATACCGTTGAAGAAGACGCTCTTGCCATCGGGGGCAAAGCGGGCCATGTCCTCGGTTCGCAGCTTGCTCGTCACGCGTTTGCAGAGACGCTCCTTGTGATATTTGCCGCCGCCTTCCAGATGATAAAGGTTGATGTAGCCATCGCTCCAGTTGCCGTCGCCAACCAGCGAATGCCCATCGGGAGAAACGCAGAAGTGGAAGTTCCACTCCTGCGGGGGAAGCACTTGCTCTGTCTTCCTCGTGCGGCGGTGCCACCGCCAGTAGGCCCAGGGCGCGCGGCCGTCACCGAAATCGTAATAGACGTAGTTGCCATCGGGCGACCAGATATGATGATGACCGCCTTCAACCGCGCATTCGCTGCCGGTGATGAGGCCATCGGTTCGCATCATCCAGATGCCGCCGCCGTCCCGCTCGGCGACGCTGTAGCGGATGTAGTTGAAAAGCGTGGGATCGGTGGGTGAGCACTGCAAGTGGTCCGGGAAAGTGCGGTTCCAGTAGAAGTCCTTTCGCTCCCCGGTCTCCAGGTCAATGGTGAAGAAAGTGTATTTCAGGTTCAGGCGCGCAAGCTTGGCCACCCATCCCGGCTGACCGCGGAGCTTCCGGGCTTCCTCGGTCGTTTCCATATAACCGGCCACCACGTAGCGACCGTCGGCGGTGGTGTCCGTGTTCCCGCCGTCGCCAACAACACGCTCTGTCAACCGCCGAAGCTTCCCGTCGGGCACGCTGAGCAGATGATAAGCATCGGCCGACAAGACGAGAGCCTCGTTGCGCCGGGCAACCACGCCGGCGAGGCCGCCTTGGCCCGTGTGCGTCAGCCGGGAGATTGTTTCCGTGCGGAGGTCGAAGGCGTAGATGTCTGTTCCAAGGTCGCTGCTTCCCGTGAAACACATCCAGCGACCGTCCGCAGTGAACGCGCGCACGTGGTGATAAGCGACATAAGCGTGCGTCATGGACGGCGGCGTGATACGGCGAACGCGGCGACCGGTTTCTTCGTCGCGCCATTCCTTGAACGCGCTTGTTGCTCCAAGCACATTCCTCCGAAGCCCCAGCCCCGCGACCATGAGGCCCGTGCTTTTCAGAAACGCTCGTCTGCTCGAATTCAATTCGGTCTCCTGCGTTCAGCCGTTAAGCGCCCTACCACGCGACCGCGTTTCCCGGCACGGCCACTGGATAATTGCCGTCCTTGTCGGGCAGGACCGGCGGATCGGCGTCGAGGGCATACTTGGCCGGCGAAAGACTCAGTTTGGAATTGAGGGCCGCGTCCCACGTCACTTCTTTGCCCGAGTAAAGGGCCATCCGTCCCATGATCGCGCTCATGGCGCTGGTCGCCGCGTAGTCGCCCTCGAAGAACGGCTGGCCGGCATGAATGGCGGCGAAGAGCCGGTCGTGCTGCACTTGGTAGGCGTTGACAGCCTTCTGGTTGCCACGTCCCAGTTCCACCAACCCACCACCCACGGAGATTTCCCCCTTCGTTCCCAAAGCGAAGAGGTTGACCTGCATGAAGCAACTGGGAATCTGGCGCGCGAAGACGAAATGGCGACAGCCATTGGGGAACTCGTATTCCACCACGCCGTGGTCGAAAATCTGCCCGGTTCCTGGTCCGTTGCGAACCTGGCGTCCGCCCAGACCTTGAGCTTTGATCGGGCACGCGTCGGCAACCCAGTTGCCCACGTCCACCGCGTGAACGGCCTGCTCGACGAAGTGATCTCCAGAGAGCCATGTGAAATACAGCCAGTTGCGAATCTGATACTCCATCTCCGTTTGTTCGGGAGTCCTCGAACGGCCGCTGACAATGCCCGACATCAGGTAGTAGCTGCGGATCATCCGCACGTCACCGATCTTGCCGTCGCGAATCTGTTGGATATTCTCCCGGCAGGAATCCTGATGACGCCGCTGAAATCCCACCGCCACCGCCAGCTTTTTCTTGCGCGCCTCTTCGTTGGCGGCCATCACCGCGCGCACGCCCGGCCCATCCACGGCAACCGGCTTCTCCATATATACATGTTTCCCTGCCGCCACGGCCGCCGCGTAGTGGAGCGGGCGGAAGTGAGGAGTCGTTGTCAGAAGAACCATGTCCACGCCGCACTCGATCGCTTGGCGGTAGGCGTCGAATCCGGTGAACCGCCGCTCCGGCGGCACATCTATCTTCCCGCGAATCGCCTCGTTCTTCAGCAGGTAGCCGAGACTGGTTTCGATGCGGTCGGCGAACAGATCGGCCATCGCCACGAGCTTGACCGGGCCGGTCGTCGTCAACGCCTGGCTGGCAGCGCCGGTGCCCCGCCCGCCGCAACCGATAAATGCCAGTCGGATCACGTCGCTCCCGGCGGCGTGCGCCGAGCGCGCGATGGGCAGACCAGCGGCGAACGTTGCCGCTCCGATCTTGAGAAATTCCCGCCGCGATGTGGGCGGCTTGTCATTTTCATTGTGCGGTTGGTTCATGAGTCGGCTCCTTCTGCAAGGCTGCGGGGTGTTGGCAGGCAACGCGCTTGCGCTGTTCATGCCGGCAACACTATCTGGTTGGGCCGTTTTTGAGAATGCACGACGGGGTTTGAAATCATATACTTTTTCAACCATGAAATATCTGCCCTACCACCACGACTGGAAGCTCGCCTGCCAGACCTTCATCGGCCTGCGCGTGCATTGGTTTGGCCGCTACGCCGGCGTGCCCGACTGGAAGGTCGAGCGCTCACGCCTCGCCGGCGACATGATCTCGTTCTTCTTTGTCGAGCGGAACAATTGCTGGGCCGTGGTCAACGGCCGCCGCTGGACGCTCAAGCGCGGCGACCTCCTCGTGACTCTGGGTGGAGATGAGTTTGAGTTCGGCCACGACCCGGCCCGTCCGCATGTGAGCCTGAGCGTGTCGCTCGCCCTTGAACAAGGCGGCGTGGCCAACGCGCTTCTTTGCCGCAAATTCCAGCGCCGCTACACCTGGCGCAAGCCGGATGAATACATCGCCGAGTTTGAAAAAGTGCTGGCCGCGCTGGCCAGCGCCTCGCCCAGCCGCGACCTGGAAATCGCCGGGGCGTTGCTCCAATGGCTGGCCTATGTGCTGGCCTATCTCCGTCCGCCGTTGGACCGCGCCTTTGTGGAAGAACGAAGCGTGGTGGACAAAATCCTGCTCGCCGAAACCTGGGCCAACGCGCGCTTGCGCCAGGTGATCACCCTGGCTGAATGGGCGCGCGCAGTCGGCTTGAACGCCGTCTATTTCGGCCGCGTCTTCAAGCGCGAGACCGGCCTGCGCCCGATGGCATGGCTCAACCAACGGCGGCTCCAAATGGCCTGCCAGCATCTCGCCAGCACGTCGAAAACCGTGACCGAAATCGCCGAAGCCTGCGGTTTCGCCAGCCCGTTCTACTTCTCCCGCCAGTTCCGCCGCCACCACGGCCTCTCTCCTCTCCGCTATCGCCGGACCTCATTCGAGCGAAAGCCGGAAAGATCCGCGAAACAAATCCCGGCCCGCTGACTTCACAGGCCGACGCGCGAGCAAAACTCCGGCAGACCCCGGCTGCCGGGCCGCACCCGGAACAACGCGCCCGCTCCCGCGCCTTCCGACTCCCGTTTGTCGCCGCCGGCCGTCGTCACATACAGGTCGCCGAGATCGTCGCCGCCGAAGATGACGCTGGAAACCTTCTTCGCCGGAAACAGGATTCGTTGCTCCTCCCGTCCGTCGGGCGCGAACCGCACGAGCGCGCCGCCGTCCCACCGCGCCGACCACACGCAGCCCTCGGTGTCCACCGTCATGCCATCGGGAACGCCTTCGCCCTCGGGCGTGCGCACGAACAACCGCTGATTCGTGATGTCGCCGCTAATCGCGTCGTAGTCGAAGCGGTAAATCTCGCGCTTCGCCGAGTCGGTGTAATACAGGTGCCGCCGGTCGGGCGTGAAGCCCATGCCGTTGGAACAGCCGATGCCGCTGAGGATCTTCGTGAGCCGTCCGTCCGTGTCGAGCCGGTAGAGCGAGCCGGCGCGCTCCTTGCACGACATCGTGCCGCAGAACACCCGCCCGGCTGGGTCGGCGATCACATCGTTGAAGCGCGAACCGAATTCGTCGGGGATTTCTGCGATCACCGTCGCGAGTTTGCCGTCGCGCCAGACTTTCACCGCGCCGCGCGCCATGAACAGCAGCAGCGCGCCGTCGGCCTGGATGGTGAACCCGCCAACGATCTCTCCCTCATAGAACCGCTCATGCTGGCCGGTGGCGGGATCGTAACGGAGCATCTGCCCCTTCGGGATGTCGGTCCAATAGACACGCTTCTCGGTCGGATGCCACAGCGGCCCCTCACCGGTCACACACTGACAATCCACAATGAGTTCTGGTTTCACAGTATTCCCCGGGCAAGACGGTCACGTCCTCAGTCCGAGTCCGCGCGCCCCGCCGCGGAATGCAGCGTCACCGGGCCGAGCAGGCCGGAGGGGAGAAGCGCGGCGGGCTTGCCGGCCTTCTTGCGTTCCTCGCACTTCTGGCAGCGGTAGGTGCCGCTGGTCATCGTGTCGTAGGTGCGGACGTTCGTCACGGTGAGCCGCTTCTCTTTCGGCAGCGTCGCGTCGCCAATCAGCCGGTTGGGCCAGAGGTTCGCCACCTCAATCTCCAGTTCGTTCGCGCCGGGCTTCAACGCGTTCGTGATGTCCACCCGCCACGGCGCGGTCCAGACGACGCCGAGATCACAACGGTTGAGGCGAACGCGGGCGATGTTCTTCACCACGCCCAAGTCCAAGAAGAGTGACGAGTGACGAGTGACGGGTGACGAGAGGTCGAAGGCCTTGCGATACGTCGCCGTGCCGGAGTAGTGGCGGATGCCGTCTTCGGGGCGCTTGGTCCAGTCCTCAAGTTTCTCGAAGGTGACTCGCTACGGCCCGCCCCACTTCAGATCAAACGACACTTCCCACGGGCCAGCCAAAGGAGTCCTCTCGCTCCGCGAGAGGAAATTCTTCATTCCGGCGTCTCGCGGGGCGAGACGACTGCTTCTGAACACCGCGAACCAACTTTGCCTTGGCGCGAACTCCAGCGGCACAACCGTGCGACCGTTCTCCTCACGCCATTCCGGCAGGGAACGAATCACGCCGGTGACTGCGTCCCAAAGTTCGGGTTGTTTGCCGGCGACGCGGAAAACGATGTCGGCGGTGGCGTCGCACGTGGCTTGGTTGCTGATGAAGTAGATGTTCGTTGCCCCAACGCGGCGATGGATCCAGTCGAAGTTCGCGCCCTGCGAAGAATTGCGGAATTCGATGTCCGGCGCCAGGCCGTCGGCGCGCGTCACGGCGTCCAATGTGCCCTCGCGCCTCTTCGGACCGATGATCGTCACGCCAGCCTCGGCCAACTGGTTGATCTTCTTCAACGTCGCAGGCGAGAGGATGGCGTCGGGCTGGTGTGGCAACACGAGGTAGCGATAGCTCATGCCGTCGGGCAGCACGAGCCGGCCGTCCTTCGCAGTCGCGCGGGTCAGCAGCACTTCGGCGTTGAGCACGTCGTAATCGTATCCGGCCGGACGCGCCGGCTGTTGATCGGGACGCGGTGCGATGAAACTCGGAACAGCCTCGTCCTGCAAATAGGCGAAGTCGGCAACGAACAATCCCTGCCGCAGCAGGTGCTGGCAGCGGGCGAGGTAGGTCAGCCACGCGCCGCTCATGGGCCACCACGTCAGGTTGCAGTCGAAGTGCGTGCCGACGTGCGCCCACTGGAAACCCGGCTTCGCGTCGAGCCGCGGCTGGTGCACCCAGAAGCAAAGCACGTTGCGCGTCAGGCCCTCGCAAAACGCGGCGTCGCCGATGTCCTTCATGCTCCACGGATCATCGCCCCAGTCGTCACCGAACGACGTGAAAGCTTCAGCCTGGCAGTCGCGCTTGCCGTAGATGTGCGCGGCGCACGCCGCCTGCTTCAGGCTCGGGTTGTGGTGGTGGGTGATGGGGCCGTCCGGTTCGCTGTTGCGCTTCCAAAACTCGCCCATCGGCACGTCGTTGATGCCCTCGCACTGGAGCGCGTCAATCCAATGCAAGAAGAACGGCCCGCCGGATTCCGGATGCGTGCCGCGCAAGCCGCCCTTCAACGTCAGCTCGCGGAATCTCCCGTAGTAATTCGCCGCCACCAGATCGGCCGCTGTGCGATGATAGTCTTGCAGGAACCGGCGCGTGCTCCCGGCGTTGTCCACGGTTCGCCCCAGCACCGCCGGCAGAAACGGCAGCGAATCGTAACCACGCCGCTTCTGAAACTCCTCGCGCATCCGCGGCGTCCACGTCGGCTGGCCGAGCTCCCAACTGTCAATGTGGAAGTATTGCAGCGCCTTGCCCACGAGCGGCCCCGCGTCGGCGATCAGTTTCGCGCCAGTCTCCGCGAAATGCGCGTCCATCGCCTCGGCGCTCATCGTGTCAATCTCCAGCCCGGTCGGCCCGCCGCCGACGCACTTGATGGCTTTGCCGTGGAGTGTGAAGCCGATGCGCAGGACGTTCCAACTGCCCGGCGGAACCTCCCAGTTCAACTGCCCGGCCCCATCCATGAACTTCGTCACGTCCAGCGCGCGGCTGCGGTCCCACAACCGCCGTCGCGCCGTGCCACTCGCCAAGTCGTCCTTTGACAGCAACGCGATCTCGGCCACCTGCACGTTCCAGTTTTCCTGGCCGCGGAACGGATGCGACGACAGGAACACAACCCGGAAGTGCTTCGCCCGCGTTTCGCCAAAGGAGATCGTCATCTTGTCCTGCGTCTCCAGCGCGACCCGTTTGACCGGGCGAAAACTTCGTCCGTCGTCCGAACACTGCACCTCGATGTCCTTTGGCGCGCAGTGCAGATACGGCTTCAGATACAGCCCCGCCATCGGCCACGCTTCGGCGAGATCGAACTGGAGATACTCCGGTTTCTCCGGCGTCGGCCCCATGCCGGGCTTGTGGCCGTTGGAAACCCAGCGGGTGTCGTCCTCGCCGTCCTCGGCCAGCGCGGGACCGTAGTGTTGATACTGCGAGCTGGCGCGCAACGCGATCTCCGGCCGCTCGTCCGCAGCGACCGGACACGCCAGCACGGTGATGTCGCGATAAAATTCCTGCACCGCCTCCGGCTTCGGCAGCGCCACCGTGACGCGCCCCGGCCCTTTCACGACAGTCTGCGAAGCGACGAGTTTCTTCGCCGCGTGTTCGTCGGTCACCCACGGCCCGCCGGCGTTCCAGCCGCTGCACAAGTTCACGCCCAGCACGATGCCGCAGCGGTTCGCCTCGCGAACAGCGTGTTTGTAGAGTTCGCGCCACTCCGCGCTCATGAACGCCGGTCCGCGCGGCGCTTCCGGTCCCGCCTGCCCCGCATCGAAGAGCAGCGCGCCGCTGATGCCTTTGTTGCGCATCTCCTCGAAGTCGCGCGTGATCCCTTCCTTGCTCGCCGCGCCGTTGAGCCACCACCAATAACACCACGGTTTGGCCGTTGCGGGAGGCGAACGGAAGCCTTCATCCAGACTCGCGGCCGAAGCCGTCAGGGCGAAGGCGCCAAGGAGAACGATGATGCGTTTCATGATGGCTGAGTGTGTCGGCGATTGCCGTCTGAGCAACAGCTTTATTCTGTTTCACTCTGTGCAGCCGACTGTTTGACGATGTCCCGGAATTGTTCCAGCGTTCCGCCGCGAGATGGTCTTCATGAGTGCATGTCTGTTGTCACGGCAGCAGATCGAAACCAAAAAGCCGCGCGCGCTGCAACCGGAATTCCAGCCGCACCGGCTTGCCAGCCAGCGAACTTAACGGTCGCTGAAACACCACCGCGTGGTCGAGCCGGTCGCCGCGCGCACTGGCCCAGTCGAAACCGGGCAACGGCTGGCCGGACTCGTCCAGCACGCGCAGCTTCAGTTCGCCGGTAACATCGGCGTTGACCGTCAGCGCGGAAGCCCGGAGCACCAGCGGCGGCGTGCGCAGACTGCCGCTCTGCGCGCCGGCTTCGCGCGCCACGTAACGGTCGCGCCGCATCTTCACCAGCCCAATCTGGCGTTCCTCGAACCGATTGTGTTTGTGGCCCCACTTGTAGCCGCCGTAGTAGAGATAGACCTCGTCGCCCATCGGCAACTGCTCGTCCATCCAGGCGTGGGCGTGATCCCACGCGCCGGGTTTGGGATCGGGGTAGAAGAAAGGCTCCAGGTCGCGGACCCAATGCTCGCCATCGCGCGTCCAGGCGAGTGTGGTGTAGCCGACGCCGAACGCGCCTTCCGGCGCGCCCTCGGCCTTCCAGTCGTCGTGGAGGATTTTTACCAGACCGATGACCAGTTCGCCGCGGGCGAGGAAACCGCTCATGGCGTAGAACTGCGTGATGTCCTTGTCGTAGCGATCGTCGGGCGCCAGCACGACCCACGGCGTGCTCCAGCGCAGCAGATCGTCGCTGGCCGCTTGCAGCGTGGTGCGGCGGCGGCCCTTGAACTGCGGCAGTCCACGGACGCTGGAGACGGTGGCGACGTAGCGTTTGCGGATCGGGTCGCGCCAGACGTTGTTGATGTCGTGATCCTGCGGCAGCACGACGCCCGGCGCGAGCGGCGTGAAGTTGAGTCCGTCGGGCGAGCCGGCCACGCGCAGCCCGCCGCCGTGGAACCAGCCATACTTGTAGCGTCTGGCCGGATCGGGATAGTCGGCGCCTTCGTCGAGCACTTCCGAGCCGAACTGGATCGGCGCCGGGTCTTTGAGGATTTGCGGCGGCCGTTTCCAGTGGATGCCGTCGTCGCTCTCCATGTGGGCGAGGTGCGAAGCACCCATGGATTTGTCATCGCGCCACGCGCCATACCAGATGCGGAACCTGCCCGTCTGCGGATCGCGCAGGACGGTCAGATACGGCTGGAAGCAACGGTCCTCCGGCCCGGTGACGACCGGGTTGGGGATGCTCGGGTCGCGCTGCGGCTGGACGACTTTCCGGGCCACGTTCTCGCCCGACTCGATGAGGTGGTTGTCAATGAACAGGTGCGTGCCGGGTCGCAGCACGAGGGGTCCGGCGGGCCGTCGGCTCGCTGATGCCGATTCGGGCGTGCCGTAGATGCTGGCGCAGTTGGCCAGCGGATCGGCTGGCACGGGTGAAGCGACGGGTTTGCCCATGATGTTCTTGATGGTTTGTTCATCGGCGGGACTGTGGAAGAAAGCCGTGGGGGGAATCAGTTCACGCGAATGGCCGGGCCAACTCCAACAAAGACGCGCGTGGGCCGTGCCGCCGTTCTGGAAGAACTCCAGGCGGATCGGCAGCAGTTCTCCTTTGTTGACCGTCAACTTGCCCTCGCCTGCCGGCCGCGACCAGGCGTCAATGACCCGCTTGCCGCCCACGAACAGCCGGCAACCATTGTCGGCGTCGGCGGTGACGGCCAGTTCGCCGGCGACCGGCGCTTTGAGCGACCCCAGCCAGACACGCGAGAAATCGCGGATGCTGCTGCCGGTGTCGAGGTTGACTTGGGGATCAATTCCGTTCGCGGCCGGCCGGCTCAGCGCGGGGCTGTGGAACTGGACGTAAGCCAGTCCCGGTCGCAGGTCGTCGTTCGTGGCGACAACTGCGGCCATCGGGGCCAACAGCAGGACGCTGAGGACCCGGTGTCGTCTTGTATTCATACTCTCACTTCACGTTCGCAAACAGTCGTCTCACGCGAGTCACTTCAATGCTGTCAACTCCAGAGTCACCGGGCCGAGCAGTCCGGATTCTACCAGCGGGTCGTCTTTCTTCCAGAGCCGCCAACTGCTGAAGGTGTAGCGGCCGGTCGGGCTGGGTTTGCCTTCGGCGAGCCACGCGGGCCAGACCTTGAGGTTGCCGCTGGGATTGCGGTCGCTGTCTTCCGGCAACTGTTCGTCGCCGATCTGGCGGTTGATCCAGAGGTTGACGACGCGGAGTTCGAGCGTGTTCTCGCCGGGTTTGAGGGCGTCCGTCACGTCCACACGGAACGGAGGTTTCCAGAGGATGCCGAGGTCGCGGCCGTTGAGGCGAACTTCGGCCATGATGGCAACCTTGCCGAGATCGAGGGAGATTCTAGCTGGGAGGGGCGACATTCCTGTCGCCCGCTTGCCGGAATCTACGGCGACAGGAATGTCGCCGCTCCCAGCTATGGGCTGCCAGTTGAAAGTCCTTCGGTATGTCGCCGTGCCAGAGTAGTAACGGATGCCGGGGTCGGAGTGCTTGCTCCAGTCTTCGAGTTTCTCAAACGTCACCGGCTTGTCCGGGCCGCCCCACTTCGGGTCAAAACTGACTTCCCACGGGCCGGACAAAGTAGTCCTCTCGCTCCGCGAGAGGATATTCGTCGTTCCGGCGTCTCGCGGAACGAGACGACGACTGCGGAACACCACGAACATCGAACCACTCGGATCGAACCGCAGCGGCAGCGTCGTGCAGCCGTTTTTAATCTCGCAGGCGGTCGCCAGTTCAGTGCGGCCTGTGTCGGGCCACCACAGTTCCGGTTGTTTGCCGCTAACGCGGAACGTGCAGCGCGCCTCGACCTCGCTCGGCTCCGGGTTCGCGGCAAAATAAACGTCGGTCTCGCCAATGCGCTTGTGGATGTAGCGGATGTTTGCCGACGCCTTGAAATCCGGAGGGACGCCCATCTCCGCCAACACGCGGCTGGGGATGGCGATGTCGGGAATCGCGTCCACCGCTTCCGGGCTTTCCTGCACGTCACCCCACGGCCCCATGCCCATCGGACCGAGTTCCATCGCGGCGCTCCAGTTGCCTTCGGCGCTCTTAGCCGCTTCCCAAGTCGCGTCGGTGCGAATGGTCTGCATCCGCCCGTCGCGATACTTGATATCGAGCGCGCCAACCAAGCCCGCGGGATTTGCTGTATCGAGCGTGTTTACAGCAGTGACGGCAATGTGGTTCGCACCGGGTTTGAGGAGCGAACTGACGTTCCTCGCGTGACCTTGATGGAAATTCTGACCTTTGCCGGCGTTCTGGCCGTTGATCCAAGCCTCGAATGTGTTGTCGGCGGTCATCACCAGCCGCGCGGTTTCGACAACGCCGTCCACGTTGATGGTGCGGCGGAAGAATCGTTTGCCCGGCGGCGCGCTGCGC
>JACRKA010000225.1 GCA_016219905.1 Verrucomicrobiota bacterium
GAGGGCAGCGAGTGCCAGTTCCGCAACCTGCGCATCAAGGAGCTGCCCACCTCGAACACACCGCCGGAACAAACCGCGAATCCCTACGAAGGCTTCCGGCAGCTTTTCAACGGCAAGGACCTCGGCGGCTGGAAAACCAACGACGCCGTCAACGCCGTCTGGAGCACGCGCGGCTCGCACTTCGTGAGCAAGGGCGCTGTGAAGGGTCGCAAGCTCGACCTGTGGACGGAGAAGAGCTACCGCGATTTCGTGCTCTGCGTGGACTGGCGGCTCACGAAGAAAGCCGTGCCGAAGGCGCTGCCGACCTTTACCGCCGACGGCCTCTACGCACGCGACGAGAAGGGCCAGATCATCCGCAAGGAAATCCCCGACGCGGGCGACAGCGGCATTTTCCTGCGCGGCGACGGGCGTTACCAGGTGAACATCTGGAGCCAGCCGATGGGTTCGGGCGACATCAACGAGCTGCACAAGGACGAGAAGCTGCCCGCCGACCTGCGCCGCGCGATGCTGCCGAAGCTGAAAGCCGACGTGCCGTTCGGAAAGTGGAACCGTTTCTTCATCACGCTCAAAGGCGACCGCGTCACCGTCGTGCTCAACGACCAGACCGTGATCGAGAACTGCCCGCTGCCCGGTATCGCGCCCGAAGGCCCCATCGCGCTGCAATACCACGGCGACGACCTGGAGTTCGCCAACATCTTCATCAAGGAAAAGTAGTCCTCTCGCTCCGCGAGAGGGCATCAATTGATAATCAATCGTCTCGCGGAGCGAGACGCCTACTATGAGACGATTACTATGAACCGACGAACGTTCCTCAAGAACTCGGTGATGCTGGCCGGCGCGACATGTGGGATTCCGTGCAGCAGCGGCGCGCAGCCCGCGACCGCCGCGAAACAACCGCTGCCGCTCAAGATCGGTATCCGCGCGGCCAGCATGAAGATGGCCGGCAACTTCGATGTCATCAGGACCGCCGCGGGCATGCCGGGCATCATGGGCGTGGAATTGCAGGTCACAGCCGGCAGCCCGAACCTGCGCGATTGGGACGCTGTGCGCCGTTACAAGCGCGAGGCGGACCGCTGGGCAATGCGCATCCCGTCGCTGGCGGGCGTGTGGGACCGCGGCGTCGAGATCAGCAGCCCGGCCGCCGCCGAAAACATCCGCCTCTCGATCCGCGCGGCGGAGTTGCTTGGCAGCAGCGCGCTCCTGCTGGCGTTCTTCAAGAAGCAAGCCCCCGACATGACCCGGGAAGACTCGTATGGCCCGATCGTCGCCATGTTGAAAGAAGTCGCGCCGCGCGCCGCCGACGCGGGCGTCGCGTTGGGCCTCGAAAACTCCCTCAGTCCCGCCGACAACGCGAAGCTCGTGGACCTCGTCGGCCATCCCGCGGTCGGCGTTTATTACGACCTCCACAACATGGCTTTCTACGGCCACGGCGACCAGGCCATTCCCGGCGTCAAGCTCCTCGGCAGGGAACGCATCTGCGCGGTGCACGTGAAGAACGATGACAAGCTGATCGAGGAACCCGGCCCGATAGACTGGGCGGCGGCGTTCCGCACGTTCAACGCCATCGGTTACGAAGGCTGGTATGTCTATGAGACCAGCCACGCCAACATCGAGGACTGCATCGCGGACACGCAGAAGAACAATGCTTTCATGCGACAGCACGCGCGGATGTCCGCCGCGTAACCAGCGATAAAGTGCTTTACGCGTTATTCCGTGTGCGGTTATTATTTTGAAATCGAAATTACACCCGCTCATCCGATTCAAGGACTTGCCTATGAATACACAAATTGATCGCCGGGAATTCATCCAAACAAGCGGACTTCTCATCGGAGGCGTGGCGGCGGCGTTCCCGTCGGGGCGCGCATCAGCGGCGGAGTCCGGAGGGCGCATCAAGAAAGCGGTCGGCTGGGGCATGATCGTCGAGCCGAAGCTGTCGGTGGAGGACAGGTTCCGCGTCGCGAAGGACACCGGGTTCGAGGGCGTGGAGGTGTCGCGATACGGATCGAAGAAGGACGCGACGGAGCCGAAGGAACTTGCCCGCGCCAGCGAGAAGGTGGGCATTCCCATCCACGGCGTCTCGAACGGCAGCAACCCGGATCTCAAGGAGGCCATTGATGATGCGGCGATCTACGGCAGTGACACGGTCCTGCAGGTCGTGCGCGCCGACCCCGAAACGCCGTTCATGGAGAACTACAAACGCACGCAGGAACTGATCCGCTCGGCGGTTCCCCACGCCGAAAAGAAGCGCGTCAAGATTTGCGTGGAGAACGTTTGGGCGACGTTCCTTATCGAGCCGTTGACGATGGCCCGATACATTGACGAGATTGGCAGCCCGTGGGTGAGGTCCTACTTCGACGTGGGCAACGTGATGCGCTGGGGCTGGCCGCAGCATTGGATCGAGGTGCTCGGCAAGCGCATCGAGAAGATCCACATCAAGGAATACAGCACGAAGGTCGCTATGAAAGAAGGCATGAGCAAGGCGTTCGATTTGCCGATCGGGCAAGGCGACATCAACTGGAAGCGGGTGCGCGAGGAGTTGAAGAAGATCGGGTTCCAGAGCTGGGCCACGGGCGAGGTGCGCGGTGGCGACCGCAAACGGCTGGCCGAGATTTCTGCGGAGATGGACCGCGTCCTTTACGCTTGAGGGTTCTCAGATGAAAACACGCCGCCAATTCCTTCGCGCCGCTGCGATGACAGTCTTCGGCGCGCCGTTCGTCCTTCCCGCCGGCCTGCGCGCCGCGTCGCCGAACAGCAAGCTTTCCCACGCATGCATCGGCGTCACGCGGATGGGCCACAACGACCTGAAGAACTTCCAGGACCACAAGCGCCTCCAGATCGTCGCGCTTTGTGACGTGGACACCCAGCATCTGGAGCAGGCGGCCAAACTCGTGCCGGGCGCGCGGCTTTACACCGACTGGCGTGAGCTGTTCGAGAAGGAGGGCGACAAGATTGATTCGGTGAACGTCACGGTGCCGGATCACATGCACTTCCCGATCGCCTACACCGCCGTCCAACGTGGCAAAAACCTCTATTGCCAGAAGCCGATGTGCCACGACCTGGCTGAGGTCAGGACTCTGACCGCTGCGGCTATCAAGAAGGGCATCGTCACGCAGCTTGGGACGCAGTTCGCCTCCAGCATCGGCGACCGCATGACGGTGGAACTCATCAAACGCGGCACCATCGGCAAGATCAAGCACGTCTATCTTTGCTCCAACCGTCCCGCGCCGAACCGCCTCAAAGGCCCGCGCCCGGTCACAAGCGAGGAACCGCCGCCGCATTTGAAGTGGGACCTCTGGATCGGCAACGCGCCGATGCGGCCGTTCGCGCCCGAGACGTATCATCCGGCGAAGTGGCGCGCTTGGCTCGACTTCGGCACGAGCTGGTGCGCGGACATGGGCTGCCACATCCTCGACGGGACGTGGCGCGGTCTCAACCTGAAGGCGCCGACGAGCATCGTGGCCGAGGTCGAGGACTCATGGAAGAACTCGCCGGAGCGCCACGCCGATAACTGGCCGCAGAACGAGCGCGTGACGTGGACGTTCCCCGGCAACGCGGTGACCGAGGGCAAGGAACTGGTCGTGGAGTGGTTTGACGGGCCGGAATTCCTGCCGCCGAAGGAAGCGCAAGACCTCAATCCGACCGGCAAGTATCCGAAGGAGTCTGCGTTGCTGGTCGGCACCGAGGGCGCAATCCTCCACGAGCACCAGACGGGACCGCAGTTGCTGCCGAAGGAGAAATTCCAAACCTACGAGCGCCCGAAGCCGCCGCCGCGACATCACTATCATCATTATGTGGACGCGTGCCTTGGCGGCGAGAAGACAGAATCGCACTTCGCCCAGACCGCGCCGATGACCGAGACGATCCTGCTGGGCACCATCGCCATCCGTTGCCCCGGCCAGAAGCTGACGTGGGACGCCGCCGCGATGAAGTTCCCCAATTGCCCGGACGCGGAGCGTCACCTGAAACGGACGTATCGCGCAGGTTGGGAAGTGGGCTGAGAGGCTTTCGGCATGGCGATGCAACATCCACTTTCAACCGAGCCGCGCCGAAGGTGCGGAGTCGGTCGCCGATGATTGACGGAGGCCATCGCTGACGATAAAGGAGCCGCATCCATGAGCAACACTCCCACAGTCTCCACGCCCACCCGCTGGTATCAGGGCGTGACGCGCTACCAATGGCTCGTGCTGGTGATCGCGTCGGCGGGCTGGGTGTTCGATGCGTTCGAGGGGCAGGTGTTCAACATCACCCGCAACGACCTGCTCACGGACATCCTGCGGGCGCAACACAACGCGCCGGAGGTGCGGCAGTGGGGCGACATCTTTCTGGGGATCTTTCTGGCCGGCGGCGCGTTCGGCGGCATCCTGTTCGGGTCGCTGGCCGACCGTTGGGGACGCAAACCGATCATGGTGGTGACGATCCTGTTTTACTCCGTGTTCGCCGGGCTGACGTATTTCGCGACAGAACTCTGGCAGGTCGGCGCGCTGCGGTTTCTGGTGGCGATGGGCGTCGGCGGCGAGTGGGCCGTGGCGGCGACGCTGGTGGCGGAGGTCTTCCCGAAACACGCGCGCGCGCACGCGTCGGGAATTTTCCACGCGACGAGCACCATCGGCACTTGGGTGGCCGCGGCGGTGGGACTCGCGGTCGGCGCGCAGTGGCGTTACGCGTATCTGATCAGCGTGTTGCCGGCGATGCTTGTGTTGTGGGTGTGGGCGAGCGTGAAGGAGCCGGAAAGCTGGACGAGCGCCCGCGACAAGGCCGCGACCGGCGAAGGCGGCAAGCTCGGCAGTTTTCGCGAACTGTTCTTCCATCGCGTCTGGGGGCCGCGGGCGCTGCTGGGCATGGTGCTTGCCGCGGTGGGCCTCGGCACGTTCTGGAGCGTGACGGTGGCGGGACAGGACCTCGCGCTCGATCTGCTGCGGCGAAGCGGCGTGGAATCGGCAGAGGCGGCCGCGAAAGCGAAGTTCGCTTACGGCGCCATCCAGACGATCGGCATGGCGGTGGGTCTGCTGTCGTTCGGGCCGCTCTGCGTGCGGATGGGACGGCGGCGGACGTTCATCCTGTTGCAGGTTCTCTCGCTGATCATTGTCCCGATCACGTGTTATGTGCCGA
The DNA here is from genome assembly GCA_016219905.1 of Verrucomicrobiota bacterium. Taxonomy (GTDB): domain Bacteria; phylum Verrucomicrobiota; class Verrucomicrobiia; order CAIQCK01; family CAIQCK01; genus JACRKA01. The sequence goes on from JACRKA010000225.1 coordinate 5,110, forward strand.
CGACTTATACCCAACTGCTGCTGCTCCTGCCGCTGATGGGTTTCGCCACGCTCAGCATCCACGCCGGGTTCGCGATTTATTTCCCGGAGCTTTTCCCAAATCATCTCCGCTCGACGGGCGCGGGCTTTTGTTTTAACGCGGGCCGGCTGCTGGCATCGCCCGTGCTGATCTTCTCCGGCTGGCTGAAAGCGATGCCGGGAATGAATCTCCAGTCGGCGATCACACTGATGGGCCTGTTGTTCGTCATCGGCATCGCCGTGGTGTTCTTCCTGCCGGAGACAAAGGACAAACCGTTGCCAGAGTGATGAGTGATCTTCCGAATTACCTGAATGTGAGCGCAGCCGATCTCGGCAAAGGCACGCCGGTGAAGGTGCGCGTCCTCGGAGACATGACGTCCATCGGCTGCGACGTGGCCGAGGCGATGCACCGGGAAATCCTCAACGCCCGGGCTGAGGGCCGTGGCGCGACGCTCATCGTGCCGGTCGGGCCGGTGGAACAGTTCCCGTTGCTGGCGAAGAGGATCAACGACGAGCGCCTCGATTGCCGCGACGTCGTCTTCATCAACATGGACGAATATCTCACCGACGACGACCGCTTCATTACCGCCGATCATCCGTTGAGCTTTCGCGGTTTCATGGACCGGTTGTTTTACGACCGGCTCGATCCCACGCTGGCCCCGCGGCCGCAGAACCGCGTCTTTCCCGATCCGCAAGACCCGGGCGCGGTGCCGCGGCTCATTGAGAGCCGCGGCGGCGTGGACGCTTGCTACGGCGGCATCGGCATCAACGGCCACTTCGCGTTCAACGAGCCGCCCGAGCCGGGCGAGACGATGAGCGTGGAGCAGTTCGCTGCGCTGCCGACGCGGGTGTTGTCGCTCACGCGCGAAACGCGCACCATCAACTCCGTCACTGTCGGCGGCGAGATCGCCGTCATCCCGCGCCGCGCCGTGACGGTGGGCATGAAGGAATGCCTCGGCGCGCGACGGCTGCGCCTCTACTGCAACCGCCCGTGGCAAAGCGCCGTGGCGCGGCGCGCGTTGCACGGACCGATCACGGCGGCATGCCCGGCGTCGCTGATGCGGCTGCATCCCGACGCGGTGCTGACGGTGGCCGACTACGTGGCCCAGCCGCCGAATATCATGCTGCGATGACGATATGAAACTCTGCTTCAACAACGAACGTGTGTTGGCCGTGGTCGCCCATCCCGACGATGCGGAGATGCTCTGCGCCGGCACGCTGGCGCGCGCGAAGGCCGACGGCGCGGCCATCGGCATCGCCGTGCTCTGCAACGGCGATGGTGGCCAGCCGCATAAACCCATCCGCAACCTCGCTGCCGTGCGCCGCCGTGAAATGGATGCCGCCGCCCGCTTGCTGGGCGCTGAATTGTATTGCGGCAGTATCTCCGACGGCACGCTGACCGACGATCGCCCGACGCGGTTATTGCTGACGGAAATCTATCGCCAATTTCGCCCGTCCCTGGTGCTGGCGCACTCGCCGTCCGATTATCACACCGACCATCGCGCCGCCGCTGCGGTCGCCGAAGTCGCCTCGTGGTTCTGTGCCTCGCGAGGGCAGAAGACGAAGTCCACGCCGCTGCCAGCGTCGCCCGCGCTATGGTGGATGGACACGGTGAATATGAGCGGCTTCGAGCCGGGTTTCTACGTGGATGTTACCCGGTTCGTGCCGTTGAAGGAGAAGATGCTGGCCTGTCATCGCAGCCAGACGGCGCGTGGCAACGACAGAAGTTTCTCACCGCTGCTCGACCTCATGCGCCTCCAAGCCCGCGCTCGCGGCGCGCAGGCGGGAGTCGCGGCAGCCGAAGCGTTCCGCGCGCATCACGCGTTCAAGCGGGCGCGCGCGTGGTGAGCACGCTTACTTTGGCCCGCCCGCGAGATTGATGACGACCGTCTTGGTCTCGGTCATCTCCGCCAACGCATACTTGGGGCCTTCGCGGCCGATGCCGCTGTCCTTGACGCCGCCGTAGGGCATCTGGTCCACGCGGAACATCGGCACGTCGTTGATCATGACGCCGCCGCACTCGATCCGTTGCGCGGCCCAGAGCGCCTTCTGGATGTCGCGCGTGATGATGCCCGCCTGAAGGCCGAACCTGCTGCGGTTGATCGTCTCCACGGCCTCTTCGAGCGACGTGTAGCGGTCCACGCAGACCAGCGGACCAAAGCTTTCCTCGGCCACGACCTTCATGTCAGGCTTCGTGTCGGCGAGGATCGCGGGCTTCACCGTCGCGCGACCGACACGCTCGCCGCCGATGATTGTGCGGGCGCCATTGCGCACGGCCTCGGCGATCCAGTCGGCGACGCGCGCGGCGTTCGCCTCGTCAATCAGCGACGCGACGTCGGTGGCCTCGTCGAGCGGATGGCCGATCTTGAATTTCGCGACGCGCGCCTTGAGCGCGTCGGTGAAGTCGGCGGCGATCTTCGGGCCGGCGTAGATGCGCTGGAGATGGATGCAGACCTGGCCGGAATGCGCGAAGCCGCCGGCGGCGCAACGGCCGAGGGCCAGTTCGATGTCCGCGTCGTCGTCCACGATGACGCCGCAGTTCGCGCCGAGTTCGAGCGTCACGGGCTTCATGCCGGCGATGGCGCGGATGTGCTTGCCGACCTCGGCGCTGCCCGTGAACGTCACCATCGAGACATCGGGATGCGCGACCAGGAAATCGCCGACTTCGCCGCCGCTGCCGGTGACGGTGTTGAGGAAACCGGCGGGCAGCCCGGCCTCCGCGAAGAGTTCCGCCAGCATGTAGCCGCTGATCGGCGTGGCGCTGGCGGGCTTGTGCACCACCGTGTTGCCGCCCGCGAGCGCGGGGCCGATTTTGTGGCACGAGAGGTTGAGCGGGAAGTTGAACGGCGTGATGGCCGCGATGACGCCCCGCGGCATTCGCAACGTGAAACCGAGCCGGTCCGCGCCCGCCGGGTGGGCGTCCATCGGAATCATCTCGCCGACGTTCCGCTTGGCTTCCTCGGCCGAGAAAATCAGCGTCTGCACAGCGCGCGACACTTCGACGCGAGCTTCCTTGATCGGCTTGCCGCTCTCGCTGGCGATGGCGCGGGCGAAATCCTCCTGCCGTTGCTGCATCAGCGTCGCCACCTTCATGAGCACTTCGTAGCGTTTGTAGCTGGAGAGCCGCGCCGCAGCGGGCGCGGCCTTTTTTGCGGCTTGGATTGCCTGCCCGACTTCGGCCTGGGTCGCCTTCGGCACTGTGCCGACGACGGAGCCGTCGTAGGGCATCTGCACTTCAAACCGTTTGCCGGGTTTGATCCATCGGCCGTCTATGAAGAGATCGTATTCGGTTTTCATGGGGTGCGATTACCAAATCGAGAGGTTCTTCGCCTTCCAGTCGTCGAGAAACATCTTGATGCCGATGTCGGTCAGCGGGTGCTGGACGAGTTGCTCGAAGATGTTGAAGCGCATGGTGGTCACGTCCGCGCCCATCAACGCCGCCTGCAGGACGTGCAACGGATGGCGCACGGCGGCCACCAGCAGTTGGGTCTTGAACCCGTAGTTCGTGTAGATCGTCCGGATCTGCTGCGCGACCTCCATGCCGTCGTGGCTGATATCGTCGAGCCGGCCGACGAACGGGCTGATGTAGGCGGCGCCCGCCTTGGCCGCGAGCAACGCCTGCGAGGCGGAGAAGCAGACGGTGACGTTGCTGCGGATGCCTTCGTCGGCGAGCTGCTTCACCGCCTTGAGGCCCTCCTTCATGATGGGGATCTTCACCACGACGTTCCGGCCGAACTTCACCAGTTCGTGCGCTTCCTTCACGATCCCGGCGGCATCGAGAGAGACCGTCTCCAGACTCACGTCACCGGGCACCAGCTTGCAGATTTCCCCGGCCACCTCGCGGAACTTGCGGCCCGTCTTGGCGACGTGGCTGGGATTGGTGGTGACGCCGTCGAGGATGCCCCAGGAGAGCGCCTCTTTGATTTCAGCAACGTCGGCCGTATCGAGAAAAAACTTCATCGTCGTGTCTCCAATGGTTCTGTTGTTCCCCAAACCCGGGCAGTCCAGGAGTTCTCACCTGAACTTTCAGCTTGACCGCAATGGGGTTGTTGGATGTAATTATTTCGAAATGAAAATAATGCACAATCAGCATCGCGTGCAAGCCAGATTATTGCTTCCGCATCGCGGTGGCCAGCCAACAGCCAGACTTCGGGAGACGACATGAAACACAGCATCCTGACCCATGAAACCAAGGACGACGTCGGCGTCGCCGTGATGGACTTGAAGGCCGGCGCCGAAGCCAGCGCGGTCACGCTCGAAGGCAAGCCCGTGTGCGTGGTCCGCATGACCCAGGACGTTCCGCTCGGCCACAAAGTGGCGCTGCGCAACGTCGCCCGCGGCAAGGCGGTCTTGAAATACGGCCGGCCCATCGGCAAGGCCGTGCAGACCATCGCCCGCGGCGAGCATGTCCATACCCACAACCTGAAAACCCAAAGGTGGAACGCTTGAAAGCCAACGACTTGAAACTGACCGGATATCGCCGCGAAAACGGGCGCATCGGCGTGCGCAACCACGTCGTCATCATCCCGGTGGACGACATTTCCAACGCGGCGGCCGAGGGCGTCGCCAGCCTCGTGCGCGGCACGATGGCGCTGCCGCATCCCTACGGACGGCTGCAGTTCGGCGAAGACCTCGACCTGACCTTCCGCACCCTGGCGGGCGCGGGCCGCAACCCCAACGTCGCCGCCGCCATCGTTATCGCCATCGAGCCGAAGTGGGCCGACCGCGTCGTCCAGAGCATCGCCGCGACCGGCAAACGCGTTGTCGGCTTCGGCATCGAGCGCGCGGGCGACCTCAAGACCATCGAGGCCGCGGCGCGCGTCGCGAAGGAGTTCGTGCAATACGCCACCGAGCTGCAGCGCGAGCCGTTCACGGTCAAGGACCTCTGCATGAGCAGCAAGTGCGGCGAGTCGGACACGACCTCCGGCCTCGCCTCCAACCCGACCTGCGGGCGCGTGTTCGAGCGGTTGTCGGCGGCAGGCTCGACGTTGATCTTCGGCGAGACCACCGAGGTCACCGGCGGCGAGGACATCATCATGTCCCACTGCATCAACAAGAAGGTCGCGGCCGACTTCAAACGCTGCTTCGACGACTACCAGCGGTTGATCAAGTCGCAGGGTGTGGACCTGATGGGATCGCAGCCGACCGAGGGCAACATCCGCGGTGGCCTGACCACCATCGAGGAAAAGGCGATGGGCAACATCCAGAAGATGGGCCGTTGCCGCGTCCAGTCGGTGCTCGCGCCGGCGGCCGAGCCGAAAGGGCCGGGCCTGCACTTCATGGACTCCTCCAGCGCCGCGGCGGAAATGGTGACGTTGTGCGCTGCGGCCGGCTCGGTGGTGCACTTCTTCCCGACCGGCCAGGGCAACATCATCGGCAATCCGCTCATCCCGGTGATCAAACTCAGCGCGAACCCGCTGACCGTGAAAACGATGTCGGAGCACATTGATGTGGACCTCACTGGCATCTTGCGCGTGGAAATGACGTTGGATCAGGCGGCCGACGCCGCGATGAAGATGCTGGAGCGCACGATCAACGGCCGGTTGACCGCCGCCGAGACGCTGCGCCACGACGAGTTCGTGCTGACCAAGCTCTACCGCAGTGCATGAGTTCCGCAGTCCCTACGGCCGCGGGGCGCTGACCTTGGCGCTGCCGGACGCGTGGCGGCCGGAGTGGCTGGCGCCAACGGCGCTGCCCGTCGCGGCGGACCCGTTGAAGGCGGTGGGCGATGCGCTCGACAGCCCGGTCTGCGGCAAGCGTCTCGCGGAATTCGCCGGCGTGCGCTCCGCGGCCATCGCGGTCAACGACAAGACGCGGCCGGTGCCACACGCCGCGCTGTTGCCGCCGCTGCTCCAGCGGCTCGAAGCGATGGGACTGCCCCCGAAGGCGATCACGCTGTTGATCGCGACCGGGACTCATCCGCCGATGCCGCCGGATGAGTTTGCGCAGGTCATTCCCCCCGACATCCTGGCGCGCTATCCGGTGGTGTGCCACGACTGCGAGGATCGCGACAGTCTGGTTCATCTGGGCAAGACGCAGCGCGGCACACCGGTATGGATCCACCGGCTTTTAGCCGGCGCCGACCTGCGGCTGGTCGTCGGCAACATCGAGCCGCATCAGTTCCAGGGATTCTCCGGCGGTGTCAAGAGCGCGGCCATCGGCCTGGCGGGCAAGCAGACCGTCAATCACAACCACGCGATGATGACCGACCCGCGGGCGGCGCTGGGTTGCTTCGACGACAATCCGCCGCGGCAGGACGTGGAGGAAATCGGGCGGATGATCGGCGTCCATTTCGCGCTCAACGCCATCCTCAACGAGAGCAAACAGATCGTGTCCGTCGTCGCGGGCGAGCCGACGGCGGTCATGCAGCGGGGCATTCCGCTGGCGCTGCGGTTGTATCTGGTCCGCGTCACCGCCCCGTTCGACCTCATCATCGCGTCGCCCGGCGGTCATCCGAAAGACATCAACCTCTACCAGTCCCAGAAGGCGCTCGCGCACGCCGCGAGGGTGACTCGAGATGCCGGCACGGTGATCCTCGTCGCCGCATGTCCCGAAGGCACCGGCAGCCGCAGCTACGAACAATGGATGGAAGGCATGACCAGCCACGCCGCAGTGGTCGAGCGGTTCCGCCGCGAGGGCTACCGCATCGGGCCACACAAGGCGTTTCAAATCGCGCGCGACGCGAGCCGCGTCCAGGTGTTGATGTTGTCGCAAATGGCGCCCGACTTCGTCCGGCGGCTGCTGCTGACGCCTGTCGGCAGCCTGGAAGACGCCGTGGCCGCCGCGTTGAAGGAATTGAAACCCGGCGCCCGCATCGGGATCATGCCGTGGGCCAACTCAACCATGCCGACGATCTCCTGAACGAGAACACACGATCATGAGCCAACCCAAACCAGCCACGTTCGTCCCGGCCGATGCCGGCACGTTCCGCTACGTCGAGAAATCCAACCCGCAGAACTCCAACCTCCAGTTCCTGACCTACGGCGTCTATGAGTTGAGCGGGCCGGTCCAATCCAGCCCGCTGGCGCACCCGACCGAAGAGACGTTGCTGTTCTGCTGGAAAGGCGAAGTCACCGCGACACTCGGCGCTGCGAGCTACGTGCTGCGCAACTACGACGTCCTCTACGTTCCGCGCGGCGCGGCCTACCAACTCGGCCAGAGCGCGGGCGAGAGCCGCGTGATTATCTGCCGCGCGCCGGCGGCGAAGGCCCATCC
>JACRKA010000227.1 GCA_016219905.1 Verrucomicrobiota bacterium
AAGGTGATGACGCCGGAATACTGGCCGTTGCCGTGGTATCTGCGCGAGTTTCCCAACGTCGGCTACTGGAGCGCGCCGCCGGCCAATCCCGAAGCGCCGGTGATGATCACCACGCAGGCGCTGGCGGAGAAGCTGGCGCCGTTGTTGAAGGAGAAATACGCGCAGGACTTCTGTGGCCTGCGGCCCGGCTTTGTGCTGGTCGCTTTCATCCGGCAAGACCTCTGGGATGCCATGGTGCGCGCGCGCAGCGTGACGCAACGCAAGAATCGGTTTTGACGCGGCGGGATGACTTGTTACGCTCCATGGCGTAGCATAAAAGGCTGCAAGAAATGTCCAGGCCCATTGGAAAACCTGTTTCGTGGCGGCGCGATCTGATGTGGATCGCGGTGGCCGGCTTGCTTTCGTTGTTGCCGTTCCTGGGCCAGACGCGCGATCTGGCGTCACGGGAAGTGCGGCACGCGCAGATTGCGCGGGAGATGGCGGCAAGCGGCGATTTCGTGGTGCCGACGGTGCTTGGCAGGGAGTATCCGGACAAGCCGCCGGTGATGCACGCGGCCGTGGCGATGATCTACAAGATCGCGGGCCGGCATTCGATGGGGCTGGCGCGGCTGCCGTCGGTGGTCGCGGCGATCCTCGGGGCGATGGCGCTCTACGGCATCGGGCTGGCGCTGGACGGGCGCCGCACGGGGTTGGTGGCGGCGTTCGGCCTGCTCGGTGTGGCCGGCTACGCGCACATGGCGCGCGTGGCGCGGCCGGACATGATTTACACGGCGGCCATCCTGGTGTCGTGCTTCGGCTTTGTCCGCGGTCTGCGCCGGCTGCCACGGCGGCAACCGCTGTGGATTGCGCTGGCGGGATTCGGTTGCGCCGTGGCCACGGTCAGCAAGGGGCCGTTGGGGCTGATATTTCCATTGATGTTCGCCGGGCTGGCACCGGTGCGCCGGTTGGACCTGCGCTGGCCGCGCAGGAGCGAATGGGCGTTGTTTGCGGCGGTGGTGATGGCAACGGCGGCAGTCTGGGTGGTGCCGGCGTATATGCACGACGACGGCGCGTATCTGAAAAGCGTGATCACGCAGCCGGATCTCGATCTGGATCCGGAGACGCGCGGGCATCCGTTCTGGTGGTATCTGCCGCAGATTGTGGGCGGGTTCCTGCCGCTGACATTGCTGCTGCCTCTGGTCGCGATGGACCTGCGCGAACGCAGATATTTGGCGGCGGTGCTGATGGCGACCGCGATGGTTGTGGTGCTTTCCTGCCTCACGAAAAAAAGGGTCCACTATCTGCTGCCGGTTTATCCTTTCCTGGCCCTGGCCGCCGCCGAGGCAGTGCATCGTTTCTCCGAGCGCCTCGCGATGTTGCGATGGGCGCAGGGATTGATCGCCCTGTCGCTCGTCGGCGGGCCGGTCTATTACGGGCTGATCCAACCGCGGTTGCAACCCGGCGAGGATCCGCAGTTCGAGTATGCGCGGAAGGTGCTGCAATGCGTCGGGCCGGAGGGCCGCGTGTTGTGCTACGGCACCGTGGGCGAGGCGGTCGCATTCCTTGCGGAGAAGCAGACGGTGACACCTTGGGCCACGACCGGCGATCTGCAAAATGCTCTTCGCCAGGCCGGCAGTCCCGCCTGGGTGGCGCTGCCGGACGAAGCGATCGGTGAACTTGCAAAAGCGATCAACGCGGACGCGCGACCGCAGGATGCCTTCCCGGATGAGGTGGCGGACGGGAGGAAACTGAACCGCTTGCACCTGTATCGGGTGACGCACAACCTGCGTTGACCGGCCCGCGGGCGGCCGTGACTTCCCGTTCGACTTCCGCGGGTTCTTGCACTATCTAAGGCGCCGTGGCCGGACCGGTGCTTGAACTGGATTGCTTGCGCGTGGACTACGACACGGTCTGCGCGGTCCACGATCTTTCGCTGCAACTGCTCCCCGGCGACGTTTACGGCCTGGTCGGCCCGAACGGCGCGGGCAAGACCACGACGTTGCGCGCCACCGCCGGCCTGCTGGAGCCGACCTACGGCCGCGTCCGCATCCGCGGCTTTGATCTCCACCGTCAGCCGCACGAGGCCAAGCGGCTCATCGGCTTCACGCCCGACCACTCGCCCGCCTACAACGACCTCACGGTCTGGGAATACCTCGACCTCTACGCGAGCGCCTACGAGCTGCCGCGCGAGCGGCGCGGGCCGCGCATCAGCGAGTGCATCGCGATGGCGTGGCTGCAGGAGAAACACGACGCGTTGGTGGGCGGCCTGTCGCGCGGGATGAAACAGCGGCTGATGCTGGCGCGGACTCTGTTGCACGACCCGCCGGTCATGCTGCTGGACGAGCCGGCCAGCGGCCTCGACCCGCTGGGCCGGCGCGAACTGCGCGACCTGCTGGTGCGGTTGCGCGAGGCGGGCAAGGCGATCCTGATCTCCTCCCACATCCTCAGCGAGATGTCGGCGTTCTGCACCAAGATGGGTGTGATGGAGCGCGGCCGGCTGGTGAAACAGGGCACGGTGGCCGACTTGGCGGGCCTGCTGCCGAAGGCGCAAAAGGTCTTTGTGCGAACGGCGAAACCTGGGTGGGGCGAGACTCCGTCGAGCCTCCCGGTTGTTGGCGGCGTTCCCCGGGCGGAGGCTCGACAGAGTCTCGCCCCACCTTCAGAAGACGGCACGCGGCTGGAGGACCTGCTGCGGGCCGAGTCGCACGTGATCGGCATCGAGCCGCGCGACGGGGCCGTGGTGTTCGATTGGACCGGAAGCGATGCCGAGGCGGCGGAGCTGTTGCGGCGGCTGGTGAACGCGGGTGTGGCGATCATCGAGTTCCGGCCGCACGCGGTGGACATGGAGGAGATTTTCCTGCGCACGGGCGTGAAGGAGTTGTCATGACAAAATGGAGTATTGGAGTGCTGGAGTATTGGAGTCATGGGGATGCGGCGAGCCGCATTGCTCCGACATTCCATCACTCCATCACTCCATTACCCCAACACTCCATTGTATGAAGTGGCTTTTCGACAACCCGATTCTGGTGGCACAACTGCGGCTCGCGTGGCGCACGGGCCACGTGCTGCCGGGGCTGATCATCTTCGGCCTTGTCTATGGCACGATCCTCCTGAGCGGCATCGGCGCGGAGACGGAGGCGGAGGAAGGGACGCTGGTCAAGACGTTGCGGAAATGGGACGTGCTCTGGGTGGTGCTGGTGCAGAGCATGTCGCTGGTGCTGGGCGGCTTCTCGAAAGTGTCGCGCGAGATCCAGGAGGACCGATCGGCCGGCGTGCTGGACTTCCACCGCATCTCGCCCGTGTCGCCGGGGCGCATCTTGGCGGGCTACCTGGTCGGCGCGCCGGCGCGCGAGTGGCTGCTCGGCGCGATGGGGGCGACGGCGTCGCTGGTGTTCGTGTGGCGCGGGCAACTGGCGTTCCAGTCCTGGCTCGTGGTGCAGGCGCTGATGATCAGCACGGCGGTGCTGGCGCACGTGTTCGGCGCGTTTGTCGGGCAGACGCTGAAGCGGCGCGGGCCGGTGGTGCTCGGCGCGGTGGGGTTCGTGTTCCTGATGATGCCGAACAGTTTCGCCAGCGGGACGAGCCTGTTGAACTTCGTGGTGCCGAGCACGGCGCTGACGCAGGTGTTCGAGCGCGAGCTGCCGCCGAACATCGGGCGGTTTTTCCTGATGGTGGCGCGACCGCGGTTGTTCGGCGTGGTGTGCGACCCGTTGATGTTGACGTGGCTGGTCCAGGCGGTGCTGACGCTGCTGATCGGCCGCGCGGCGTGGCGGCGCATCCGCGACCCGGAGAGCGCGGTGCTGTCCCGCGCCGAGGCGCTGGCGCTGTTCCTGTTCCTGACGGTGTTGCAGTTCGGGTTGATCACCGGCGCGCGATGGCTGGCGGGAGTCGGCACCGTGTTGGCGGCCGTCGGCCTGGCGTTCGGCGCAGGCGGCGTGATTCTGTTCGGCCAGACGGCGCAGCCGTGGCGGCTGCGGAAACAATTCCGACGCCAGCGCAAAGAAGGATGCGCCCGGCCGTGGTTGGAGACCGCCGTGGGCTGGAGTGTGTTTTTTGCGGCGGTGACAACGGCGCTGTTGATGGTGGCGTTGCTACAGATGAATCCGCGCCTCAGGCCGACCTCGATCCAATTCGCGCCGGCCATGGCGCTGATGGCGGCAAGCTTCGGCGCGACCTTCCTCCAACTGGCGTTGGTGGTGGAATCGCTGCGGTTGTGGCTGGGCCGGCGGTCGCCGGGTTTCCAGGGGACAGCGCTGTTTGTGTTGTGGGTGATGCCGTTCATCGTCGGGCTTTTCTTTGCCGAGCGCATCGAGTGCATTGCCTTGTCGCCGCTGGCAAGCTCGCCGTTGTTGCTGCACGGGTTGATGACGCCGTGGTGGCTCGAGCCGGAGGAGATCCGGGGCATCGTCACGGGACTGGTGCTGCACTGGCTGGTGGTGATCGCCTTCGGCGCGCTGTGGTGGTGGCAGCGGCAGAAGGTGCGCGCGACGCTGGCGGCTGAAAGTTGAGGCTGCGGGGCGGGGCTGCAAAATCAGTTTTGACCCCGCCGGACAAAGTCCTTACGCTGCGCGCCGTGCAAGAGCATCGTCCGACGTGGTTTTCAAAGCTGCCTGAGACACGGGCGATCCTGGAGGCGCCGCTGCCGCGGTCGTATCTGAATTTCGTCGGCACGTGGCTGCTCGGCTTCATTGACACCGTGCGAGGGCTGATGGCGTTCGGGTTGATTGCGCTTAGCGTGGCGGTGACGAAGGCGGGCGTCGCGCGGCGGGTGGTGCGGCCGTTGATCCGGGCGCAGGTCTATCGCGCGGGGGTGCGGCTGCTGCCGATGATCACGTTCCTCGGCGTGGCGCTGGGGTTGATCATCATCGGCCAGACGGTGTCGCTCCTGACGCGGGTGGGGGCGCAGGGCTACATCGGCACGGTGATGGTGACGGTGGTGGTGCGAGAGATCGGCCCGCTGCTGACAGCGCTGCTGGTGCTGGCGCGGGTCGGCACGGCCACGGTGGTCGAACTGGGCACGGCGCGCGCGTTGGGCGAGGTGGAAGCGCTGGAGGCGCTGGCGATTGACCCGGTGCATTATCTGGTGGTGCCGCGGATGATCGGGCTGGCGGTGTCGGTGTTCGCGCTGACGGTGTATCTCATCCTGGTCTCGCTGCTGAGCGGCTATCTGTTTGCGTTCGTGCAGGACGTGCCGCTGCCGCCGGGCGAGTATTTCCGCCAACTGGCCGCGGCGCTGCGCTGGGAGGACTTCGCGCTGCTGGCGCTGAAGACGATCGGCTTCGGCCTGATGCTGGCGGTGGTGACGTGTTTCCAGGGACTGGCGCGCGCGCTGCGGATCGAGGAGGTGCCGCAGGCCACGACACGCGCGGTGGTGCACGCCGTCGTCGCGTGCGTGTTGCTGGATGCGCTGTTCATCGTTGTCTATCTGCTGATTTGATCATGGAAGCCACTGACACCATCGCCCGGCCCTGTGTGATCGAGCTGCTCGACGCGGCGGTCAGCACCGCGCATGCGCCGGAGACGCCGGAGATCGAAGGGATCAACTGGCGCGTGTCGCTCGATGACTGCTGGGTCATCGGCGCGCGGCCCGGCTCGGGCAAGAGCGATCTGCTCGCCGTGGCGGCAGGACTGCAACGGCCCGCTCGCGGCGAGCACCGGCTGTTCGGACGCGAGACGGCGGCGCTGGGCGAGCACGAGCTGGCGCAGGAACGGCTGCGCGTCGGGCTGGTGTTCGAGATGGGCGGGCGGCTCTTCAGCCATCTGACCGTGGCGGAGAACGTCGCGCTGCCGCTGCGTTATCATCGCGACTGGCCGGAGGAGCAGGTGCAGGGGCGCGTCGCGGCCGTGCTGGAACTGACGGGCATCGCGCATCTGGCGGAGCGCACGCCGGCGCGAGTCGTGCGGGCGCTGCAACCGCGCGTCGGGTTGGCTCGCGCGCTGGCATTGAACCCGGAGGTGCTGTTGCTCGACAACCCGCTGGCCGGCCTCGACCCGCGGCAGGCGCGGTGGTGGCTGGATTTTCTCGCGGCGCTCGCGGCGGGGCACGAGTTTTTCGAGCGGCGCCGCATGACGCTGGTGGTCGCCAGCGACGATCTCCGGCCGTGGATGGAACAGGGCCGCCAGTTCGCGCTGGTCAAAGACCACCGATGGCTGCCGCTGGGCGGGCGCGAGGCCGCCGCGGCGTGCATGGAGCCTTTACTGCGGGAGCTGTTGGCGGCAGAATTCGCCGCGGAGTGACACCATGCCATTGCAAGACCTGACGCCCCAACTGCGGACCCGGCTCAGCCGCGTCGAGCGCGCCGTCGGCTTGTTCATCGCCGTCGCGACGCTGCTGCTGGTGGCCGGCTTCGCTTATTACGTCTATCACACCGCCGAGCGCAAAGGCTGGTTCCTGACGAAGGTGACCTACTACACCTACGTTGAGGATGCCGCGGGGCTGAAAGCCGGCGCGCCGGTCAAGCTCATGGGCTTCGATGTTGGCGAGATCACGTTCATCACAGCCATGGCGCCCGACGACGAGCACAACGTCTATATCGAGTTCCAGATCCAGTCGCCCTACTACGGCTACCTTTGGAGCGACTCGAAGGTCCGCGTCGCCGCCGCCGACTTCCTCGGCAACCGTTTCATGGAAGTCCTCAAAGGCGTCAACGGCAAGCCCACCGTCCGCGAGGACAAGAAAACCGTGCTTATCCTCACCGACCCCGCGAAGAATCTCTACGAGCCGGTTGCCGGCGGCAAGAAACCGCGGCTCTACGGCCTGGAGTGCGAGGAATCGCCCGCGTTGACCCGCCGTCTGGAGGTCGTCGTCAACAAGGTCGAGCAGGGCCTCCCCGGTTTCCTCGCCCTCACCAACAAAATCGCCGACGTGCTCGCCACCAGCACCGGCATGATCGCCCACGTGGACACCACCGTCGTCAACGCCAACACCGTCATGACCAACCTCGCCGTCATCACCGCCAACCTCCGCGACCCGCGCGGCTCGCTCGGCGACTGGATCATCCCGACCAACATCCACCGCCAGATCCAGACCACGATGGATTCCGCCAACAACACCTTCACCACCGCCTCCGCCACCCTCACCACCGCCAACACCAACATCGCCACCGTCGCCACCCTGTTGAAACGCTCGCTCGAGGACTCCGCCGCCATCACCAGCAACCTCAACGCCCAGGTCCAGGCCAACAGCACCATCCTCAGCGAACTCTCCGGCCTCATCATCCACGCCGACGAGGTCATGCAGGGCCTCAAGCGCCACTGGCTGCTCAAGGATTCCTTCACCGGCCAGACCAACCAGCCCATCAAGAGCATCGTCGTGCCGAGGGTGGGAGGCGGAAAATGAGCCGCAGCTTCGCCTCTTGGATGGTTCTTTCGCCGATGCTCCTCGGCGGTTGCTCCTCTGCTCCGCCGCCGCCAGCGGTGCCTGCTGCCGTCGCTCAGGCGGAACACGCCGCGGCGACGGCGATGAAACTTTCGGCAAGCGAAAACTGGTCCGCCGCCGCGCGCGAATGGCAGCGCGCCGTCGAACGCCACCGGCTCCTCAACGACCGCGCCGGCGAAGCCATCGCCCTCCACAACCTCGCGCACGCGCAGCGCGAACTCGGCGACCTCGCCGCCGCGCGCGACCTGCTGGAACAAGCCGCCGCCATCAACGACGCACTTGGCCGCAAGGAGGAGTGGTGGCGGAACCAGATCGCGTTGCTCCAAACCGAGTCGCAGGCGAAGCAGTCCGCCGCGCTCGACGCCCGCTTCGAACAGCTCGCCGCATCGCCGCCCCCACCATCCCAGCCCGAACTCCAAGGGCTTTTTCTCAACGAGCAGGGCCTCTGGCGTCAGGACCGTGGCGATTTCGGCAAAGCTGACGAGTCGTTCCGCGCCGCTGAGAACGCTTTTCAAAAGGCCGGCAGCCGCGCCGGCATCGCCACCCTCTTTGCCAACCGCGCCCGCCTCGACGCGGCGCAGAACCGCCACGCCGTCGCGCTGGAGAAGTGGGCGCGCACGCTGGCCATGTTCGAGGCGCTGGCCGACACCCGCGGCGTCGCCGCCGCGCAGGCCGGCCAGGGCCGCGCCTTGCTCGCGTCCGGCCAGAACCTGCCGCTGGCCGAAAATCTCCTGCGCCGCGCCAGCGACAACTACCGGACGTTGAAGGCGAAGACCGATCTGGCCGCCGCGCTCGCATCGCTCGAAGCCTGCCTCGCGGCGCAGAACAAGACCGCCGAGGCTGCGCAAGCCGCCGCGGAACGGCAGGCGCTGCTGCAGCCGGCGAAATGACCGGCGGGCCGGAGCCGGGCAGCGGCTCTGCCATCTTGTGTTTCGAGGCGACCGGTGGCAGTTTACGTCGGGTCGGCGCGAGGTTCCTGAGCGCCGGCGGCGTTCAAAACGGCACACACGTGACGGTCAACCCGCGGCCCTGAGCGGCCGCGCCAACAAGCGAGGTGGACCATGGGCGAAGTCACAAAGCTGATCTCGAAACAGGTGTCCCTCTGGGAAATCCGCCGGCGGCTGGCCACCGCGGACCAACGGCCCGGTCGCAAACAAATCGGCGGCATCCACTACGGCCCCTATCTGCTGGTCTCGCGCCAGCACGGCAGCGGGGGCGACCAGATCGCCCGGACCGCCGGCGAGCGGCTCGGCTGGCATGTGTTCGACCGCCAGATCGTGGACGGAGTTGCCAGTCGCGCCCACGTCCGCCAGCAACTCATCCTCAGCCTTGATGAGCGCGCCCGCACCGCGTTCGAAGACACGTTCCGCTCCGCGTTCGAGCCGGAGGACATCGGCAGCGAGAACTACATCCTCTACCTCAAGCAGGTCGTGCTGGCCCTCGGCCACCAGGGCGACGTGGTGCTGGTGGGCCGCGGCGCGCAATACATGCTGCCCGTCGAATGCGGCCTGCGCGTCCGCATCGTCGCGCCCGCGGAATGGCGAGCCAAACAGATCGCCGAGAGGTTGCGGCTCCCCATCGAGGAAGCGCGCAGGGAGGTCCAGCAATCCGACACCAGCCAGCAAGCCTTCGTGCGCCAGTATTTCCACCACGACGCCGGCGACACGCTCAACTACGACGTGATCATCAACACCGCCGAGGTCGGCGTTGAAGGCGCGGCGGACCTGGTTGTTCTCGCGCTGGAGAGAAAGCTCGGCGTCCAGCCGAAACAATAGGGTCTGGCTTTGGGCGGCCGTCACGGTTGCAATACGCCTTGGCGGCTCGCTATAAACATCGCCGGCATGTCCGCTCCAAGGAATCCCGCGCAGCCGACCCGCACCCGCTACGGCGTGCTCGGCTTCACGCTGCTGCTCAGCGCCGTCGCCTACCTCGACCGCGTTTGCATCTCCACCGCCGCGCCGGCGATGACGGCCGATCTCGGCCTGACGAACGCGCAGATGGGCTACGTGTTCACCGCGTTCTCGTTCGCCTACGCGGTGATGGAGGTGCCGGCCGGCTGGCTCGCCGACCGCTTCGGGCCGAGGCTGATGCTGACGCGCGTGGTGATCTGGTGGTCGCTGTTCACGGCGATGACGGGCTTCGCTTGGGGATTCGCGTCGCTGTTCGCGGTGCGGCTGCTCTTCGGTCTCGGCGAGGCGGGCTGCTATCCGGGCATCTCGCGCAGTTACGCGCGCTGGCTGCCGATGCGTGACCACGGGCGCGCGTTCGGGCTGTGTATCATGGTCGGCACGCTCGGCGGCGCGGCGACGCAGCCGCTGGTGGTGGCGATGCTCGGTGTGATGGACTGGCGGCACATCTTCCCGATCTTCGGCGCGGTGGGTGTCGTGTGGGCGCTGGCATGGCTGTGGTGGTTCCGCGACGACCCGCACCGCCACGCGGGCGTCAACGCCGCCGAGTTGGAACTGATCGGCAGCGAACCGCCGGTAGCGCATCCTCCGGTGCCGTGGGCGCGGCTCGCGCGCAGCCGCAATCTGCTCGCGCTTTGCGCGATGTATTTCAGCGCGATCTACGGATGGTTCTTCTACCTGACGTGGCTGCCGACCTACCTGCTGGAGGCGCGCGGCTTCCACATGACGCAAGTCGGCTGGCTCGCCGCGATGCCGCTGACCGGCATCGCGATGGGCGTGATGGTTGGCGGTTGGTTCAGCGATGCGCTCGCACGGCGGTTCGGCACGCGTTGGGGCCGGCGGTTGCCGGGACTCATCGGCCTGCCCGCGGCGGCCGTCGCGGTCGTGTGCGCCGTCGCCACGCGCGAACCGATGACGGCGGCGTTGTTGCTCGCGGCGGCGGCGGGACTGGCTGCGCTCGGCGTCGCGCCCGGCTGGGCGGCGTGCCTCGAAGTCGGCGGCGCGCACACCGGCGTCGTGACCGGCGCGATGAACACCTTCGGCAACCTCGGTGGCGCGCTCAGCCCGATGGTCGTCGGCCTGTGCGTGCAGCGGTTTGGCTCCTACGATGCTGCGATGCTGACGATGGCGGCGTTCTACCTCGTCGCCGCCGCATGCTGGCTGGTGATTGATGCCTCCAAACCCCTCCTTCGCGAAACATGAACACGATCCGATTCCATCTCGCTGCGCTGTTGCTTTGCGCGCCACTAACTTTCGCCGCGCCGTCCGCGCCGTGGCATCAC
>JACRKA010000226.1 GCA_016219905.1 Verrucomicrobiota bacterium
CCGCAGATCAAGCCGGAACCGGTGAAGCCGCAGCCGAAGCCGGAAGTGAAGCAGCCGGAAGTCCCCGTCGAGCCGCCGAAGAAGATCGAGAAACCGAAACCCACGCCGAAACCGCAGGTCAAGCCGCAACCAAAGCCCGAACCGCAAGCGAAGAAGATTGAAGCGAAGAAACCCGAAACGGGGAAGGTGGAGCGCTCGACGAAACTCGTCACGCGTTCGAAGACCGGCGCGCAGGCCGCGACGACGAAGGGAGTTGTCGGTGGCGTGAAAGGCGGCACGGGCAAGGCACTCAGCGGCAAGGGAAGTTTCAACGCCAGCGCATTCCGCTCGAAGATGCTCGGCATGGTCGGCGACGGCGGCGGTGGCTCGGCCACTGGCGCGGGCAAAGGCCGCGGCCCCAAGAGCGGACCCGGCGTCGGCCCCGGCATCGGACGCTATCCCGGTCCGGGCGCGGGCATGGGCGGGTTGCCGTCGCAGTTCGGGTGGTATTACTCAATGATCAAGATGCGGATGGACGAGTCGTGGCAGCAGCCGGCGATCCAGGGGCACATGTCCTGCGTCGTGTTCATCCGCATCCAGCGCGACGGGACGATTTCCAACGTGTGGTTCGACCGCAAGAGCGGAGATGTTGTGATGGACGAGTCGGTGCTCTCTGCGGTAAACACAGTGCGCCGGATCGCGCCGCTGCCGCAAGGGCTGGGCAACGGCACTTACGCGGACATCCCGGTTGAATTTGAACTGAAGCCCCAGGCCAAGAAGGGCTGAACAGCGAGGATGATTTCTATGAAGCAGCGATTGATGTGGAGCGTTTTTGTTTTTGCAGCGGCCGCCGTCATGGCGACGGCGCAAACGCCGACCATCCGGGTTAGTAAAGGCGTGGCCGACAAGATCACCATCGGCATCGAGCCGTTCGGCGGCGATGCGTCGGCGGCGCAGCAGATCTCCAGCGTGCTGGCCAGCGACCTGGTGCGCAGCGACTGGTTCAGCTACGTCGCGGCGGCCAACGCGGAGTTCATCGTGCGCGGCGACGCGTCGGGCGCGTCGCTCAACGGCACGGTCTATCGCCGCGGCGTGTCCGCGCCGGTGTTCCAGAAGACGTGCAGTGCTGATTCCGGCAACCTGCGCAGCGTGGCGCACCAGATGGCCGATGAGATCGTGCGGCAGGTGGCGCAGAAACGCGGCATCGCGCAGACCAAGATCGCGTTCATCGCCAACGGCACGGGGCAGAAGGAGCTTTACGTGATGGACTACGACGGCGCGAACGTGAAGCGGATGACCAACGACCGCAGCCTCACCGTGCGACCGCGCTTCGGGCCGAACCGCAGCACGCTGGTGTTCACCAGTTACCGCGGCGGCTGGCCGGACATCTATCTCGTCCGCGACATCAACGCGCCGGCGCTCGTCTGCGTCGCGTCGTATCCGGGGTTGAACACCGGCGGCGCGATTTCGCCTGATGGCCGGCGGCTTGCGCTGGTCCTCAGCCGTGACGGCAACCCGGAACTTTACGTGAAGGACCTCACCAACGGTTCGCTGGCGCGGCTTTCCCGCACCCGACAGGTGGAATCCTCGCCGTGCTGGTCGCCGGACGGTTCGCAAATCTGTTTTGTGAGCGACCGCGCCGGTTCGCCGCAGCTCTACGTGACCTCGGCTGGCGGCGGCGAAGGGCGGCGGGTCACTTTCGGCGGCTATCGCACGGAGCCGGACTGGGCGCCGTGGTCGGCCGACCCGGCCGTGCCGGACATCTGTTTCACCCTGCGCGCGGGCAAGCAATTCCAGATCGGCGTGATGAACTCCCGCGGCGGCAACGAGGCGATGTTGACCGTTGACGGCTACGACAACGAGGACCCGACATGGGCGCCGGACGGCCGCCACATCGTGTTCACCAAGGCGGTCAATCACCGCAAGTCGCTTTATATCCTTGACGCGTTCACCGGGCGGGCGATAGAACTCAACCCGAATTTGCGCGTCTTGGGCGATTGCTCGACGCCCGCATGGTCGCGTTAAGCGATGAGCGAACTGCCGCCGGACCGGCGGGAACACTGAGCGGATTTTAGGAGATCAAACATGAAGACCCGATTGATGATCAAGGTGAGCGCGATTTGCCTGATGGCCGTCCTGGCGGGCGGCATGGTGGGCTGCAAGAAGAAGCCCTCGGCGACGCCCGGCCCCGGCCCCGGCATGGAAGGCGCCGTGCCGATCACACCGACCGAACCCATGACGATGGCGCCGCGCATCGGCGCCGGCATGCTCGGCGAGCGCAACCAGCCGCCGCGGCTCGCCGCCGACACGGTCTATTTCGCGTTCGACAGCGCGGTGGTCAACCCCAGCGAGCGCTCCAAGCTCGACGACATGGCCGGCTACATGCGTGAGAACCCGCGCAACGTCATCACGGTCGAGGGTCACTGCGACGAGCGCGGCACCGAGGAATACAACCGGGCGCTGGGCGAGCGCCGCGCGCAGGCCTGCCGCGAATACCTGATCAGCGCCGGCGTTGATGCCGCCCGGCTCCAGACCATCAGCTATGGCAAGGAAAAGGCCGCGGATCCCGGCCACAACGAAGAGGCTTGGTCCAGGAACCGCCGCGGCGAGTTCATCATCACCGGGCAATAAGCCGCGCGGTTGCGGCGGACGGTCTGGTTCGGGGACGCATCGGGCGTCGCGCGCGCGAGGAATGGGGTTTTACATTTCGCCCGCCGCGCCGTAGTCTTCACCGGTCAGTGAAATGGAGAAATAAGACATGAATGTGCCGTTTGCCGTTTGGGACTTGGGTATGGGTCAGATCATCCTGATTCTGCTCGTCGTGCTGTTGCTCTTCGGCGCCAAGAAGTTGCCGGAGCTTGCCAAGGGCCTCGGGCAAGGTATCAAAGAGTTCAAGAAATCCTCGCGCGACATGTAGAACGAGATTTCGGAGAAATAAGACATGAATGTGCCGTTTGCTGTTTGGGATTTGGGCATGGGTCAGATCATCCTGATTCTGCTCGTCGTGCTGTTGCTCTTCGGCGCCAAGAAGCTGCCGGAGCTTGCCAAGGGCCTCGGCCAGGGCATCAAGGAGTTCAAGAAAGCCTCGCGCGACATGCAGAACGAGATTTCGCAGGCGGCGGCCAATACCCCCGCCGAAGAACCTCCGCCGAGCAAGCCCGCGACGCCGGCCGAACCCGACAAACCGCAGAATCCCTCTGCCACGACGTAACCCCAGCCGCCCGCGCTGCGGCGAACGCGACCGCTCATGGCCAAGCCGTCTTCAGAGCCGCCTCCAAACGGGATCGAGCCGGGGGAGGAAGAGGCGGAAACCAAACCGTTCCTCGACCACCTCGAAGATCTCCGCTGGACGATCATCAAGTCCCTCGCGGTCCTTTTCATCGGGATATGTGTCGCCTTCTACGGCCTGCCGTGGATCATGGCCGCGCTGGAGTGGCCGTTGCGCGGCGTCGGCGAGGTCATCGAACAACCGCAACTGTTTCGCACCCGGGACCTCAAGGACTCGGCGGTGTTGGTGGCCCGCCTCAAGGAGGTGCCTGACCCGCTGTGGCGCCATCTGGCCGAGCGGCTCTCCCCCGACACCAAGAAACAACTGCAGGAGGCTGACCCTTCCAAGCGACCGTCCAAAGATTTGCGTGCGGC
>JACRKA010000228.1 GCA_016219905.1 Verrucomicrobiota bacterium
CGGCGTCTGCGCGCTGCTGGCGCTGATGGAAACCCCGATGGCGTTGGTGCTGCCGGTCATCGTCCTCGCCTACGACCTCTGGTTGAAACCGGCCGGCAAACGCAAAGACACGCGCGCGCCGTTCATCACGTTCGGCATCATCCTCATCTCGATCTTCGCCGGACAAGTCCTCCTTTCCTGGTGGCTCGGCGGCCACGGCCTCTCACGGCCGGAAAGCTGGGAACTGGCGCCCGCGGCGGGCGACTGGCCGCTCCGGTTCCTGCGCGACTGGCCGGCGGGCGTTCTCGCGGCGCTGCGTTGGGCCGTCGTGCCCGAGCCGTTCACCATGGACTACGCGGTGACGCCGGCGGCGTGGTATGAAACGCTCGGCGGCTGGATCATCGCCAGCAGCCTCGTGCTGGCCATCTGGGCGCAATCCTCCCGCCGCCCCGCGCTGGCGTTCGGGCTGACGTGGCTGCTGGCCGCCGCGGCCGTCGCGGCGGCGTGCGTCTTCCGCCACTGCCACGGGGCCATCCTAGAGCAGCCGCTTTACACGCTCGGCATCGGCATCGCCCTGGTCGTCGGCTTCGCGATCGAGAGCGCCGGCCGGTTCGAACCGCGCGGCACGCGCCGCTGGATCGAGGCCGGCGGACTGGCGGTGGGGGCGCTCGCGTTGCTCGGCTGGGCAAATTACCGCGCAGCCGACTGGAGTTCGGAGCCGAAGATATTGGACGCCACGCTGCGGCAGCAGCCGTCGTCGGGACTCGCCCACCTCCAGCTTGGCCGGCTTTACCTCGACGCCAAGCGCGTGGCCGAAGCCGAGAAGTGTTTCCTCCGGGCCGCGGCGGCCAACTGGAACTACTACGAGCTCTACGGCAACCTCGGCGAGACCGCGCTGGTGAAGAAGGAATACGCCCGCGCCGAGAAGTGCTATCGCGAGGCGCTCGCGCTCAACCCCGACAGCTCGGGCGCGCGGTTTCATCTCGGCCATGCGCTCTTCGGCCAGAAGCGTTATGCGGAGGCGCGCGAGTGCTATCAGGAGTTGCTCGCCAAATCGCCCCGCTCGCCGACGCTCTACCAGTGGGTCGCCAACACCTACGAGGCCGAGGACCGGACCTACGAGGCCAACCAGGCGCTCGAGCAGGCCAAGCGGTTGTTGGAGGAGGAACGCGAACGGCTGAAAGCCGAGCGTCGCAAGGCGGCCGAATAGCCCGCCCCGGCCATCTACTTGAACTGCACGGGCGGTGCCTGCCGCTCGATGGCCGCCTCGATCTCGAAGAAATCCGCCGGCATGAATCCAAACATCCCCGCGATGAGATTCGAGGGCAGCGTCTGGCAACGCGTGTTGTAGTCGCGCACGTTGGCGTTGTAGAACCGCCGCGCCGCCTGGATGCGGTCCTCGGTGTCCACCAGCGACTGTTGCAGCTTCAGGAAACTCTGGCTGGCCTGGAGTTGCGGATAGTTCTCCACGACCGCGAAGAGCGACTTCAGCGCGTGCACCAGCACGTTCTCGTCCGCCGCCTGGCTTGCCGGCCGGCCCGTCGAGGCCACCGCCGCCGCGCGCGCCCGCGCCACCTCCTCCAGCACGCCGCGCTCGTGCGTCGCATAGCCGCGCACCGTCTCGACGAGGTTGGGGATGAGGTCGTAGCGCCGCTTCAGTTCCGTGTCCACGTTGGCCCAGCTCTCGCGCACGAGGTTGCGCAGGCCGACCAGCCGGTTGTAGAGCGCCGCGAAGACCAGCAGCGGCACGCCGATGACGATCAGCAGCGGGATGAGCGGCGAGTAATCAGGATTCATGTTCCTCGTTGCATCCGTTCGCGCAGTTTCTCGAACAGGTAGTTGGGCAGACCTTCCGCCAGCGAGCGCGCGAAGTCCAGCGCCGCGCCGAACTGCTCCGGCGTCCACGTCGTCTCCTCGAACACCAGCACCGCCGGGCCGTTGAACTCGATGCGCCGGAACGGGCCGGCCAGCAGCCGCTGCATCGTCTGCGCGTTCAGGATGTCGAAGGCGATCTCACGGTCGGCCGCCTTCACGTGGAACGCGCGGTTGAACTCGTCGCTCTCGAACTCCAGGTCGTGGAAACCGACGACGGCCGCCGCCTTGTCGAGGAAGTTCTCCGGCCGCAGCCATAACGCCGGCACCGGGTAGTTCAGCTCGGCGATCGCCGCCGAACAATAGGTCGTCACGTCGTGCCGCTGCATGTTGCCCTTGCTGTCGGTCGTGTAGGTGGTGGCGGTGTATTGGAAGTCGCACGCGCAGTAGTTGCGCATCCCGATGGCGCCGTGGATGACGTTGTAGGCGTAGCGCGTGTCGCCGCGCTGGAACAGCTCGAACTGCGCGAACGTGCCCGGCACGCGGATCGGGTCCGCGCGGTTGAATGCCAGCCCCCGCGACGCGGCCAGCGCCGCCAGCGCCTGCCGCCGCTGCTCCTCGCGTTTGGCCGCCAGCCAGGCCAGCACGGCAAACACCGCGCCGATGACGACGACGATCCAGAAAAAACCGGCGTTGATGTCCCAGGGCACGCGCAACCTCTAGCAAGCAGGCGCGCTGTTTGCGAACCGAAACCGTGATGACGACAGCCGCGGCGCGGCGGCCGAAGAATGAGTTTGACGCGATGCGGCGCGATGCGGGAGAAATGGGTGCGGCAGCCCAGGTGATGCGATGGCCCGGCCATTCACAACAACACGCGGTGTGCGCTTCGTCGTCCGCGGCCCGGACACGGGCTTGGGCGTGGCGTCGCTGGCAGCCGTCCTTGGAAGCGCGGTTTTTCTCATGGCGGCTCCGGCTGCGGAGATGTCCATCAACCCCTCCGCGCCGAATGCCGTCGCGTTCCCGCCGCAGCGCGCGAAGTTCGTGCAGTTCGTCGTCCACGCCAGCAGCGCGGGCCAGCCGTGCATTGACGAACTGGAGGTCTTCGAGCCGGACGGCGCGCGCAACCTCGCGCTGTCGAAGGATGGCGCGAAGGCCAGCGCGTCGTCGTGCCTGGGCGGCCATGCCATCCACCGCATCGAGCATCTCAACGACGGCCTTTATGGCAACAGCCACAGTTGGATCGCGGCGACGGGCGGTGAGGAATGGGCGCAGATCGAGTTGCCGCGGCCGGCGCAGGTGGCAAAGGTCGTCTTCTCCCGCGACCGCGACGGCCAGTATCACGACCGTGTGCCGGTGGAGTTTGAAGTCCGGCTTTCGCTGGACGGCCGGCGGTGGCAGACGGTCCGCCGCGTGAAGGCGGCCAACCTGGCCGCGCAATCGAAGGCCCGCCAGGCGCCGCCCTACGTCCCGCCCGCGCCGTTGCCGGAGCCGGTGACGCATGACGGGCTGGTGCGCTACGCGTTCCTGTGCGAGCGGGCGACTTGGCAGCGGATGAACGCCGACGATCATCTCTCGCCGCTGCACATGGACCGGCCCGCGTTGCCGGGCGGCGGGCCGTATTGGGGGCGCATGGCGCGGTTGAAACCAACCGACCGCGTGCTGGCGCAAATGGAGGAGATGATTGCGCGGCTGGCGGCGAAGGGGTTGGATGTTGCCGCGGAGCGAAAAGATCTGGCGTCGTTGCGCAAACGACAGGCAACGGCCGACGACGAGGCGCTCTACCTCGACGCGCGGCTGGCGAAGCGGCGGTTGATGTTCCGCGATCCCGACCTGGCGGCGCTGCAACAAGTCCTTTTCGCCAAACGTCATCCCTACCTCTCGTCCCACAACTACAGCGACGTGCTCGACTCGCAGTTCAAGCCCGGCGGCGGCGTGTGCGTGCTGGAGATTCCGCGCCGCGACGGGCGGCTGGAGCCGGCGGACGCGAAGCTGGTGACGCTCTTCGACGGCAGCGGCGGCATCGCGCGCGATGTGATGGCGGATTTCGAAGCGCGGAAGGTCTACTTCGCGTATCGGCCCGACAAGGCCCGGAGCGGCGAGGAGCAGCCTTATTGGCACCTGATGGCGATGAACGCCGACGGTAGCGGCCTGCGGCAGCTCACCGACGGGCCGTTCCATGATTACTATCCGTGCCCGCTGCCCGACGGCGGGCTGGCGTTCATCTCGACGCGTTGCAAGGCGCGGTTCCTGTGCTGGCGTCCGCAAGCGTTTGTGCTGTTCCGCATGGACGGGGAAGGCTCGACGGAGTCTCGCCCCGCCAACATCCGCCCGCTGTCGTTCGCCAACCTGAGCGAATGGACGCCGACGGTGGCGCGCGACGGGCGCATCCTGTGGACGCGCTCGGAATACATAGACAAGGGCGCCGACTTCGGCCACACGCTCTGGGCGACGCGGCCGGACGGGACGCACCCGGAACTGATCTTCGGCAACAACACGCCGAACTGTTACATCAACGGCCGCGAGGTGCCCGGCACGCGCGAGATTCTCTGCACGATCTTCTCCCACGGCGGCGACCACAACGGGCCGTTGGGCTTGATTGACCTCGCGAAGGCGAACGGCCCGTCCGACTCGAACGCCGTCACGAACATCACGCCCGACACGACGCCGCGCTACAACATGAACTGGCCGCGGCAGGAGTGCTGGCGCGACCCGGTGCCGGTGACGCGCGATTATTTCCTGGCGAGCCACGCGCCGGCGGACCGGTTCGGCCTCTACGTCGCGGACCGCTACGGCAACCGCGAGCTGCTCTACCTCGACCCGTCCATCGGCAGCATGTGCCCGTCGCCGTTGCGGCCGGAGCCGATGCCGCCGGCGCTTGGCCCGAACGTCCCGGCGCTGGCCGGTTCACAACTCGGCCAGTTCACCGTGGCCGATGTGTATCAGGGGCTGGAGCCGGCCGTGCCGCGCGGCAAGGTGAAATACATCCGCGTCTGCCAGGAGGTGCGCGCAAACCTGGAGCAGTTGGCCAGCGGCGAATTCCGGCGCGACCACGGGCCGGTGTTCCAGGATTTCTACGCGACGCCCGTCCACAAGGTGAACGGCCCGAACGGCTGGCCCACCTACGTCGCGAAGGCGGCGCTCGGCATCGCCCCCGTCGAAGCCGACGGCTCGGCCAGCTTCTTCGCGCCGGCGGGCAAGGTGCTTTACTTCGAGGTGCTCGACGAAAACCTGAACGAGTTGCAGCGGATGCGGAGCGTGGTGCAGTTGCAGCCGGGCGAACAGCGCAGTTGCGTCGGCTGCCACGAACACCGCCAAACCGCCGCGCCGGTAAAGCCGACGCTGGCCGCGCGCCGGCCGCCCAGCAAGCTCCAGCCGCCGCCGTGGGGCACGCAGGCGTTTGCTTACGAGCGCGTCGTGCAACCGGTGTGGGACGCGAAGTGCGTGCGCTGCCACGGCGCGGACGACACACACAAGATCAACCTGGCGTCCACCCTCGACGCCGAGCGCGTGCCGGCGTCCTATCGCACGCTCGTCAGCGGCGGCTGGGTCCACTACTTCGACATGACCTACCGGCTGCGCCACCACAAAGCCGGGCCGCTGAGCTTCGGCACGTTGCAGAGCAAGTTGTGGAAGCTGTTGGAGGCCGGCCACCACGACGCGAAACTGACGCGCGACGAGATGCACGCGGTGAAGTGCTGGATTGACCTCAACTGCCCGCTCTGGCCCGACTACCTCCCGCGCGACCAGCGGCCGCAGGCGTTGCCGCAAGTCACCCAGGCCCACTGAACCGGGATCGCCTGCAAGCTTGGCAGAGAGCGGACCGTCCATCATGATGCATGCATGAAGCTCCCGGGCCGCTTTCTGCCGCTGCTGTTCGCCTCTTTCGCGCTTGCCGCCGAACAGCCGGACCTTCTTGTCATCCTCACCGACGACCAGGGCCGCGGCGACTACAGCGCGTTCGGCACGCCGGACATCCGCACGCCGGCGATGGACCGGCTGTTCCGCGAAGGCATGACGTTCGACAACTTCTACGCCAGCAGTTGCGTCTGCTCACCGACGCGCGCGGCGCTGCTCACCGGCTGCCATCCCGACCGCGTCGGCGTGCCGGGCGTCATCCGCCACACGCCGGAGAACTCGTGGGGCTGGCTGTCGCCACGCGCGACGCTGCTGCCGCAACTGCTCAAGCGCGCCGGTTACCACAGCGCCGTCGTCGGCAAGTGGCACCTCGGCCTGGAGTCGCCGAACACACCGACGGAGCGCGGCTTTGATTTCTTCCACGGCTTCCTCGGCGACATGATGGAGGACTATCGGACGCACCGGCGCGGCGGGCAGAACTTCATGCGCCGCAACCGCGAGGTGATTGACCCGCAGGGCCACGCCACCGACCTCTTCACCGACTGGGCGTGCGCCCACCTCGCCGAGCGCGCCCGCGCGAAGAAGCCGTTCTTCCTCTACCTCGCCTACAACGCGCCGCACGACCCGATCCAGCCGCCGCCGGAGTGGCTGGAGCGCGTCAGGCAGCGCGAGCCGGCGATGGACCCGAAACGCCAGAAGCTCGTCGCGCTCATCGAGCACCTCGACGCCGGCATCGGCCGCGTGCTCGACACGCTCGACCGGCTGAAGCTCGCCGGCAACACGCTGGTCCTCTTCACCTCCGACAACGGCGGCGTGCTCGACTCCGGCGCGAACAACGGCCCGTGGCGCAGCGCCAAGCAGCACATGTATGAAGGCGGCCTGCGCGTGCCCGGCGCCGCGCGCTGGCCCGCCGCGATCCAACCCGGCAGCCGCACCGCTCGGGTCGCGCTGACGATGGACATCTTCGCCACGGCGCTTGACGCCGCCGGCGTGGCGCGGCCCGCGGAGATTGACGGCGTGAGCTTCCTGCCGGCGCTGTTGGGAAAAACGGACGCCGGGCCGAAGCGCGACCTTTACTTCGTCCGGCGCGAAGGCGGCGTCGCCTACGGCGGCAAGACAATCGAGGCGTTGCGCCGCGGCGACTGGAAGCTGCTCCAGGACAGCCCGTTCGCGCCGCTCGAACTCTACAACCTCGCCGCCGACCCGAAAGAGACCACGGACCTGGCGAAGCGTGAGCGGAAGATTTTCAACGAACTGGCCGCCGCTCTCCGCGCGCAAATCCAGCGCGGCGGCGAGGTGCCGTGGCAGCCGCCGGCGCGGACAGCGCAATAGAAACTGTTGCACGCGTTTTCCGTTGCCATCGCCGCCGCTTTTCGTGATTGTCGGCGGCGATGCAACTGCTCGCCGCCACGAGGAACAAACACAAGCTGGCCGAGCTGCGCGCCATCCTCGGCGCGCCGTGGGAGATCCTCGGGCTTGAGACCGCGCCGGGAATGCCGGAGGTCGTGGAGGACGAAGCGACGTTCGTCGGCAACGCGATCAAGAAGGCCGTGCGCGCCGCCAGCTTTGTGCAGGGGAAGATGCTGACGATGGCGGACGATTCCGGCCTTGAGGTGCTGGCGCTCGACCTGGCGCCGGGCGTGAGGTCGGCGCGCTACGCGGGCGAGCCGGGCAACGACCAGCGCAACAACGAGAAGTTGTTGCGCGAGATGGCCGGCGTGGGCGACGCCCAACGTGTGGCGCGGTTCTCGTGCGTCATCGCCATCGCGGGCGCGTCATTCGCGCTGGCCCAAGCCGCGCGGAAGGCGGACGTGGCGTTCACGCTGCGCGACCCGTTCATCGTGGCCGTGTGCAGCGGCGTGTGCGCGGGCCGGATCGTGCGCGAGCCGCGCGGGACGAACGGCTTCGGCTACGACCCGCTGTTCGTGCCAGAGAACTACGACCAGACCTACGCGGAACTGCCCGACACGGAGAAGAACAAGATCAGCCACCGCGCGCGGGCGTTGGAGAAGGTGAAGGAGTTGCTGGCGGCGATGAAGGATGGCTAGCGGGCGGCGGTGGCGGCTGCGGTCCTTGGCGAGGCGCCAGTTAAGAGTTCGAAGTTGGTTCTTCGCTATTTCCGGTGGAACAAGAGGCTCCTCGCTATTTCCGGTGGGCGGAGAAAGGGGCGCGGTTGACTCCTCACCCCATGGAAGTCCACTCAAACCACAAAGCGCCAGAGGACTGGCGCAGTCCAAGACGCTTGCGCACCTTTGAAAGGGGACACTGCCAACGCGGCAGCGTCTTGGACTGCGCGCGGCCCTCCGCCGCTTTTCCCGCGCCTGCGGAGAACACCAGGCCAACGTCACACCCTTCATCCGTTCATGGGAAAGACAGCCGCAACGAGTTCCACCGAAAACAGCGAGGAATCTCAAAGTTAAGAGTTCCGGAACTCTGCAAACACCATTCACCAATCACCAGTCACTTCCTCCACTCTTAACTCTGCACTCTTAACTTCTCACTTCCGTTTCCCCTTCCCCGCCGCCTCATTCACCGGCCGGTCCAGATGCGCCACCCAGGCTTCGAGGTGGTCTTTGTGAATACCGTTGCCAATAATGGTCTTTCTATCTATGGAGATGCCGGTGGCTTTTATCAGCGTCCAAGCGGTCAAGTCCAAGTTGTAGTCTTTGGTCAGAACCGAGTGCAGCCTGCGCATGCCATTGCGACTGTCCCAAACAAACGCTTCGGTTCCAGAACCGGACCTCCATTGCCCCAGTCTCCAGCCGCCAGTGCTGAAATACATCAGGCCAGCGGTTTCAGAAATCGAACTACTCTCCCCAAGGACCACGGAGCCATCACTGGAGACGGCGAAGGCGCAGCTATCCTTGCCCTCGCCAGGTAAGAAGCCGAGACCAACCATGCCGGTTTTCGCTGTCCAACGAAAGGCTTCCGAGCCCGAAGCTGAGTTGCTGTCGCCGACGATTACCCTGCCATCGCTGGAGACGGCACAAGCCCGGCTCCTATCACACTTGCCGGGGAGATGGCCAAGACCAACAATGCCGCCGCGCACCGTCCAGCGAATAGCTGCAACGCCCGCAACCGGCCATCTCCAGCCTACAATCACCTTGCCATCGCTGGAGACGGCGCTGGCGCAACTGTCGAAGCCGCCGGGTGGGCAGCCGAGCACCATGCCACCCGCCGCCGTCCATCGAAAAGGTTGGGTGTGCGGAGATGAGTCACTCCGGCCAACCGTGCCCACGACCACCTTGCCGTCACTGGAGGCATCATTGGTCACGATTTGCAGGCCCTCGCCACACAACTTGCCAAGGCTGACCATCCCACCGGTCGCCGTCCAGCGAAACACCTGTATGCCTGATTCGGAATAGCTCACGCCCGTTACCGCCGAACCGTCACCGGAGACACTTAGTGGGGAACAGGTGTTTTCTTTGCCGGCCATAGGGCCGACGCTAACCACGCCGTCGGCTCCGCTCCAGCAGAACGCATGGTCGGGACCGCCGGTCTGGATCTCTCCGCCAGCTTCGACCCAACCCACGACACCCTTGCCGTTAGCGGAAACAGACTTGGCCCAACTGTTGGTGCCAAGGCCGGTGAAAGAGGATTCGGCGAAACTGGAGGCGAGCGAGCCGGCCAGCAGCAGCGCGATGACGAGGGCGTGCGCCAACGCGCTGACGTGACTCGTAGAACGGGCTTCCAAGCCCGTTGTCAAACGGACGTGGACGTCCGTTCTACAGGGGATGCGCACCCACGCGCCGCGTCGCGGGCGAGCGGGCTTGCCATCGGTCGGTGCGCAGTTCATGGCGTCATCATTTCCTCCAACCGCCGGCAATAGGCCACACTGCCCGCCGCCCTGTCAACGTCACACTACGGCCACCCACGGGACGGTTTGGTTCGTAGTAGCGCGATTCATAGCGCCTCGGGCTGGTCCTGCGCCCCGCGCACGCACGCGCGATGAATCGCGCTACTACGAACCCTCGAAAACCGCGCCGCCGCGTCCCGATGAATCAGGCCGTCCCGCCTGCCGCGGGCGGAACCACGGGATGCTCGTCGGTGTTGCTCTGGCCGTATTCCTTGAGCTTGGAGTGGAGCGTGCGCAGGCCGATGGCCAAGGCGGCGGCGGTCTTGGTCTTGTTGCCGCCGTGGAGCTTGAGCGTCTCCAGGATGGCGACGCGCTCCAGTTCGGCGAGGGTCATGCCGACCTGGAACTGGTCCGCGGCAATGGTGCTCTGGCGGATGTGCAGCGGCAGGTCGTCGGGGGTGACGGCGTCGCCGCGGGCCAGCACGACGGAGTGCTCGATGGCGTTCTCCAGTTCACGGACGTTGCCGGGCCAGGCGTAGCGGACCAGCAGCCGCATGGCTTCCTCGGTGACACCGGTGACGCCTTTCTTGTTCTGGTCGGCGAATTTCCGGATGAAGTGCTCGATGAGATACGACCCGTCCTCCTTGCGCTCCCAGAGGCTGGGCAGGCGGATCTGGATGACGTTGAGCCGGTAGAACAGGTCGCGGCGGAACTCGCCGTGGGCGACGGCTTCTTCGAGGTTCTGGTTGGTGGCGGCGAGCACACGGATGTCCACGGTCATCGGCTGGGAACTGCCGACGCGCTCGAAGGTGCGCTCCTGGAGCACGCGCAACAGCTTGGCCTGAGCGGCGAGCGGCAGCGTGTGGATCTCGTCGAGGAGGATGGTGCCGCCGTCGGACTGCTCGAACCGGCCGACGCGCAGCCGGTCGGCGCCGGTGAACGCGCCGCGCTCGTGGCCGAACAGCTCGCTTTCCATGAGTGTCTGGGGGATGGCGCCGCAGGCGACGGCGACGAAGGGTTTCTCGGCGCGCGGGCTGTTGAAGTGAATGGCGCGGGCGACGAGTTCCTTGCCGGTGCCGGTCTCGCCGGTGATGAGGACGGTGGCGCGGGTGGGCGCGACGCGGGCGACCTGGCTGAGGACCTCCTGCATCTGCTTGGAGGTGCCGACGATGCCCTCGAAGCGGTAGCGGGTGCGGAGTTGCTCGCGCAGTTGCTGGACTTCCTCGGCGAGGATGCGGTTCTGGAGGGCGCGGGCGATGTCCATCTTGAGCTGGTCCACGTCGAGCGGCTTGGTGACGTAGCTGTAGGCGTCGCGGCGCATGGCCTCGACCGCGCCCTCGATGCTGCCGTAGGCGGTGACGATGATGACCGGCACGCGCGGGTCAATGTCCTTGACGGCCCGCATGATCTCGACGCCGCTGATGTCGGGCAGGCGCAGGTCGCTGATGACGAGGTCTATTCTCTCATTCTGGAACTTCTCAAGCGCCTCCTGGCCGTCGCGCGCGGTGGAGACGTGGTAGCCGGCGACGGTGAGGTGTTCGCTGAGGATCTCGCGTTCGCTCGCGACGTCCTCGACAACCAGCAGGTGATAGGGTCGGCTCATAAGGGGTCTCAGAGGGTTTCGCCAAACTCGACGGGCAGCAGCCAGCGGAACGTGGTGCCGGCGCCGGGCGCGCTCTCGAACTCGACGAGGCCGCCGTGGTTGAGGGTGATGGAATAGACCAGCGCCAGCCCGAGGCCGGTGCCGCTTTGTTTGGTGGTGAAGTAGGGGTCGAAGACGCGGTCGCGGTGCTCGGGCTTGATGCCGACGCCCGAATCGCTGACGGTGATCTCGACGCCGTCGGCTTCGTCGGGGGCCTGGGCGGGCACGAACGCGGTGCTGAGCTTGATGACGCGCGGGGCGTCCTTCGGCAGGGCGGCGACGGCCTGGATGGCGTTGATGATGAGGTTCAAGAGCGCCTGCTGGAGCTGGGCTTTGTCGGCCTTGATGTGCGGCACGCTGGTGCCGGGCTGCTTGACGACCTGGATGTGGTAGCGTGTGAACTCCTCGGCCTCCACCAGCAGGGCGTGCTCGACCAGGCCGTTGACGTCCACGTTGCTGAGGCTGGACTCCGGCGGGCGGGCGATCTCCAGGAACCGCCGCACGATGAGGTCCAGCCGCCGCACTTCTTCGCGGATGGCGCGCACGTAGCGGTCGAATTTCTCGCGGTGCGGCGCGTCGGCCGGCGCGAACTGGGTCTGGACGTGCTGGGCGGTCATTTCGATCGCGTTGAGCGGGTTGCGGATCTCGTGGGCGACGCCGTGGGCGAGCTGGCCCATGGCGGAGAGCCGTTCGTTGCGGCGCAGGCGCGCCTCGAGGCGGCGCTGCTCGCTGATGTCCTCGATGAGGGCGATGGCGCCGGGCCGGCTGCCGGAAAGTTCCAGCCGCGAGGTGGAGACCCGCAACGGCACGGTGGTTCCGTCGGGTTTGCGGAACGCCAGCTCGTGGTCGGAGTAGAGCCGGCCGTTGTGAAGCGTGTCCAGCAGCACGTAGTTCAGCTCCTTCTCGTCCTCGAACGCGCGCTGGTAGGGCTGGCCGACGATCCGGTTGCGCCCGCGGCCGGTGATCTCCTCGGCGCGGCTGTTGACGGCAACGATGACGGCCTCGTTGCTGATCGCCAGCAGGCCGCTGGAGATGGTTTCGAGGATGTTCTGCGTGTCGTGCTCCAATCGCGCCGTCGTGAGGGCTGCGGTCCGGCGGCCATAGAACTGGATCAGCCCGAGCAGCAGCCCCGTGAGAATCACGCCGACCACAAACGCCGGCGCCAGGTTCGGGAAAGGCCGGCGTGTCGCGGTGACGCGGAACCCGGCGATCAGGATGCCGCGCGGCGGCGCGCCCTCCACCAGCCGCTCGCCCGCGGCGTGGAACGGATAACAAATCTCGATGAGGCGTTCACCGCGGGTGGAGGCCAGTTCGCTGACCTGCGGCTGGCGGCTTTGCGCGAGCACCTTGAACGGTTTGTGGGCGCGCTTGAGCCGTCCCACCTCGCCCGCATCGCGGGAAATCACATGGCTGATCAGGTTGTTCGGCTCCAGCAGGGCGATATAGACCGCCGTCGGCGACGAGTCGAGGAACCGTTCGAGGAACTTCGTATAGAGCGAACTCCAGTCGCTGACCAACTGGAAATCCTCCGCCGTCTGGACCATGACGATGGATCCCTGCGTCTTCGGCCGCGGCCAGATCATGACGTAGAGCGGCTCGACGCCCTTGCCGTGCGGCGGGACGCGCTTCACCCACGGCGTGCCGACCGGCTTGGCCAGCCGGGCCTTCACCTCCGGCAGGTCGCGAAACCACTCCGGTTGCGACTGCGCGCCCGACCGTCCCACCGTCTGGCCTTTGGCGTCCAACAGGTAGATCGCCTCCAGCCGCAGCGCCTGCTCCGCGAACCGCAACAACGTCGCCATGTCCGCGCCCGCCATGAGGTTCCGGTGCAGGCTCGCGGCCGCGGCGGCCAGGAACGCCTGCCCCTGGGCCAGCGCGAAGTCCGCGATCGCCTGCTCTGCCGCAAAGGTGCTGGCAAACGCCGTCAGCATCTTCTCGTCCGCCTCGACCTGCTCGGCGTGCTCGCGTTGCGCGGGCGACGGCTCGGTCAACGCCAGCACCACCGCGAAGGCGGCCGTCACGACCGCCACGATCACCATCGCCGCGATGATCAGCGGGAACGACTGGCGGTGATAAGGTTGGAACAACGCGGTCATTGGTGGCGGCGTCCTTCAGGCGGCTGACGCGCAAACGATGCGCGTCATCGGGCAATCCAGCCATGCTGTTTTAGCAACCGTCGGCCCTCTTGTCGTGCGGAATATGCACCGCGCGCCGATTGTAGCAACCGCTAATTGTCGCAAGACGGCGTGGCGCAACGGCCAAGCCGCACTCCCCCCGGTGGCACTGCCTGTGCTTCCCTTTCCCGGCAGTCGGATCTTTGAGAACCGAATCCAGTCTTAGTGGGAGGTGGCTCCTCAGACGGCTGGCCGACTCGGCGGTTCGGCCGTTCCCCTCACTGGTTGAGGGGCCTCCCACATTTTTTCCAAGACGCGACCAAAGCTGGCGCATGGGATTCGCGATTCAGTCTTTGCGATTCGTGACCCGGAAAACGGGTGTTGACGCACAAGAACGAATCACGAATAACGAGTCACGAACAACGACACCCATGCGCCAGCTTTGTGCTTTCTACTTCGTGGTCTGCGCCGCCGCCGGCATCCTGCTGCCGTTCTTCAACCTGCACCTGAAGCAACTCGGCTTCAGCGACTGGCAGATCGGCATCGTGGCCGCGCTCGCGCCGTTGGGCCGCGTCGTGTTTCCCGGCTTCTGGGGCGCCCTCGCCGACCGCTCGCGCCGGCGCAACCTGCTGCTGGCGGCCTCCTGCGCGTGCATGGCGCTGGCCTTCGGCGGCGTCCTCACGGCAAAGACCTTCGCGTGGATGATCGTCGCGGTCACGACGGTGCAGTTCTTCAGCACCCTCACCGGCCCGCTGGTGGACGCCAGCACGCTGGAGATCGCCCGGCGCGAGGGCTTCGATTACGGCCAGGTGCGCGCGTGGGGTTCCATCGGCTTCGTCGTCGCGGCGATGGTCGTCGGCAAACTGCTCGACTCGTTCCCCACCCTCGCCGGCCTCGCTGCTGCGGCGCTCTGTTATGTGGTGATGGCCGGCATCGCGCTGCGGTTGCCGCCGCTGCCCGTGTCGCCGCCGAAGCCTGAGGGCGAACGCGCGCGCCGGCGCGACGTGCTGCGCCAGCCGCTGGTCGCCGCGCTGCTCGCCGCCAGCCTCCTCAACCAACTCGCCCACGGTGTCTATTATAACTTCTTCACCATCCACCTCCGCGAGGTCGGCTACACGCCGTTCACCATCGCCTTCTTCTGGTCGTTCGCCGTCGCGGCGGAGGTGTGGTTCATCTTCAAGTCGGGCGCGCTGATCCGCCGCTTCGGCGCGGTGCCGTTGATCGTGATCTCGCTGGTGGCCGGCGCGCTGCGCTGGGGCGCCTACGCGTTGAGCGCGTCGTGGTGGGTGCTCCTGCTGATGCAGCCGCTGCACGCGCTCACCTTCGGCGCGTTCCAGATGTCGGCGATGCACATCATCCACGACCGTTTCCCGGAAGAACTGCGCGTCAGCGGCCAGAGCTACCTCACCATCGCGTCGTGGGGCGCAGGTTCGCTCATCGGCGCGCTGGTGGCGGGCTGGGCCATGCACGCCATCGGCGCATCGGGGTCCTACGCGCTCTGCGCCGCCGTCGCGCTGGCTGGGGCAGGCTTGGCGCTTGCCGGGCTGCGCGGGCGCCGTTAGACTGCGCGCGCTGTGAAAACTCCCGCCCTCTGTCTCACACTGGCGCTGCTCGCAACCTCAGCCCGCGGCGAAAACATCAGCCTCTGGCTCACCCTCGACGAGAAGACGATCGGCCCCGCCGTGGCGTGGGACGGCTCCGCTCGCGTCAGCGACGGCGGCAAGGTCGCCGTGCGCGAGTGGTTGTTCGACGAGAGCGACTCGATCAAGGACGCGACGTGGCAGGCGAGCACGCAACACGACAAGGACACCGCCGAACAAGCCGCGGCGCGTGGCAAGCGCGCCCCGGTGTCCGAGTATGGCGTGCCGAAGGAGCGGTTCGCCCAAGGCCGCCCCCCCCGCCGTTCCACGCTGGGCAAAGGGTTGCTGCTCGACGTCAGCGGCCCGCCGTCGGGAACGCTGAACATCACGACCAAGCTTGGCGACATCAACATCACGCTGGCTGACATCGCGAAGCGCCGCGACATGAACTTCCTCGATGGCCGGATGCGACTGCGCTGCCTGCCCGACGTGCAATCGCTGACCAGCGGCCGCGAGGCCGAGGAGGAGTTCCCTAGCATCGCCGTCCTGCCCGATGGCCGCGCCGCCGTCGCCTACGTCGCATGGGACGGCAAGAAAGACCGCATCTGGCTGCGCGTCGCTGACAAGGCCGAGGCGCTGACCGGGGCCGGCGACTTCCACGACCCGCGCGTCGCCGTCAACGGCCGTGGCGAACTCTGGTGTGTCTGGGCCGCCAACGACGGCAAGCAATGGGACCTCTGGGCGCGCACGCCCGGCAAGCCCGCCATCCGGCTCACGCGTTCACCGCAGAACGATTTCTGGCCGCGGCTCGCCCGCGACAAGCGCGGCGACCTCTGGCTCGCGTGGCAAGCCGTCGCCGACGACCTGCACTACGAAGTCATGCTCGCCCAACTCGGCAGCGACGGCCTCAGCACGCCCATCAACGTCAGCGAGCACGCAGCGGACGATTGGGAGCCTGCCATCTGCGCCGCGCCCGACGGCCGCATCGTCGTCGCGTGGGACACCTACCGCAACGGCAGCTTCGACATCTACCTGCGCGAGTTCCGCGACGGCAAACCGCTCGGCCCCGCGATGCCCGTCGCCGCGTCCGCCGAACGCGAAGCCCACGCCTCCGTCGCCGCCGATTCGAAAGGCCGCGTCTGGATCACCTGGGACGTGAGCATGGCCGAATGGGGCAAACATCCCACGCCGACCGGCACGCTCCACGCCTGGCGCCGCAGCGAGGTCGCTTGTCTGGAAAACGGCAGGCTCGCACGGCCCGCGCAGCCGTTGATGGACGCTCTGCCGGTGCTTGGCGCGCGATGGATCGAGTATCCCGCCGTCGCCGTGGACGGCCGCGACCGCGTGTGGGTCATCTACCGATTTGCGAACGACGTGCATCCCGTCGCGCCGCCGGCCAAGCGGGGCGGCTCCGCGCAAACGCACACGATGTGGATTCTGTTCGCCCACTGCTACGACGGCGACAAGTGGTCGCGGCCGGTTTTGTTGTCGCAGAGCAACGGCCGCCAGGACATGCGGTTCGACACCGCGCTCGACCGCGACGGCAACCTCCTCGTCGTCTTCGCTGGCGACAACCGCACGCGCCAGCGCCCCGCGATGCCCGTAGATCACGACGTGTTCGTCGCGTCCCTGCGCGGCTTCGGTGCCGAGCCGCGCCCGCCGCAGTTCATGACAAGGAGGGGCGACACTCCTGTCGCCCCTGCAGAATCGGCGGCAGGAGTGCCGCCGCTCCTTGAAACGGCGGCTGGCACCGACCTCGGCAAAATCACGCCCGTTGCCGCTGATCCCGAACAGAAACCGTTGCCGCGCGAGTGGACTGTCGGCGGCAAGACCTACAAGCTGCTGGTGGGCGACACACACCGACACACCGACATCAGCCAGTGCAGCAACGGCGGCGACGGCTCGTTGCAGGACGCCTACCGTTACGCGCTCGACTGCTACCGGCTCGACTGGCTGGCCATCAGCGACCACGACCAGGACATCCTCAAGCACCGCACCGACCGCATCGCTCGCCCGCGCCAGGACTACGCATGGTGGCGCTCGCAGAAATATTGCGACCTCTACACCATCCCCGGCCGGTTCCTCGCCCTTTACGGATACGAACACGGCGGCTCCTACGCCGACCGCGGCGGCCACAAGAACGTCGTCCTGCCCGTGCGCGGCCAGCCCGTGCGCGAGGAGGACTCGCCGGAGGAATTCTTCAAGGTGCTCGCCAACAGCGGCTGCATCGCCATCCCCCACCAGCTCGCCGACGCCGGCTCGCGCATGGACTGGGACAAGTGGAACAAGGACTACGAGCGCGTGGCCGAGATCTTCCAGATGCGCGGCAACTACGAGTTCGCCGAGTGTCCGCGCGCCGCGCGCATCATGACGCCGGGCAACTTCATGTGGGACGCGCTCGCCAAGGGCGTCCGCATCGGCATCATCGCCTCCAGCGACCACGGCCAGACCCACATCGCGCTCGCCGGCGCGTGGGCCACCGACTTCACCCGGCCCGCAATCCTCGAAGCGTTGCGCGCGCGCCGCACCTTTGGCGGCACCACGAAGATCTCCATCGAAACCCGCATTGGCGACAGGCCGCAAGGCAGCGAGATCGAATTGACCGCCGCGCCGAAGATCGAAGCCCGGCTCGAAGCGCCGTCACCCATCGCGCTGGTCCAGATCGTCCGCGATGGCCAGTTCATCTACACCTCCAGGCCGGAGCAGCCCGCAGTCACGCTCTCCTTCACCGACCCCGGCCTGAAACCCGGCCAGAGCGCCTACTACTACGTCCGCGCCCAAGTCGGCTCCAACGATCTCGCCTGGACCTCGCCGATCTGGGTGAGCAGGAAGTAACCGCAGAACCGCTCTCAAGAAGGACTTCACATGGACATCTTCGATTTAGTTTGGAACGTTCAGCAGCAAGCGAAACTTGGCGAGTTGGAGACCGAAGTTCATTTCGCTAAGGGCGATGCTCAGGCCGCAGCACAAAGCGTTCTGATGAACATTGTGGTTCCGCTGGAACAGCGTGTGGACCGGCTCGCGCTCGTCACGCGCGCGATGTGGGCGCTCATTCGTGAAAACACGCAACTGACCGAGACCGACTTGGTGAAGCGCATCACGGAGATTGATGCGATGGACGGGGCCGTGGACGGCAAGGTGCTGAAGCCGCCGATGCAGTGCCCCAAGTGCGACAGCATGGTGTGCCGTCAGTTCCGCCGCTGCCTCTTTTGCGGCTACGAAGACGAGACCGCCAATCCGTTCGATGCGGTTTAGCACTCCACGCTGTGTCGGCACCAACAACCCTCACAGCCTCTTCCCTGCCTCAGGGTTTGGCCTTCGGCGCTGCTGCGGCTGAGTCGCCTTCGATCCGGTAAAGGTGCGTCTTGGTTCGCAGGAACAGCGCCTTTCCTGATACCGCTGGAGAGGCCATGCAACCGATATCGAGCGTGTTCGTCGCCAGCACCTCGAACGTGCGGCCGGGTTTCAGCACGGTGGTCTTGCCTTGCTGGTTGAAAAAGTAAAGCCGGCCATCGGCGTAGATCGGCGAGGACGCGTATTTGCCGCCGATTCGTTCCCTCCAAACCTCCTTGCCCGTCGCAACCTCCAGACACGTCACGACGCTGTCGTCGCTCACCATGTAAAGCAAGTCGCCCACAATCACCGGCGAAGCGGTTCGGGGCACACTGTTGCCAAACTTCCACGCCACATGAGAATCGGTCACGTCGCCTTGGCCGCCAACGCGCACCGCCCAGACTTCAGTCGTGCCCGACCCGGTGACGAACAGGGCCATTCCCTGGCTGAACAGCGGACACGGCGCGGCCGACCAGCAGCCATGACGGACCATCCAAAGTTCCCGGCCCGTGCGCGGGTCATAGGCATAGGCGGCTTTCGCGCCGGGGCTGAGCATCTGCGGCTGGCCGTTGACGCTGACAATCAACGGCGTGCTGTGCGCCTTGCGCAGGTCGCCGTCCTTGGCAAACTTCTGGAAACCTTCCGCGTCGTTGAACTTCACCGAGCGGTTGGTCTTCCAGACCGTCTTGCCGGTCTGTTTGTCCAGCGCCGCATGATACTGCACGTCGGCGCCGTCCATGGTGAGGATCAACAGGTTCTCGAACAGGATCAGCGACGAAGCCGGCCCGCGATAATGACGGCAGGGCAGGTCCTGCCGCTGCCAGAGAACCTTGCCCGTCGCGCTGTCGAGGCACGCCGTGCCGTAGCAGCCGAAGTGGACATAGACGCGGCCTTTCTCGATCGCCGCGGAGGGCGTCGCGTAGCCGTTGACGATGTTGCCGAGCGGTTCGGGATTGTCGCAGTGGAAGAGTTTCTGATTCAGCCGGACCTTGCCCGTCCCGGCATCCACACAGATCACGAAAAAGTCGTGGCCATCCTCCGTCGCCGTCGTCAGCCAAACCTGACCGTCCATCACCACCGGCGTGGACCAGCCGCGAAAAGGAATCTCGATCTTCCATTTCACATTCCCGGTCTCGCTCCAGTTCAGGGGCAGGCCGATGGGCTTGCTGTCGCCCGGCGCGGACACATGGCCATCGCCCCAAGGCCCGCGAAACTCCGGCCAGTCAGCCCGGGCCTGGGCCATCGGCCAAAACGATCCCAACAGCAACAACAAACCAATGATTGTGGGTCGCAAAACACTCATGGAGACCGCCGCAAGCTTCGTTGTCATTCCCCGTTCTTACACGAGTTCCAATGCCGTTGCCAAGATGTTGCTGCTGCGCGAAGTCGCAAGTCATGGCTAACCGCTATTGCCGGGGCTACTCAACGCCGAGGCGATGTGTTAGTGTCCGCGGCCAAATCAACGCCATGGCCGCCTTCCAAAAACTTCCCGTCCGGACCCGCGAGCACACACAGCTTGTGGACGTGACCGATCTGGTCCGGCGTGAGGTGCGCGCGGTGGGGCTGCGCGAGGGCGTGGTGACGTTGTTCGTGCCGCACACGACCGCTGGCATCACGATCCAGGAGAACGCCGACCCCGACGTGGCGCGCGACCTGATCGTGGCGCTGGAGCGGGCGGTGCCGTGGGAATCGGGCGATTACCGGCACAGCGAGGGCAACACCGCCGCGCACGTGAAGGCGTCGTTGATGGGCAGCTCGGCGCAAGTGTTCGTGCATGACGGCGACCTGGCGCTCGGCACGTGGCAGGCGATTTACTTTTGCGAATTCGACGGCCCGCGCTCGCGCGAGC
Organism: Verrucomicrobiota bacterium; assembly: GCA_016219905.1. Lineage (GTDB taxonomy): Bacteria > Verrucomicrobiota > Verrucomicrobiia > CAIQCK01 > CAIQCK01 > JACRKA01. The sequence continues at coordinate 19,961 of JACRKA010000228.1, forward strand.
TGTGGATGCGAGTTTCCGAATAACAACCCAACGAGGACACGATCATGGCTCAACTCGGCGCAATGCTCATCGGTTTGGCGTCCGGCTTTCTCGGCGGACTCATCGGCGTGGGCGGCGGCATCATCATGGTGCCGCTGTTCCGGCTCGCGGCGGGCCTCGACATGCAGAAGGCCGTCGGCACGTCGCTGGCGATCATGGCGCCGATGGCCATCGTCGGCGCGTTGACCAAGGCGCGCTCCGGCCACTGGGACGCCCCCTCGTTCGCGTGGGCCGTCGGGCTGGCGGTCGTGGGTGGCTGGCTCGGCGCGACCTACGGCAACAGCCTCCGCAGCGAACTGCTGCAGAAAATCTTCGCCGTGTTCATGGTGGGCATCGGCGTCTATATGTTCTTCAAGAAGTAGCCCGCGCCAACGGGTGTGATTGAAAGTGTCGGTCGGCAGCTCATCGCCCCGAAGGGGCCGTGGTAAGTCAGCCCAGGGCAAGCGAGTCTGCGAGCGCCGCCCTGGGTTCACGTTTCGGAAAAACGACGCGCCCTGAAAGGGCGCGAGTAAGAGAGCCACTGGGGTCCGCCCCTTCTCCTTGCGCCCTTTCAGGGCGCATAGGATTGCTTGATTCTATCCCAGGGCGGCGCTCGCAGACTCGCTTGCCCTGGGCTGGTATATTCCTGCGCCTTCAGCGCGTTTGACCGACACTTCCAATCGCACCCCGCGCCAACAACCTCCTTGACGCGCTGCGGCCGGGTGGACGAAAGTTCAAGGCAGTTGAGGATATTGAAATGATCAAGAGCAAGCTGCGCGGGTTCACCTTGGTGGAGTTGTTGGTGGTGATGGAGATCCTGGTCGTCCTCATCGGCCTGCTGCTGCCGCAGGTGGGCCGCGTCACCGAGAAGGCCAACCGCGGCAAGTGCGCCTCCAACCTCAAGCAGATGCTCATCGGCTTCAACACCTTCATGGCCGAGGAGGGCGCCTACCCGAAGTCTTCCGCGTCCAACATCGGCGGGTCCACGGGCTGGAAGGAGGCGGTCGAAAAATACTGGGGCGGCAAGAACGAGATCACCATGTGCCCGACCGCGGTCAAGACCCATGGCGTGAAAAGCTGGACGTTGATGATGAACCAGAACCTGGCCGGCCGCTCGTTTGGCGGCGCCCAGCCCGGCTCGACGCCGTTGCCCGCCAACCGCACCACCAAGACTATCCTCTGCGGCGACGGCCATTACACCGGGCAGGGCGCCGACGACAACCGTTGGACCGGCATTGACTGCGAGAAGGAGCCGCCGGACTTCGAGCACGCCGGCGGCGCCAACTTCCTCTTCTGCGACGGTCACTTGCAGTATCTGGTCAAGGAGAAGGCCCTGCAGCCGTATCTGTGGGATCCTTTGAGGCCGTTGCCGGCGAGCGCGCAATGACCCCGACGGGCACGCGCCACCGGCCATGCTGAGGGCCTTGTGATGAACGTCCGCCTCGCCTACGGCAAGACCGGCCTCGACGTCGAACTGCCCGACGCCCGCACCACCGTCATCGAGCCGTCGCCCGTCGCCGGCCTGCCCGACGAGCGCGCCGCGTTTGCCGCCGCGCTGGAGCAGCCCATCGCCTCGCCGCCGTTGCGCGCGATGGTCCGGCCCGACGACCGCATCTGCATCGTCTTCTCCGACATCACCCGCGCCACGCCGAACGAGCGCATCATCCCGTGGCTGCTCGCCGAACTCGAACGCCTCGGCGCGCGGCGCGAGCGCATCACGCTGCTCAACGGCCTCGGCACCCACCGGCCCAACTCGAAAGCGGAACTCGAAAAGCTGCTCACGCCGCAAGTCGTGGCGGACTACCGCGTCGTCAACCACGAGCCGGCCAGCGACGCCGCGCTGGTGGAAGTCGGCGTCACCCGCGCCGGCAACCGCGCCCTGCTCAACCGCCACCTCGTCGAGGCCGACCTGCGCCTCATCACCGGGTTCATCGAGCCGCACTTCTTCGCCGGGTTCAGCGGCGGCCCCAAGGGCGTCATGCCCGGCGTTGCCGGCCAGCGCACCGTCGAGCGCAACCACGGCGCGGCGATGATCGCCCACCCCAACGCGACATGGGGCGTCACCTTCGGCAACCCGCTCTGGGAAGAGATGCTGGAGGTCGCGCAGATGGTGAATCGCCGGCTCTTCCTTATCAACGTCACGCTCAACGAAGCGAAGCAGATCACGCGCGTGTTTGCCGGCGACCTCGTCGAAGCCCACCGCGCCGGCTGCGCGTTCGTCAAGCAGACCGCGATGCGGCCCGTGGACGCGCCGTTCGAGGTCGTCGTCACCACCAACAGCGGCCACCCGCTCGACCTCAACCTCTACCAGGCCGTCAAAGGCATGTCCGCCGCCGCGCGCATCGTCCGGCCGGGCGGCACGATCCTCATCGCCGCCGAGTGCGGCGACCCGCAGGGCCGCGGCGGGCCGTTCTACGAACTGCTGGGAAAACGCGACGGCCCGGACGGTCTGCTGGAACTCATCCACTCGCCCGGCTTTTGCTTCCCCGAGCAGTGGCAGGTGCAGATCCAATCGCTCATCCAGAAGAAGGCGCGCGTGCTCGTGCATTCGTCGCTGCCGGCGGATTTCGTGCGCGGCGCCCACCTCGAACCGTGCGAAGACATCGGCGCCGCGGTGCGCGACCAGCTTGCCCGCCACGGCCCCGCCGCGCGCGTCGCCGTCCTGCCCCAAGGCCCGCTGACGATCCCGTATCTGCGCGAAGGCTGACGGATGCTTGAGCCGGCTGCCGAAAGCTGCCGGAAACGCTGCCCTCGCACTGCCGAAAACCCTGTTGACGCTGCGGCGGCCTTCTGTTTAACTCGCCCCGCTGTTCGGAGTTTGTCGTTCGTCGTTTTGGCCGGGCCGCGAACTCACGAAGCGCTGGCGGGAAAGACCGAGACGCCGGCCTTTGTGAGTTTTGTTTTGTGGCCCGGGCGGAACGGCCCGACGAGTGCGTGTAACAGGAAGGAAGTTGAAAGGAGTAAAATGGCAACAGGTAAAGTGAAGTGGTTCGACAACAAGAAGGGCTATGGTTTCATCGAGATGCCGGGAAGTCCGGATGTGTTCGTGCATCATTCGAACATTGAAGGCACCGGCTTCAAGACCCTCAACGAGGGCGATATGGTCTCGTTCGAGGTGATGGCCGCCGACAAAGGCCCCAAAGCCCAGAATGTCCAAAAGGTGTAAACCCACTCTTTGAGTGAAGTGACCCCCTCGTCGCGCAAGCGGCGAGGGGGTCTTGCTTTTCCGCCCTCGTCCTCGCTCCCTTGGGCCAACGCGGCTCTTCGACCGCGGTCGCGTTTCCTCACGCCGCGCCGCCGGCCTCAAGGCCCGACGCGAACCGCGTCCAGCGGGACCTCCGGAGTATCGCCGACACGGAACGTGCCCTGGACGCGCGCGGGCATTTGCGGGAAAAGGGCAGGCGCAGCGGGCGCGGCCGCCGCGGCAGCAGGGGCGTTGCTGCTTGCGACAAGCACAGCGCCAAAGCTGGCGGGCGGGCTGGCAACGGCAGTGATGCTGCTGATCACCGCGCCGGCGAGGTTCAACTCCCCCGTGATGACGACCCGCTGCCGGAGGCTGCGGTTGGTGCCGGCCGCGGTGAAGAAAAGCTGCTGCTGGCGTTGCTCCTGCCCGGTGGCGGCTTCGGCGAATTTGCCGCCGGCGATGGCCGTTCCAGTCTGGGGGACGGCTTTGGCCGGTTGCGGCTGTTCTTTCGCGGGCGCTTCGGCCCGCGCCGGGACGGCCCGGGCGAGCGTCACCCGGCGGCCCGCCGTTGCGTCCTGATGCGACGGCGCTGCCTGCGTGGATTGGATCTGGCCTTCGTAGGTCGAGCCATCGGCGTCCACGATCACCACGCGGTCGCCGCTTTGCTCGAACTGGAACGAAGCGAGCACTTGCTGCTGGACCTGCGGCTGTTTCCTCGCTTCGGCATCGCGGACGGACGGGACTTGTGCGAAGCGCATCCGTTGCGCCAGGGGCGCTATGTTTTGGACACCCGCTGTGATCATGCGGGACTGGCCGCCCTGGCCGGCGGGCGCTGGTTCGGCCGGGGCCGGTGTTCGTATCGGCATCGCTGCAGGCGGCAGTGCTGCCGCAGCCACTTTCGTGTCTTTGAGTTTGCCGGCGGATTCGCCCGCAACACGCCCGGCCTCCAGAGCGGGCGCGGGCCGGGCCATCGCGACTTGGGGTTGGCCGGCGAGCATTTCATCAAGCTTCTTGCCGGACCCTTCGCGCGTTGCGGCACGGTCGGCCAAGCGCAGATCGGTCCCGCGTTGCACCTCGGCCTTCGCCATCTCCGCAACGCCCCCCGGCTTCTTGCCGGCCTGCTGCAGCATGACAACCGCGGCGACAGCGACGACGGCCACGCCCGCCCCGCCGAACGCCAGCCGCGGCCACCACAGCCGCAGTGTGTCCCAACGCGCCGTCGCCGCGCGCTTGCCGAGCGTGCGGGCGACCTCGCCTTGCAGCATCCGCCGCGTGGCGGGGTGCATCTCGAACGGCTCGCCCGCCCGCTGCCGGCGCTGTTTCGCGTAGGCCTTCAGCGCGTCGTCCATCCGGTTGTTCGGTTCCTGCGCCATGTCAGTAGTTAGACGGGAGACAGCAACGCATCCCTCCCGGCCGGCAGGCCGCGCACGATGGCCTCCAGCCGGTCCAAGCACTTGCTGAGGCGGCTGCTCACCGTCTTCAGGTTCAGTTTCAAACTCGCGCCGATCTCCTCATAGCTCAGATCGCCGAAGTAACGAAGCTCGATGATCTCGCGGCACGGGTCGCCCAGCGTGTCCAGCGCCTGCCGCAACAGCGCCGCGCGCTCGGCCGACAGCAGCGCCGCGTCCGGCCCCGGCGACGCGGCCGGCGGGTCGGGTGCGCGGCCGTTTTCGTCCTCGGCTTGCAACGAGACGGGTGTCTGGCCGCCGCCGCGTTTGGCGGCCCGCTGCCGCTCGCGGTAATCGCGCGCCTTGTTGGCCGCGATGCGGAACAGCCACGTCTGGAGCCGGCTGTCGCCTTTGAAACTCGCGATGTTGCGGATGACCGACAGGAACGCCTCCTGGCAAACTTCCTCCACGTCCTCGCGCGTGAAGTCGGACGCGAGCTGGAACACAAACCGGCCTGCCGCCGCGTAGTGCAGGTCGAAGAGCTGGTCCCACGCCTGCGCGTCGCCCTCGCGGCAGCGTGCGACCAGCCCGGCTTCGTCATCAGGGGCCGTCATGCGGGCCAAACTTAACCGACCCGGCGGCCGTTGGCGAGGCTGGGCCGGCGGAGCGCGCGGGCGCGGGAGTTTGGCGTTGACCGTCCCGAAGGGCGTGAATATAGTCCGCGCGCAATCGCCGCTGGATTCAGCGGTTTTTCTTTGTGTTCCGGGGTAGCTCAGCGGTAGAGCGGTCGGCTGTTAACCGATTGGTCGTAGGTTCGATCCCTACCCCCGGAGCCATTTCTTTTTTCTCAGATAGGCGAAGGTGCGTTGCGGCAACCCGGCTGCCTTCAAGGAACTGAATGCGTCCAGGAGCTTTGCCCAATCTGATCATCATCGGCGCCCAGAAGTGCGGCACCACCAGCCTGCACTTCTACCTCGGCCTGCATCCGGAAATCTTCATGTCCCGACGGAAGGAGATGGATTTCTTCTCGGACGACCGGAACTGGGAGAAGGGCGCCGGCTGGTATGCGCGGCACTTCGACGGCCGCTATCGCTGGCGTGGCGAAGCGTCCCCTTTCTACACCACCTACCCTCGTATGCCGGACTGCCCGCGGCGCATGCACTCGCTGATTCCCGATGCCCGCCTGATCTACATGGTCCGCGACCCGCTGGAACGCATCGTGTCGCATTACATCCACAACCTCGACGCCGGCATTGAGCGGCGCGAGTTCGCCGAAGCCGTCCGTCAAGACCCGTTCTACTGCGACGTGAGCCGGTATGGTTTGCAGTTGGGCCGGTATCTGGAGTTTTACCCGCGGGACCGGATCCTGGTGGCGACGGCGGAGCGGTTGCTGACGGACCGCGCAGCGGTCCTGGAAAGCATCTTCCGGTTTCTCGGCGTGGACGCCGGTTTCGCCAGCGCCCGGTTCCGGCTGCGCCTGCACCAATCCGCATTCAAACGCCGGCTGACCCGCTTCATCAGTTCCGGGAAGGACATTCCTGGCAGCAGCGTCTTTGGGAAGATCTCGCCACACGTGGCGGCGCTTTACCGAAAAATCGCCCGCTATCCGTTTTCGGCCCGCATTGAACGGCCGGAGTTTGACGGCTGCACGAAAGAATTCCTGAGGGACCAGTTGGCTGAAGACATTGCGCGGTTTCGCAAGATGACCGGACTGGACTTGGCTCATTGGAAAGTCTAAGAGGGCATACTTGGTTGGAGTCTTTGCTACCCATGACCGGAAGAAACGAATTGGTTGAACGGATCCTGCGCCTCCATCCGGAGGCATGTCGCCACATTGACGACCGCACGGTGCACCGGCTTTTGACAGCGAATCCTGCCGGCTACCTCACCCATCTCGAAACGGCCTTGACCGCCATCGCCAACGGTAAAGCGCAACTCGAGCGTCCGCCGAAGATGATTTTCGATGACGGGCCGGGCAAGGGTGACTTCCGGGTCATGCCTTGCGTCTTCCGGCAGGGCGCGTCGGTGATCAAGACGGTGAAAGTGGTGGGGACCAACGTCACTTCCCGCGTCGTGCCGGACCAGGTCACAGTGGGCAAGGCCCTCGCGCTCCATCCGGAGGACAACTTCGTCACCCACATCTTTGATGCGTGCGCGCTCTCGTCGGCGCGGACCGGCGCCTGCGTGGCGGTGGCGGCAAAGCGGCTGGCGTCGAAACGGGAACGGATCCGGATCGTTGGCTCCGGCCGGGTGGCGCTCTATGCGGCGCTCTATCTCCATGCGCTGGGAGGGGTGAAGGGAATCTGCTTTCAGGATCCGGTGCCGGGTCGCGCCTCGGCGTTGGCTGCGTGGGCGCGCGAGCGTTTGGCGGGAACGGCTGCTTCGGCAGGCACGACGGCAGACCCCGCATCGGAAGACATCCTCGTGCTCGCCACGACCGCGACCGCCCCCATCTGCCGGCCGCAAGACACCGGGGCCAACCTGATCATCAGTGTCGGCGCCGACACGGATGACCAGCGGGAGCTGGACAGTTCGTGGGCAACGGCCGCGGCGATCTACGTGGATGTGATGGATTCATTTGGAGTAGGGGACTTGCGGGCTTGGCGCAAAGAAGGCGTCATCTCCGAGGGCCAGGTGGTGGAACTGCTTCAACTGCTGCGCGACGGAAACGGCGATCCGCCCCCGGACAAGCGCCGCGCCTTCATCTCGACCGGCTCGGCCATCTTCGACAACCTGACCATCAAGTATCTGCTGGACCAGGGCCTCGCCTGACAGAGCGCGCGCTTGCTCAGGGCCGCCGTTGGCGCCGGGCGCAGGCCACGATGACGTGGCCGCAAAGTTCCAGCGGCGACCACAAAACGTTCTCGCGGTATTTCATGCTGGCCCGTTGCAGCTTGCGGCGCACCCACGCACACGGAGACAACCGTGCTCGCAGCAGCGGGATCGCCTCCACGCGCGCTTTCCACGCTGCGTCCGCTGGACCGCGGTCAATCTTCTCAAACAGTTCCCTGATGCGGGGCGAAAACCGTTCCTGGGCGGGGATGTGCAGCGGGTCATACGCCTCCGGAAACCGGAAGATGATCGGGTTGGTGTTGACCTCCCATGCCTGCAAGCGGCCATCCAGCATGGAGTAGTCAATCCGTCCATAGTCTATCCCGGCCAGGTCGAAAACCGCCTCCACTTGTTGCCGGTGGGGATTGGTCTCCACGTAGTCGTTCTCTTCGGCAACAAGACGTTCATCCAGCAGCGTCGGGTATTTGAGCACCCAGTTGTGGCTGAAGATGAGATGGCGGGGAATGATGCGCCGGCCGACGCGAAAGGCCGCATACTTGCGATACACACCGGCAGTGTCCTGGGTGTCACAGAACTCCACGATGATCAGGTCCCGCAACGGCCAGCCGCGCCCCACCAGCCGGCCCAAGGCGCGCGTCAGCGAGCGATGATCCCCGATCAACCCCGTGAACGAACCGAGATGCTCCCTCGCGTGCCGGACGAACACCGGGAAACGCGGCCGGATCCCCGCGTCGGTGGCCGGGTGGATGCGAAACGCGTTCTCGCCACGCTCCGAAAGCGCCGTCAGCAAGTCCACCCGGCTCATGACTTGGCCAGGGTTGTTGAGCCGCAGGACGCGGTCGCCGCGGGAACCCAGGCTCTGCCACAGGCCGGCCGCCGCAGCCTGCATCGGCGGTGTCAGACGTTCCAGATCCGAAAACAGGTAGGTCGCATCGGGGAACTCCCGCACCGCCGACAACTTCTCGTAGGGGAGGATGCAGACGCGGTCTTCCAACGCCCGTCCCCAGCTCTGCAAATAATCGCCCATTGTGTAGGCGTTGTCCGCGGTAACCAGATAGACAATCATCGGCAGCTCTTTGGCGAACGGATGCGAGAAACCGGCGAAGCTACTTCCACTCGCACAAGCTATCAAGCTGCGCCACGGATCGTCGCCAGTTGGTCTTGATACAGGCTGGCCCGCAAAGCCTGCAACTGGGCTTGCTGTTCTACTGTCAGGGTGAGCCGACTCCACTTCTCAGCGGGAATCATCAGTGGCAAGGTTTCAGCCGGCGCAGGTGTTGCATCGGTTTGAGTCGAAGACACTGCTGGCGACGGCGCCTGACTTGACGACTGGGCTTCATCTGCGGCAACAGCGAGACCACCGGCACACAAAACGGTTGCACCGATCAGGAGCCAGTTCCGAAGATTCACCGCCACCAGTGAACCGTTTGCACATTTCACGATCCTATTCATAACGCACTCCTTTGTTGCTGCTTGAGTTCATGCCAAATCTGAACATCTGAGACCAGTCCCGCCACTGGCATGGGTGGGCCATAGATCGAGGCACCAACGTGCCGCCGTGTGAGACGGATGCTTGGGTAGAGAACAAAGCTGCGACCAACGAACGCAGGCCTGCCAGCGATATCACGCAGTCACTTCGCTTGTTCGTCGTTCTCATCTTCTCACATGTTTGTTCTGGCTGCGGCATCCAAACACGATGGTCGTGAGTCCGCCCCCTACTTCAGCAGGCGACTCGATTTGATCAAACCGTCTCGAATGTTGATTTCATACTCTGCCCCATCAAAGTTATATCCACGCAGCTCGCCATCTGATCCCAGATACACATTGGTGAACCTCGATAGACCCGGCACACCATTATATTCGGCGACTCGCCACACGACATTGCCTGTGTCGTCAACCCGGTAAACATTTCGCTGAAGTTCTTTCTCTGAGGCGATCATTTTCTCCTTGGAAAGATCAACGACCAGTATCATCCCTCCAATATCTAACGGCAGAGATGTGATTATGGTTTTGAATGTCGGATGAATCATGGTAGTGGTGTGGACTTGCCAAATGGCTCAAGACCGATGTCTTCCAAGAGCTCATATTGAAAACCGCCGTTATTTGGCACGCCAAAACCCGGCTGCGCCGAGACTCTGCCGACTTGGATCCGCGTTCCTGCGCGAACACTCACCGGTCGAACGTGGGTTGGTAGTTCTGGCAAAGCAAGGTATTGCTGAATTTGGGCGGGCGTCATCCCTGCAATCGCGTCCTCTCGAACCAGGAACCTTCCCTCCGGATTCTTACTCGTATGCACCCTAACGAACCTGATGTCCGTGCCTGCAGTAAACTGCCTCACCCTTGTCCCGGTCGCATACGGAGGATTCCAGCCGCGTGCAACAAACGGAGCGTTAGCCCCCACTGAACTAACGGCACGCAGATTGGTGACGGTCTTTGGTGCATATGTCGGCATTTCCATCCTTGCTACCGACCTCGGCATCAGGCTCGATTGCAACGGTGAGGGCCTCACCCCCATGCTTGCCATCGGCAGGGTTGCCGCCACCGACAGGCCGAAGTTCAGCAATGCCCGGCCTCCGCCGATTCGCTCGCCGGTGAACATGTCCCTCCCGTTGACTGCTTCAAAATAGCTGGTCAACAACGGCACCATCGGAACCACGCTGACAGCCGTTCGGAGCAGGCCCATATAATACTGCTGCCTTGCCGCTCCCTCGGCATCCATCCCACTGTCTATCGCCGCCTGTGCCTTCAAGGCATCCGTGTATGGCTTCAGCACGTCGCTGTAGGAGCCGTCCCAGTTCATCGAGAGCTGGGGCGACATCCCCTGCGATGCCGCCGCGTTCTTCCCAAACCGCCCGTCGGGATCCATGAAATTTACCGGATCGCCATTCGCGTAGCTGTAAAGATCCATGCTTGCTTCATGGCCCAGCGGGTCAGGAGAGAGGAACCGGCCAGCGACCGGATCATAGTAGGCGGACAATGTTCCCGTGAGCATCAGCAGAACGCCGATCACCGCCGTTACAAGGAGCATGGTTCGTCGCATGTTCATTCCTCTATTTGGCTGACGGGTTCTCTGCACCGACCACGGCCGCGTAACGCTGGATCTTCGGGGCCAACCGGCTAGCATGGATCATCGCTTCCCGCGCCTCCGATGCACGCCCATTCCGGGCAAGACAGCAGGCTCTGTTGACCAAAAACTCAGCCACCTCTTCGGCAGCCGTCAGGTTCTTCAAATACTGCCCGTCCAGGATTTCCTTCTCCTCTATCGGGAACGGCCAGCTCTTGTAGTGTTCGTCCGGGTGCGTCACAAGCCCCCGTGCACTGCCCTCGATGTTCAACCGCTCTTTGCCATCCGAGGTTTCCCATCGCACAAACAGGTGGGACTTGCCCCGCACCAGATGCAGCGGATAGCCCAACCGACGCCCCACTGCGACATACAGCACAGGCATCGAGGCACACGTGCCCATCCGCCGTTCACCTAGCAATCCGTGCAAAAACAGATCCTTCGAGTCAGAGAAGAATTCTCCTGAGTTCAAATCCGCCGCCGTGGGTGCCGCGATGCGGCCGGGGTTGTAGCGGAGGCCCAGGTCACGCTGTAGAACGGTGATCATCACCAACATCCTGAAGTAAGCCTCTGATCGTTCATACTCCTCCGGGCGATGCTGAAAGCGGTAGAGATTACGTAACGTGGCCACCCGGACCTGGTTCGCCCAGTCATCCAGCGTCTTCAACAGCCGTTCCACAACCAGATTCTCGGCCCCCGGCAATCCCTCCGCACACAACAGATTCAGCCTCGCCACATCCATCCCTTGAAGCGGTGAGGAGTTCGCCTTCAGAAGCTGGATCAATCCCTTCGGCGGCTCTGAAGCAACCGCCTGTGCCGTTGACAGAACAATTGCCCACACGGCAGCGGCCGCCAGCAACAACACAACGCCGGTCAGCAGCCGCCACCGAATCTGAATTGTCCGTTCAACCTTCATCGTTCACAACAACACCGCGTTCGTCTGATGTTCAGACCTGATCTCGGTTCCCACATCACGCATTTATCGGACTTCGTTGAGGATTCGATCCGAGCCGCCCAACACGTCCTGCGCGTAGTTCCTTAGCATCCGCGCACTTCCTTCAAGCCTCCTTCGATACTTTGCCCGGCGTTGACTCAAGCCATTCTCGACCGCTGGCTGCGGGAAACTGATGTCAGATACGCCTCGATGCAGCAATAGTTCAGTCAGGTATTCGCGGACAACAACGCCAGCGTCGTCTTTTCGATAAACAGTTGGCCTATTCCCACTGATCAAACGGATGACTTTCACGGACGCGTCATCGTCGCGCTGCTCGAACATGCACTCAATACCTACCGTCCCTTTCTGGTAGGTCGCAAATACTAGACCAGGCGTGGAGACGTCCACCTCCGGTCCAGCGAAGCCGTGTTCCTGAACCAAAAAGGCGAAGGCACGCTTGCACTCAGCCACGAAATCGTTTTGAGGAGATTGCTGTTCAATGTCCATAGACTATTCTCCCAGAAATGGCGAGCCGCCCTGGAATTTCTTCAAACGCTTCCAGAGTTTAGTAACAGGATAATTAAGGGTTTCCATTCGTTCCATACCGTAATAAATACTATCGGGACGCTCGTTAGCTTTCAGCCGCTCCCGTCTTCGCGAGAACGCAGGTCCAATATCATAGACTTCATACCCCTCCGCCAGTTTTGAGCGAATCCAAGCACGATTGGCTTCCATTCCTGAGCCTTCAAAGGTTTCAGCGCCAAGCTTCTTCGCGGCTGCTCGGACACGCTCCATGGCCTCACCAATTACAATTCGTTGAGGTGATGTCTTTGCGCCAAAAGTTGGTCCTCCTGACAACGTCGGCAGTTCGATTCTCGCGGCCGATCTCGGCATCAGACTCGATTGCAGCGACGAGGGACTCACGCCCATGCTCGCCATCGAAACCGTCCCTAGCGCCGCCATGCCAAATCCCATCAGCGCCTCTCCCTGGCTCATCTGCTGGCCAGTGAACAAC
>JACRKA010000229.1 GCA_016219905.1 Verrucomicrobiota bacterium
CTTTCAGGGCGGCCATCTTTGTTTGCGCGTTTACCCAAGGCGGCGCTCGCGGACTCGCTTGCCCTGGGCTGATTTACTGCCGGCCCTTCAGGCCGGCAAGAATCGGCGGTCGCTTTCACCGCATCAGATTGCCCCGCCACAGCCTGCGCGGCCGGCTGGAACAACACGACCAGTTTCACCGCCGCCGTGTTGGTCAGGTTGATGAACGGCGCGGGGCAGAGGCCCGCCACGAACATCAGCGCCACCAGCGGCGCGGTCGCCAGCAGTTCGCGCCGGCTCAGGTCGGGGAACTTCGCCCAACGCTCGTTCAACGGCCCGGCGAAGACGCGCTGGATGAACGTCAGAAGGTAAACCGCCGTCGCCACCAAGCCGATGAGCGACACCGCCGCGAACGGCGTGATGACCGGCCACGCGCCCTTGAAAATCATGAACTCGCCGATGAAGCCGTTGAGGCCCGGCAGGCCGATCGAGGCCATCGCGCTGATGCCGAACAGGCCCGCGAACACCGGCGCGACGGCGCGCAGGCCGCCGAAGTCCTCGATGCCGCGCCGGCCCGTGCGGTCCTCGATGAAGCCGATCATCATGAACAATGCCGCGGCGGTGATGCCGTGGTTGAACATCTGGAAGATCGCGCCGTTGAGCGCGCAGGCTTTCTCGTTAACCCAGTTCACCGTCGCCGACGCGTTGCCCGCGCCCGTCGCGTGCGCCACCGCCGCGATGCCGAGCAGGCAGTAGCCGAGGTGGTTCACCGAGGAATAGGCGATCATCCGCTTCAGGTCGAGTTGCGCGATGGCCGCGAGCGCGCCGAACACGATCGTCAGCATGGCCAGCCACGCCAGCGGCGTCGCGTAGGCGGCGACCTCGCCGGGGAAGATCGGCAGGATGATCCGCAGCAGGCCATAAACGCCCATCTTCGAGAGGACGCCAGTCAACACCATCGTGACGGCGGCCGGCGCCTTCGTATAGGCGTCGGGCAGCCATGTGTGCAGCGGCCATACCGGCACCTTGATCGCGAAGCCGAGGAACGCGCCGAAGAACAGCAGCGCGCCCGCGCGCTCCGGCGTCACGTGCAGGCCGAGTTGCCCCAGCAGCGCCGCGACGCGCGTGCCGATCTCTGCTTTCGCGGCCAGTTCGCGCAACGTGATGAAGTCCCATGTGCCCGTGGCAAGATAGATGACTTGGAACGCCAGCAGCAGCGTGACGCTGCCTACCAGCGTGTAGAGGAAGAACTTCAGCGCCGCCTTCTCCGCGCCGTCGCTGCCCCAGAGTTTGATGAGGAAGAAGACCGGGATCAGCCCCGCCTCCCAGAAGATGAACCAGTGGAAGAAGTTCAGCGCCGTGAACACGCCGAACAGGCCGGCCTGCGTCGTCAGCATCAGCGCGTAGTAGGCGCGGACGTGTTTCGCGATGGGCGCGGACGCCAGCAGCGCGAACGGGATGAGGACTGCCGTCAACAGCACCATCAGGATGCTCAGGCCGTCCACGCCGACGTGGTAGTCCACGTCAATCGCCGGAATCCACGCGAACTTCTCGACGAGCTGCATCCCGTCCGTGCCGCGGTCGAACTTCGCCACCGTCAGCAACGCCAGCGCCAGCGCGATCACTCCCGCCAGCAACGCCACCCGCCGCGCCTCGGCCTCGAAGCGTTTCGGCAGGAGTGCGATCACCAGCGCGCCGATCAGCGGCGTGAAGGTCAGCAGGCTCAGGATGTGATGGGGGTCTTGCATCGGGTCAGATCAGGAAAAACCATGCAGCCAGCGCGGCCGCCGCGACGGCGACCAGCCGCAGATACGCCTGCACGCGGCCGTTTTGGAGCGCGGCGAGCGTCCAGCCCACCACGCGCACCGTGCCGCAGCCGCCGTCAAAGCCGAGGTTGATGGCCCATTCGTCGAACCGATAGTTGATCTGCGAGAGGCCGCGCGTCAGGAAGCCGCAACAGACCGTCAGCCCGTCGAGCAGACGGTCAAACAAATCCACCGCGATGCCCGCGACGTTGGTCGCGCGCACGACGGTCGCCTCGTAGATCTCGTCCCAATACCACTTGTCGCGGAGGAAATCGCGCAGCTTGCCGAGCTTCGCCTTCAACGGATCCGGCTCGTCCGCCGCGAGCGGCTTCACGCCATAGAGCAAATGGCCAATGCCGATGCCGGCCAGCGCCACAAGCGTCGAGAGGCCGGCGACGAGCCAGTTCACACCGTGCGACTCGTGGCCCGGCGCGAGGAAGTGGTGGATCCAGTTGTGCTCGCCGGGAATCCCGACGAAGCCGACCACGGCGCTGAAGACCGCCAGCACAACCAGCGGCAACGTCATCACCGCCGGGCTTTCGTGCGGCTCCGCGTGCGACTCGTTGTGATGGCCTTCGGCTTCCTCGTGACCGACGCCCTTGTGGTCGGCGTGGGCCTTGCTGCCGCGATACTCGCCGAAGAACACGAGGCAAACCTGCCGCCACATGTAGAACGCGGTCAGGAACGCCGCGACCGTGGCAAGCACATACGGCCCCTTGCTGCCCCAGCGGAACGCGTCGGCGAGAATCTCGTCCTTCGACCAGAAGCCCGCGAACGGGAAGATTCCTGCGAGCGCCAGCGTGCCGATGAGATACGTCCAGAAGGTCACGGGCATGTGTTTCTTCACGCCGCCCATCTTAAAGATGTCCTGTTCATCGTGGCAGCCGTGGATGACCGAGCCGCTGCCCATGAACAGCAGCGCCTTGAAGAACGCGTGCGTCAGCAGGTGGAAGATGCCCGCCACGAACCCGCCGACGCCGAGGCCCATCATCATGTAGCCAAGCTGGCTCACGGTGGAGTAGGCGAGGATGCGTTTGATGTCGTTCTGCGCCACGGCGATGGT
The DNA here is from genome assembly GCA_016219905.1 of Verrucomicrobiota bacterium. GTDB lineage: Bacteria > Verrucomicrobiota > Verrucomicrobiia > CAIQCK01 > CAIQCK01 > JACRKA01. Next base: position 2,848 of record JACRKA010000229.1, read on the forward strand.
CGAGGCCATCAGCGCCGTGAACGCGCCGATCCACGTCACCACCATCAGCGCGTTGTGGCCCGTGTCGGCCTCGAACAACGGATAGACGCGCCCGACGAGGAACACGCCCGCCGCGACCATCGTCGCGGCGTGGATGAGCGCGCTGACGGGGGTCGGGCCTTCCATCGCGTCGGGCAGCCAGACGTGCAGCGGCCACTGGCCGGACTTGCCGACCGCGCCGCAGAAGATGAGGAGCGCGAGGGTGCCGGCGAGCGTCACGCCCATGAGGCCCGGCAGCTTTGCGAGCGCGCCTGCCTGTTCCAGCGCGCCGTTGTGCTCCGGCGTGTAGAACTGAAGCGTGCCGGTGGCGAAGTAGAGCCAGATGAGGCCGGCGAAGAAGCCGAGGTCGCCGATCTTGGTGGTGACGAACGCCTTCTTGGCCGCGGCGGCGGCGCTGGGCCGGTGATACCAGAAGCCGATGAGCAGGTAGCTGGCGAGGCCGACCAGTTCCCAGCAGATGAAGAAGAGCAGCAGGTTGTTGGCGACGACCAGCCCCAGCATCGCGCCGGCGAAGAGCGACAGGAACGTGAAGAACCGCGTGAAGTTCTTGTCATGGCCCATGTAGCCGACCGAGTAGATGAAGATGAGCATCGAGACGAAGCTCACCATCGCCACCATCGCGGCCGTCAGCGGATCGAGCACGAAACCCATCTTCAGCGCGGTCGTGCCGTAGCTGAACCACGTGAACTCCGTCATCCAGCGCGTGACCTCGTGACCGTGGCCGGCGTATTTGATCGAGGCCGCCAGCGCGCAGAACGACAGCATCGTCGAGGACGCGATGGCGCCGATGGCCAGGCCCGCGGACCATTCGCGATGGCGCTGCCGGAGCAGCGCGCTGACGCCCGCCGCCAGGAACGGCAGCGCCGGGATCAGCCAGAGATAGCGAACAATCCAGGGTGTCTCGTGCATCTATCCTCTCAACGATGTCATGCGGTCCACCTGGACCGACTTGTAGTAGCGGTAAATCACAATCACCAGCGCCAGGCCGACGGCGGCTTCCGCGCCGGCGATGGCGATGCCGAAGATGGCGAACATCAGGCCGCCAAGCTGTTCCGGGTGCGGGCTGTAACGCCAGAACGCCACGAGGCTCAGGTTGGCGGCGTTGAACATGATCTCGATGGAGAACAACACCACGATGGCGTTGCGCCGCGTGATCGCGCCGAACAGGCCGATGGCGAAGATGACGCTGGAGAGCGCGAGGAGGTTGGCGAGAGGGTTCATGAGGGGAAATCCGAAACCTCGAAATTCGAAATCCGAAAGAAACTCGAAGCTCGAGTGCCGAAGCCGGGAGCCGAGAAGGCCGTTTCGGCTTTCGGCCTTCGGCTTTCTTTCGACTTTCGAGTTTCGACTTTCGAGTTTCTCATTCCTCCTCCTTGATCTTCTCCATCGCGATAACGATGGCGCCAACCATTGCCGCCGTCAGGAGCAGCGACACGACCTCGAACGGGATCACCCAGTCGGTCATCATCTTGCGGCCGATCTCAAGCGATGTGCTCACGGCGTTCGCCTGCGGCGTCGCCGGCAGCGACGGGTTGCGGCTGATGGCGGCCCAGAGAACCGCGCCGACGGCGGTGGCAATGATGATGCCGCTGACCCAGCGCGCGCTGAAGACGCTCTCGTCCTCCATGTCGCCGGTGATGTTCCGCGTGAGCATGATGGCGAAAAGCATGAGGATGGCGACCGCGCCGACGTAGATGAGCAGTTGCACCCAACCGACGAAATCGGCGCGCAGGTAGAAGAAGAAGCCCGCGATGCCGAGGAAGAACAAAACGAGCGAGAGGACGCCGCGCACGAGATTCCGCAGCGTCACCGCCCAAAGGGCGCCGACCAGCGTGATGATGGTGAGTGCGATAAAGGCGGCGTCCATTTTCAGAAAATCCGAAATCCGAAACTCGAAATCCGAAACAAATCCGAAACTCGAAGGTCGAATGTCGAAACGCATTCCGGAGACATCCGCGATTCGGATTTCGGATTTCGAGTTTCCTTCGGATTTCGGATTTCGGATTTCGAGTTTGTTACCATGGTCACGAGGCGTAGCGATAAACGCGCCTTTCAATGGTCCGCGTGGCGCTGTAGCGGCCGATGATGA
>JACRKA010000230.1 GCA_016219905.1 Verrucomicrobiota bacterium
ATGTCCTCGCGCTTGGGCAGTTCGGGCGTTTCGCCATAGACAGCGGAGGAGCTGCTGAACACAACACGCTTCACGCCCGCGTCGCGCGCGGCAACGAGGAGGTTGAGCGTGCCGGTGACGTTGACGTCGTGCGTGCTCACCGGATCGGCGACGGACCTCGGCACGCTGGGGATGGCGGCGAGGTGGAAGACGACGCGGACCCCCGCGACGGCGCGCGCGACCATGGCCGGATCGCGCAAGTCTCCGCGGATGATCTCGACGCGGCCGGCACACGGCGCGAGGTTGGATTCCTTGCCGCTGGAAAAATCGTCGAGGACACGGACCGATTTGCCGTCGCGCACAAGCCGCTCGGCGATGTGGCCGCCGATGAAGCCCGCGCCGCCGGTGATGAGGTAGTCAGGCATATTCCTGATTTAGGATTTCTGATTTATGATTTTTCGGAAATCAGAACTCATAACTCATAAATCCTGAATCATCTGCCGATGCTCTTGTAGGTGTAGCCGAGGGCGGTCATCTTCGCCGGGTCGAGCTGGTTGCGCCCATCGAAGAAGATCGGGTGGGTCATGAGGCCCTTGATGCGCGCGTAGTCGAGGCTCTTGAACTCGTCCCACTCGGTGGCCAGGACGATGGCGTCGGCCCCCTTGGCGGCCTCGTAGGGGTCGCCGCAGAAGGTGACGTTCTTGAGGATCTCCCGGGCCTTCTCCATCCCCTGCGGGTCGTAGGCGCGGATGGCGGTGTCTTCGCGCTGGAGGGCGTGGACGAGGTCAATCGCCGGCGAAGAGCGCACGTCGTCGGTGTTGGGCTTGAAGGCCAGGCCAAAGACCGCGATGACCTTGTCGTTGAGGACCCAGAGCGTCTCGCGGATCTTTTTGACGAAGCGATGGAGCTGGTCGGCGTTGATGCGCTGGACTTCCTTGAGCAGGCGGAAGTCGCAGCCGAGTTCCTCGGCGATGGCGATGAAGGCGGAGATGTCCTTCGGGAAGCAGGAGCCGCCGTAGCCGATGCCGGCGTTGAGGAAGGCCCGGCCGATGCGCTTGTCGAAGCCGACGCCGTCCACGACCTGCTCGATGTTGGCGTGGCTGCACTCGCAGATGGCGGAGAGGGCGTTGGCGTAGGAGATCTTCAGGGCGAGGAAGGAGTTGGAGGCGTGCTTGATGAGTTCGGCGGAGTTGATATCGGTGATGATGAGGGGCGCGTTGAACGGCCCGTAAACCTCCTTCATCGCCGGGACGGGACGCTGGCTGGTGACGCCGACGACGATGCGGTCGGGGTTCATCTGGTCCTGGACCGCGCAGCCTTCGCGCATGAACTCGGGGTTGCTGACGACATCGAACTCGACGCCGGCCTTGTTGTAGCGCTTGATGGTGTCGGCGACCTTGAGGCCGGTCTTGACGGGGACGGTGCTCTTGTCCACGACGATGCGGTATTCGGTCATGGCCCCGGCGATATCGCGGGCGACCTTCTCGACAAAGCGCATCTCGACGGAGCCGTCGGGCCGCGGCGGCGTGGGCACGGCCACGAAGACGGCCTGCCCGTGGCGGACGCCCTCGGCGATGCTGTCGCTGAAGCGCAGACGGCCGGCGGCGACGTTGCGGCGGATGATGTCCTCCAGGCCCGGCTCGTAGATGGGGATGCCGCCGCCGCGCAAGAGGGCGACCTTGGCGGGGTCGTTGTCCACACAGGTGACATCGTGGCCTTTCTCAGCGAAACAAGCGCCGGTGACAAGGCCCACGTAACCCGTGCCGATGATGGATAGTTTCATGGGGGAGGTTGCTGCAATCCGGTCAGGTCAGAGGCCGAAGTCCACCGATGTTTCGGGGAAAGCCTTCAGCCGAAAGACCACCAAAGCCTCAAATTCGCTGCTGCCGCCCGGATTCTGTTGGTGGCGGAACCGCAGCGAAGCCTCCCAGTCGTGGAAGTCGCGGATCAGTTGGTATTCCTGCTCGTAAAGCGTGGTGCTGTCCGCCTCGAACGCATGGAGGGTGCGGACGGCCCAGTTCTCGGTGAGCACCCAGTGCGTCGAGAGCACGTAGAAGTCGCTGTCGCCGCCGTAGAAAAAGTCGTTGTCCTTGATGTAGCGGCGCGCGAAGGCGATCTCCCACTGGCGCTCCTTGATGAAGCGGATGGCGGCGTTGAGTTCGCTCAATTCGCCTTTCGTCGAGAGACGGCTGTCGAGATCAAACGCCACCCAGCTCAGCGGCTGCGATTCGAGTTCGAAATAGACGTCGCTGAGGCTGCGCTGGCCGTCGTAGGGGCTGGCCCGGAACTCGCCATACGTGTTGAGGCTCACGAAGTCCACCGTCTGGCCGTCGCGCTTGGTCTGCAGTTTGTTGCGAACCCCCGCGCGCGCGGTCGTCATGTGGTCTATCGCGTCAATCTGGTCAAACGCGGGGAAATCGTTGGGCAGCAACCGCGTCGTGCGCATGTTGCGGCTGTAGCGGCCCGTCGTGTCGAACTGGTAAAGCTCCGACGGCGGCACGTTGGGCTGCGGCACATAGGTGAAGTCCACCACCGGCTGGGCGATGTGCCGCAAGCCATGGACGTTCCAGAAGTCGCTGTTGACGTCGTAAACGCGGGACAGCTTGAACGAAGTCTCCAGCCCCATCGGGAAAGTCATCCGCGTCTGCGGGCCGCCGCCGTCCACGTAGTTGCCGAAGGTGTCGTAGCCGGTCGGCGAGCGGCCATACCACGTCTCGCGCACGCCGACGCGCGGGACCACCGACAGCCAGCCGAAATACATCTGCGGATACGAAAGCTGGTGCAGCCAGTCAAACCGCGTCGCGTTGAAGTCGTTCAGGTTCGCCAGGCTGTTGGTGAGGATGTTGGAGTATTTCCTGCTCAGGTGCGCCACGCTCAGCTCGCTCTCGTAATACACCGGCGAGCCGAAAAGCTGCTGGCGCTTGATGTCAATGGCCAAGTCCGGCAGCCGCTCGGTGGTGCTGTAGAAAGAATTCATCTGCGGCCGCGCCAGCGCCGAGATCATGTAGCCCGGATCATACTTCGAAACCTCGATGTTGCTGATCGGCTGGGCCTCGCGCCGGTATTCGCCCCGGTAGAAATCCTCGATGACCCGCGAGTCGCTTTGCTTCTTGAGGTCCACCTTCAACATCATGTCCTCGCGCAGCACCGTCTTGTCGCGCCACCAGACCCGGTAACGCTCCTTCGGCACGTCCTCGAACGGATTGGTCGTGCTCTGGCTGTTCGGCTTGTTGTCATACAACGCGTAAGTCCGCAGGTCGCCGTGCCCGAACACCGGATCGCGATACTTGACGTCCGCACCGGTGGCGAACCCGCGCTTGCTGCGGTAATCCGCGTGAACCGTCCCCTTCAACCCGGGATCCACAAACCAGTTGTAGCTCGTGAGCAAGTAGGCGCCGAACCGGCTCGTCATGCCCGGCTCAAACTCGAAGGCGCTGCGCTTCTCCTTCAGCGACTTGCTGATGTAAGGCAGGTAAAACACCGGCACGTCACCCACGCGCAGCGTCACCCCGCGCGCCACGATCTTGTCATCCGGATGGAACTCGATGGCCTTGGCCTTGAACGTCCAGTGCGGGTCGGGATAGTCGCAGGTGGTGATGAACCCGTCCTTGATGACGTATTTCGGCCCCACCTTCTCCGCCTCCTGCCCCCTCACAAACCACGGATAGGAAAAAATCCGGAACTTGCCGAAGATCGTCTTCTGCGTGTCGAAGTTGTAGTAGAGCGACTCGCCCATCCACTGGCTGCCGCTGCTGTAGAGCCGGACGTTGCCCTCCGCCCACACGTCGCGCGTCTCGGTGTTGTAGCGCAAGTGATCCGCCGTCAACCGCACATCGCCCGCCGTGACCACCACGTCCTTGTCCGCATACGCAATCCGCGTCGCCTCATCCATCCGCAGCGAACCGTCCTCAGCCACCTCGATCTTCACCGCCGGTTTCGCCGCGGCTGACTGCGGCAGCGGCTTTGCCGCGCCGGACGACACCGGTCCCTGGCCGGATGCGCTCAACACGCTCCAGCCGCACACACACAAAACAACGAAACACCTCCGTGTAAATGTGGAAACAATCACGGTCCGCCGTTGGTAGCACAACCGTTTCGCCGCTGCCAGTAGAAAACCAGCGGCCGGCTCATGCATCCGGCTCACCTCGCTCGCAAACCGCCCCCCGGCTTTCGCCAAAAATCGCCGTGCCGATGCGCACGACGGTGGCGCCCTCCTCCACCGCCACCTCGAAATCGTTCGTCATCCCCATCGAAAGCTCCGGCAGCGGGATGCCCTGCTGTTGCTGCAACCGCTCGCGAAGCTCGCGCAGCGCGCGAAAGGCCGGGCGGGCCTGCTGCGGGTCCTTGAAGAACGGCGCCATCGTCATCAGCCCGCGGATCTCCAGCCGCTGCATCGCGTTCAACTCCGGCAACACCGCGCCCACCTCGTCCGGCTTGAACCCGAACTTGCTGCCCTCACCCGACACGTTGCACTCCAGCAACACCGCCATCCTCCTGCCGGCGCGCTCGGCCCATCTATCCAGCTCCCGCGCCAGCCGCACGCTGTCCACCGATTGGATCATCTCGAAAAGCTCGACGGCATCGCGCGCCTTGTTGGTCTGGAGATGCCCGATGAGATGCCAATGCAGGCTGCCGGACAGGTGCGAAACCTTCGCCTTCGCCTCCTGCACGCGGCTCTCGCCAAATGTCGCCTGCCCCGCCTCCACCGCCGCGCGCACGCACTCCGGCGGACACTTCTTGCTCACAGCCACGAGCAGGACGCCCGACGGATCCCGCCCCACCCGCCCCGCCGCAGAGGCGATGCGGGCATGGATCTTCTCAAGGTTCTCTGCAATCACGGACATGGCCTTGTGATTATAGCGGCGCGACCTCCCGCCACAAGAGGCAAGAAACGGCGGACGCGGCAGGATGCAGCTTGCTGCCTCCAAAAACAAAACCCGGCCACATTGACGTGGCCGGGTTTCGCTAAAGGAGATACCCGATTGTGTGCGGTGCTTAGCGGCGGCGACGGGCCAAGGCGAGCAAGCCCAGGCTCATCAGCCCCATGGTGCCAGGCTCCGGGACCACCGTGGGGGACGTTTCCACGAAATCAAGCCGGGAGTCGAGGGCGGACGGTCCGCTGATCTTGACTGTGACTTTGTCCACGCTGGTCACGTCAACACCCGCGCCTGAAAACGCGGTGAGGTTGAAATAGAGCGACTGAGCGCCGCCCGCAGGAGCCGTGATGGACTGCGTGTTCGAATTGGCGCCGTCGTCCAGCGTTATATCCAGCACCGTGCCCAGGTCGGTCGAGATGAACACTGCCTGGATGAAGGTGTTGGCGCCGCCTTGCGTGAAGTCAATATTGCTGAAGTTGTCATACAGGAAGGTGGCATCCGAATCACCGCCGGCTGGATTGCTGTGATTCAGCACGCCGCTGAAGGTGGAGAGCGAGATCACGCCACCCGCAAACGTGTTGACCGCGAGCGTGGACTTGCGCGTTCCGCCAATCACTTCCGTGAGGAGGGTTTCGGTGACCGGGCCTATCGTGGTGGGAGCCGCCGGGACGCCCGCATAAAAAATGCCGGGGTTTCCGAAGTTGAACGAGTCAACGATGAGCGGCGCGCTGAACGCCGTGCTGCTGCACAGAATCACTGCCAACGTTAAGACCTTCTTCATGTCTGGTAGCTCCTTTTAGTTTTGGCGACGCGCGGACTTTAGCAGGTTGTTCAGTGTCGTCAACATCTATTTTGGACTTTTTTAGGGTTCTTTGTCTCGCCCCCCGTGGCAGCCCACTCCTCCGACCTTCCCGGCCCCATCTCCCCCAACCAACGCCACCCCGGCTTATGCCAACTTGGCGTGGCACCCGTTTTTCATAAGCGGGGATCACGGTCGTGGCGCGTCGGCGCGCCGGCTTTTCCATTTGCCATCTGGCGGGGCTTCGCGTAAACAAATCCGGCAGGATGCCGACCGTCAGATTCCATTTTGAGAACAAAGAGTTCGAGGTTGGCGCGCACGCGAACCTGATGCGGGTGGCGAAGGCGAACCAGATTCCGGTTTACGAGGGCGTTCACCAGTGGTTGAATTGCCTGGGGTCCGGTTTGTGCAGCACATGCGTGATTGAGGTGCTGGACGGCATGGACAACCTGACGCCACGGACGAGGATCGAGGAAATGCAACTGGATGGTTATTCGCGCACGCTGCGGCTGGCGTGCCAGACAGAGATCGTGAAGGGATCGGCAACAATCATTACACGGCCGAAGATCGAATCATGCCCGAAGGGATGATCGGGCTAATCAAGGAGGCAAAATGCCAATGTCAATGAAGCCAGTGGCTGAGGTTCAACGGTTTGCTCCCGGCGCGTTTTACTGGGAGGCCTTTTCAGAGGAGATCAAGACGGATCTCTCCTGCGCCGCGTGGCGTGATGAGGAGGAGGCGGCGCTGATAGATCCGGTGCCGCTGACGATGAACGCGCTGGACCTGGTGGCGGCGCGGGCCGACCGCGCGGTGGTGTTGCTGACCAACGGCAACCACGAGCGCGGGTCGGTGTGGTATCACCAACGGTTGCACCTGGAGATCTGGGCGCACCGCGATGCGGCGCCGGAGTTGAAGAAGACGAAGGTGCGGACCTTCGCCGACGGCGACACGCTGACGGCGGGCCTGCAAGTGATCCACCTGCCCGGAGCCGCCGCAGGCGAGTCGGCGTTCTACACGCCGAAGAACGGCGGCATCTTGTTCATGGGCGACGCGCTGGTGAACATGGAATCGCTGGGCGGCTTGGCGTTCCTGCCGGACAAGTATTCCAAAGACCCGCAACAGTCGCGCCAGTCGCTGCGGAAGCTGCTCGACCTGGAATTCGAGATGATGACCTTCGCCCACGGAAGGCCGATCGTGAAGGGCGCGAAGGAGCAGGTGGCGAAACTGCTGGGGGAGGCGTGAGGCGGACATGAGACTCGCGTTCAGTTTCGCGGTTGCGTTGATGCTGGCGATGCCGCTGCGGGCGGACGAGGCGCCGCCGGAAGCGGCGCAGATGTGCGCGGCGTTTTTCGAGCAACTCAAGGCCGGCCAGATCAAGCCCGCCTACCAGGAATTGCTCAAGGGCAGCCGCATCGCCGACCAGGTCGAGGATGTGGGCAAGCTGCAACAACGCGCCGAGGAACTGGTGCAAGGCTACGGGCCGGTCCTTGGGTATGAGCTTGTGAAGGTGCAGCATGTGGGCAAGAACCTCTGCCAAATGACCTACCTGACGCGCTCGGAGCGCGCCCCTGTTGCGTGGCAGATCACGTTCTACCGGCCGGCCGGAACCTGGCGCGTGTTCAACGTGCGCATGGACGACCGGATCATGGAGTTGTTCGGAAAGTGAGACGGCTCGTCGGTCGGCGATGAAGAGAATCCGCCATCTCGTGTTCGTCGTGTCCGGTGCGATGTTGCTGGCGGCGCTGCCGGCCACGGTGAGCGAGGTGCGCGCCGCGGCTCCCAAGAAGCCCGCCTCCCAGAAGACTCACGAACGCATCGGCAACGTCGTCAGCGTGGATTCCAGCCACATCCTCATCCGGACGAAGAAAGGCGAGGAGTTCAAGTTCTTCGTCACGGCAGCAACCATCTTCGGTGACAAGAGCCAGCCGAAGAAACCGGAAGAGTTCAAAGCGGGAAACATCGTGCGCGTGATCTACGGCCGCGGCGAGGGCAACCAGATCACCGCGAAACAGGTGATCCAGGTCACGCATCCCTCGAACCCGAAGAAGAAGTAGCCCTATCCTTTGATGAAGTAGGAGAGGTTCTCCAGTTCGATGGCGACGTTGACGTTGTTGACGGTGACGTGCTCGGGGACGTGGAGGACCAGCGGGGCGAAGTTGAGGATGCCGGTGATGCCGGCCCGGATGAGCTGGTTGGCCACGTCCTGCGCGGCCGCGGCGGGGACGGTGATGATGGCGATCTTGATGTGGCGGGCGCGCACGAAATCCTTCAGCCGGTTCATCGGCAGGACCGGCTGCGGCGGCCGCTGGCCGCGGCGGCGGGGGACCTCATCGAAGCCGGCGAGAATCTCGAAGCCGGCCGGCGCGAACCCACGATAGGCCATGAGAGCCGCGCCGAGGTTGCCGGCGCCGACCAGCACGGCGGGCTGCAGATGGGTGGTGCCCAGCGTGTCGCGGATCCGGCGCGCGAGCGTTTCCACGTCGTAGCCGAGGCCGCGGGTGCCGAACTGGCCGAAGTAGGTCAGGTCCTTGCGCAACTGCGGCGGCGCGACGCCGGCGGCCGTCGCGAGGGCCTCCGAGGAGACCGACTTGATGGCGTTTTCCTTCAGCCGCTCCAGGCAGCGGAGATAGACCGAGAGCCGGTAGATCGCTTTGCGCGGGATGGAGCGTCGCTTGGGCATCGCTGGTTTTTGAGTTTTCAGTTGCGGCTGAAAAAGTCGCTGTGCTAGCTTGCGCCGCGCCTGCCACTGGGGCGGCGCGCCGGGATTTCAATTAACGTAACGCCATGATGTCGTCAACGGTTTAACGAGAGCGGGTTTGTCCGATGCCGTATTTCATCACTGACAAATGCATTGGTTGCAGCGTGTGCGAGTTGAAGTGTCCCACCGACACGATCAGCGGCGCGAAAAAGAAACTCTACACGATCCATCCCGAAGGCTGCATCGAGTGCGGCGTGTGCGCCATCTACTGCCCCGTGTCGGCGATCGAGAACCAGTTCGGCGAGATCGTGCAGGGCATGAAGCCGAAGGACATCCCGAAGGCCGTCGTGGACGTGGACAACTGCACCGGCTGCGAGTTCTGCGTGGACATCTGCCCGTTCGACTGCATCAAGCTCGTGCCGCATCCGACGGAGCCGGACTCGCACTACAAGGTGGCCGAGGTGGACCCGAAACCGTGCGTGAGCTGCCGGCTCTGCGAGATCGTGTGCGACAAGGACGCCATCTGGGTGCCGGCGCCGATCACCAACCTCGCGCCGGTGATGCCGCACGAGTTGAAGACGACGCCGCGGTCGGCGCACCAGGTGAAAGACGAGGGGAAGCGGGCGGAGATTTTCATGCGCAACGAACCGGGCGGCGAGGAACGATTTGAGACGGCAGGGAACCTTTCGGATAAGGGGAGCAAAGTTGGCTGACATGGCGGAGACTCACCAGATTTCCGGGGCAAACGGGGTGATGGAGACAGGCGAACAGCGGCCGACATGGCTGGTCGTGACGGTGCAATTCTTCGTGGTGCCGATGCTCATCGTGGCGTTGTGCGTCGGGTTGGTGATGGTGTTCCGGTGGATGACGTTCGAGCGGCGCGACGTGACGAGCTACCTCTCGGCGTTGCGGGCCAGCCCGAGCGAGCTGGGGGCGCGGGGCCTCCTTAATTATATAGAGGAGTCCAAACGCTGGCAGGGCATCTTCGACATGACGCAGGAGTTGAATGGCCGGCGCGCGGAGTTGCTGCGGGAGGATCCGGCGCTGGCGAAGAAGCTGTTGATCATCTTTGAGGAAGCGGGAGCGCGCGGTGACTGGAAGGTCCGGCAGTATCTCGCGCTGGTGCTGGGGATGGTGGGTGACAAGGCGGCGGTGCCTGCGTTGCTGGACGCCGCCGAACCGCGCGCCCAGAACAGCCAGGACGGCACGCACATCGCCGCGATGAAGGCACTGGCGATGATGGAGGACGAGCGCGCGCTGCCAGTGCTGTTGCGGCTGGCCAGGAGCAACGAGCGCGCCGTGCGGCTGACGGCCGCGTGGGCGCTGGGCAGTTTTCCGTCCGCGGAGACCGACGCGGTGTTGCGGGTGGCGCTGGGCGACGACGACCCGTTCGTGCGCTGGAACGCGGCGTTGGCGCTGGCGCGGCACGGGCAGCCGGAGGCGGCGCCGGTGCTGGAGCAGCTCGTCGAGGCGGATTATCTCGCCAAGCGCGCGCCGTTGCCGACGGCGGAAGAGCGTGGCGACTACCGCGTGGCGGCGGTCACACTTCTTGGCAACTTGAAGATTGCCAAACAGGATGCTTTGTTCGACAAACTCAGCCGCGAGGACGCGGATTATCGCGTCCGCCAGGCGGCCATCGCAGTGTTGAAAGCGCGCAAGACAAAGAAGCCATGACAACGGAGACGGAAAACGAAACGCGGCCGGCGGAGACGACGGCCTATCCGGGCCGTGAGCAGATCCTCGCCAAATACAAGGACCGCAAGGTCGGCGAGCCGATGCCGCGGTCGAAGTTCTTCACGACGCTGGGCCTTGGATGGGCGACGTTCACGGCGATGCTCGCCGGCGGGTCGAGCACGATGTTCTTCTTCCTCGTGCCACGCGTGAACTTCGAGCGTTCGCAGGTCTTCAACGTCGGCCCGCCGGACAAGTATCCGCCCAACGGCGTGGACGAGACGTTCAAGCCGGAGAAGTTCTGGATCGTCCGCGACGCCGAGAAGATCGTGGCGCTGAACGTGATGTGCACGCATCTCGGTTGCACGCCGAACTGGGCGGAGAACGAGAACAAGTTCAAGTGCCCCTGCCACGGCTCCGGCTTCCGCGGCCCGAAGGGCGGGCAGCTTGCCGGCATCAATTTCGAAGGCCCGGCGCCGACGCCGTTGCGCCGCTGCAAGATCTGGCTCTCCGACGAGGGCAACCTGATGGTGGACCGGAGCATTTTGTTTGAGCAGGAAAAAGGGGAGTGGGACAACGCGCAGAGCTATGTGTTGGTGTGATGGAACCCTGAACTGAAAGCCGGACAAGCATGTCGCTATATCTTCGATTCAAACAGTGGCGCGACCGCGCGAAGGAGAACTGGAACGAGGGCCAGGTCAAGCGGTCCATCTTCCGCGTCGGCATCCCGAACACCGACCGCAAGCGCGTGCTGGTGGTGCTCGGCAACGTGTTCCTGCACCTGCACCCGACGAAGGTGCGCAGCAGCAGCGTGCGGCTGCGTTTCACGTGGTGCGCAGGCGGGCTGAGTTTCTTCCTCTTCCTGGTGCTGACGCTGACGGGCGTGCTGCTGATGTTCTACTACCGGCCGACGGTGGAGAACGCCTACACGGACATGAAGGACATGGCCAACGTGGTGCCGTTCGGCATCATGCGCGAGATGCACCGCTGGGGCGCGCACGCGATGGTGATCATGGTGATGCTCCACATGTTCCGCGTGTTCATGACCGGCAGCTACAAGCCGCCGCGCGAGTTCAACTGGGTCATCGGCGTCATCCTGCTGGTGCTGACGTTCCTGCTCTCGTTCACCGGCTATCTGCTGCCGTGGGACCAGCTCGCGATCTGGGCCATCACCGTCGGCTCGAACATGGCCAAGGCAACGCCGGTGGCCGGCGTGGCGGGGCCGTTCTCGGAATTCCTGCGCATCGGCGGCGTGCCGCTGATCCATCCCGGCGACGACGCGCGGTTCATCCTGATCGGCGCGAAGGAACTGGGCGGCATCACGTTGAACCGTTTTTATGTGCTGCACTGTGTCGGCATCCCGCTCGCCGCGGCGACGTTGATGGCGATGCACTTCTGGCGTATCCGCAAGGATGGCGGCATCAGCGGACCGTTATGAAACCCGAAAGTCGAAAGTCGAAAGTCGAAAGAAGTCCAGCCACCCGAAGGCCGGCAGCCGTCACTTTCGAGGTTCGAGTTTCTTTCGAGTTTCGAGTTTCTTTCGAGTTTCGAGTTTCGAGTTTCGAGTTTTCCTGACCATGCTCGATACGATCAAACACCTCATTGACATCCTCGCGACCCCGTGGCTTTCGTTCACGCTGACCATCGTGCTGTGTTTCGTGGCGCTGCGGCTGCGGTGGGTGTGGACGAAATGGTTCCTTGCGCTGGTGCTGCTCGGCGTGACGGCGTTCCTGTGGATCGGCTTCAACGATCCCTACGCCGGCCTCATCCTGAAGAAGGCCGACAACGCGCCCATCGTCATCATGCTCTACACGTTCCCGCTGTTCCTCTGGATCGCGATGATCCAGGCGGTGCAAAACGACAAGCGGATGGAGGAAGGTGGCGCGCCGGAGGAAAAGTCGCTCAGCGACCAGAAGACGTGGGTGTGGCCCGACCTCGTGTATATCGAGTTCATCGCGGTGATCCTGTGCACGGTGGCGCTGGTCGTGTGGTCGCTGACAGTGCCCGCGCCGTTGGAACGGCCCGCGAACCCCGGCAACACGCCGAACCCGTCGAAGGCGCCGTGGTATTTCCTCGGCCTGCAGGAGATGTTGGTCTATTTCGACCCGTGGTATGCGGGCGTGGTGTTGCCGTGCATCATCATCCTCGGCCTGTGCGCGATCCCCTACGTGGACGTGAACGTGAAGGCGCAGGGCTACTTCAGCTTCAAGGAACGCCGCCTGGCCATCGGCACGTTCTTCTTCGGCTTCTACGTGCTCTGGATTTTCCTCATCATCACCGGCACCATCCTGCGCGGGCCGGGCTGGAACTTCTTCGGGCCGTTCGAGGAGTGGACGCCGCACAAGGTCGTCGCGCTCAACAACGTCAACCTCAGCGAGTTCGTCTGGATCAAGCTCTTCTACAACAAGCTCTACGCCGCCACGGGCATCGAGTGGTTCGGCCAGGGATTGCCCGACGTTCAATCGAAGCTGCCGTGGGAGGACCTGGGCAACTTCGGCCGTTGCCTGAAGCGGGAGTTCCCCGGACTCGTCGCGCTCGGTTTCTACTACCTCGTGCTGCCCGGCCTGCTGGCGAAGACGCGGTGCCGCAAGCTCTATCAGCAACTCGGCTGGGCGCGCTACAGTGTTGTGATTCTCCTGTTCCTGACGATGTTCACCATGCCGCTGAAGATGTATCTGCGCTGGATCGTGAACCTCAAATACTTCGTCGCCACCCCGTGGATCAACTTCTGAGCCATGCGCAACCAGCCCGAAACGCAACACATCTATAATATCCCGCGGCTCAACCGGGTCTTCCTCTGGAGCAGCGTCGCCGCGCTCCTGGTCACGGTCTGGATGATCTACAGCGACTGGGACCGCGAGTGGAAGGTCTATCAAGAGGAGAACAAGCGCATTGAGGCCGAGAAGGTGCGCCAGGACCTCGAGGCCGCGCGGCAGTCAGCGAAGCTGGACGCGGAGCGGCTCGATGCCGAGATCAGGAAGCAGCAAACCACCGTGGGCGCCAAGGGCGGCGAACTGGCTGCCGCGGAAGCCGCGTTCGAAAAGGCCGACGTGGCGCAGAAGAACGCCGACGTGGAGTTCAAGTTCGCCAAGGCCGACCTCGACGCGTTGAAGTCGGGCTACGAGCACGCGGCGGAAGAGGCCGCGACGGAGCTGGTGCGCGCGCGGAAGCTCGCGATGGACGAGGCGCTGCGCGAGGCGCGGAAGGAGGCGCACGTCGCAAAGCTGGGGCGCGCGCTGGCGGACCTGACGGCCCGCGTCAACAAGCTCGACCTCGCCTTGCAGGATGCCGAAGCGGCGAAGAAGATCGCGAAGGCGAAGCTCGACGCGATCAACGGCGCCCTGGGCAGGCTCAAGAAAGACCGCGAGCGGTTGCTGTTGGACCAGGACAAGGCCCAGAAGCGGCTGGCCACGCTGACGACGGCCGGCATCCGCAGCGTGCTCGACGCGCCGCTGATGGAGTCCTTCCAGCCGAGCCTGCGGGTGGACCAGAAGATCCTCGACGACCACCGCATCAACATCAATTTCGCCGACGTGCCGCGCGTGGACCGCTGCATGACCTGCCACGTCAACGCCGACAAGAAGGTGAGCTATCCCGTCATCGTCCCGGCCGACGAGGCGGGCAACAAGCCGGTCAACGCGGACGACCTCGCCGATTTCGTGGACAAGGGCAGGGAGAAGGGCTGGGTGGGCCGGGATGAATTGAACGACTTCGTCGCCAAGACGCTGAAGCTGAACAAGGGCGTCACCGCGGCGCAGCTCAACACCATCCTCGGCGCCTTGCGCGAGGCCGGCGTCGAGTATCGCGACTTCTACCGCAGGCAGGCGCTGCCGTTCGCGGCGCACCCGCGGATGGACCTCTTCGTGGGCAGCGAGTCGCCGCATCCGGCGGAGAAATTCGGCTGCACGTCCTGCCACTGGGGTTGGGACCGCGACGTGCGATTCACCGACGCGGCTCACACGCCCGACGCACACAAAAAGGTGAAGGCTGAATGGGAGGAGCCGCCGTCGCCGTGGCGGGCCATGTTTGGCGCGACGGCGAGCAAGGAGAAATTCGAGGGCAGCCAGGAGAACTACTGGAAGAAACGTTACGGCTGGTATGAGTTGGAGGAACTCGACCAGAAGATGCGGCCGGCGAAGTATGTCGAGGCGGCGTGCCTGAAGTGCCACGTCAACGTCACCGAGGTGCCGCACGCGCCCAAGCTCAACCGCGGCCTGCAACTCATTGACCAGGCGGGCTGCTGGTCGTGCCACCGCGTCAAGCAGGTGGAGCACACGCTCTCGCACAAAGTGCGCCCCGGCGAAGACCTCGTCGCGATCGCGCGGCTCTACAGCGTGGACGTTCCCCGCATCAAGGCGGCCAACAACCTCATCGGCGAACCGAAGCCTGGCCAGATGCTGGAGATTCCCGTGCGCAAGCTGGAGCGCGGTCCGGCGCTCGGCAAGATCGCCAGCAAGGTCAACCCGGACTGGATCCGCAAGTGGCTGGAAGACCCGCCGGCGTTCCGGCCGAACGCCTACATGCCGCGCTTCTGGGGCCTGGAGAACAACGGCGAGCACGTGCGTTATCAGGGCGTCCGCGGGGGCGACATCAAGGCCACGGAGCGCAACGCGGTCGAGATCGAGGCCATCGCGGCGTTCATCACCGCCAATTCACAGAAGCCGGCGATGCCGTCGCCCCCGGTGAAGGGCGACGCCAAGCGGGGCGAGCAGTTGGTGAGCGTGGTGGGTTGCTACGGCTGCCACGTCGTGAACGAGAAGATCGGCGAGTTGAAGGCCGACCCGCGCAAGACAGCCGGCATCAGCGACCCGCAGTATCGCCGGATGCGGACGCACGGCCCGATGCTCGCAGGCATCGGCAGCAAGACCAGCGAAGGATGGTTGTTCGCGTGGCTGAAGGACCCCAAATCATGGAACGCGGGAACCCGCATGCCCAACCTGCGCCTGAGCGACCCGGAGGCCGCGGACATCGCGGCGTTCCTGATGACGCTGCGGAACGAGGAGTTTGATAAGCGCGGCCAGCCGGCGGTCAAGGCGGCGGTGCTCGACGACGTGGCGGAGGAGTATTTGCAGAACACACTGCCGGCGAAGGAGGCGCGCGCGGTCATTGACGCGAAAAGCGACGCCGACCGGAAGCGGCTCGATGCCGTGTTGCATGAGTCGCTCAAGAGCGTCTGGGGCGAAAAGGACGTCGCGCCGCGGCTCGCGGGGCTGGACTTCAACGCGAAGA
>JACRKA010000236.1 GCA_016219905.1 Verrucomicrobiota bacterium
CCATCCTCGCCATCGTCATCGGCGAAGGCGGCAGCGGCGGCGCGCTCGGCACCGGCATCGCCAACCGCGTCCTCATCCTCGAAAACGCCTACTACTCCGTCATCTCCCCCGAAGGCTGCGCCGCCATCCTCTGGAAAGACCGCGCCGCCACCCCCAAGGCCGCCGAGGCCCTCAAGCTCAACGCGAAGCATCTGCTCGAACTCAAGCTCGTGGACGAGATCATCCCCGAACCGCTCGGGGGCGCGCATCGCGATGCCGCCAAAGCCGCCGCGAACGTCAAAGCCGCCCTCCTCCGCCATCTCCGCGAACTGCTTGCCATGCCCGTCGAACAACTCCTCGACGACCGCTACGCGAAGTTCCGCGCCATGGGCCAGTTCGAAATCGCGGAAGGCGTCGTGCAATCGTAGCTCAGCTTGAACGAACGCACCCCAGTTCCAGCACGGGGAATTCAAATCTCTCTTGAGGTCAGGTTTCCAGTCTGACCGCGCCGAAGGCGCCGAAGTATATCAGCCCAGGGCAAGCGAGTCCGCGAGCGCCGCCCTGGGAACAGCAAAACAAGAATCATGCGCCCTGAAGGGGCGCAGGAAAAACGCGGACACGCCATCACCGCCGCCCCTTCAGGGCGGCTGACTGTTTTTGCGTTGTGAACCCAGGGCGGCGCTCGTGGACTCGCTTGCCCTGGGCTGGCTTACCGCTGCGCCTTCGGCGCGCTTTTGAAGTGCCGAAATCCACAAGGACACTAGATTTGGCTCAACATTAGTTCCACCACACCCCCGCCAAAAACTGAGATGCGCCCACTTGGGCGCAAGGCTTGAGCCGGCGCTTGCCAGACATCCACGCAGCCGCTAACCTTCCACCATGACAACGACCCTTGAGGCCACGTATGAGGATGGCAAGCTCATCCTGGACAAGCCCCTTCCGCTGCCGAATAAGGCCCACGTCATTGTCACCGTCGAGACAGGCCCCATCACTTCTGATGGTGAGCGGGCTTCCTGGCTTGAACTCTCGGAGCACTCGCTGCTGAAGGCATGGGACAACCCGCAAGACGACGTCTTCAATAACCTGCTCGCGAAATGATGTCGTCCTGCTGCCGATCCCGTTCACGGACCTTACCAGCCGCAAGGTTCGTCCGGCCGTCGTCATTGGCAGCCACGGCTCCGACCTTTTCCTCGTCCCGATCTCCTCGCAGGTCGCAAACACGGACTTCCTCCTCCAGCAATGGCGCGAAGCAGGCTTGAGCAGCCGCTAAGTCTTTTTCGACTTCGCGTCTCCGCTCGTGACTATGACGCCAGTTCCTATACCAAATAATAACGGCGAAAATGCGCGCCACTCCAAACATAGGCCGATGACAAGGGCGGTTGCGACCAATAGGCAAATTGCCGCCCTGTATAGATCGGATTTCTGTTTGTGTTTTTCCTCAGCCTTCAGTCCACGCCACACGAAAAACAACGCCCATGTGAGACACATGGCCGCAAAGCCCCAATCTAAGAAACGTTCAATCATGGTGTCTTCGCTGGCTGGTTTCTATTTAACCACAGTCTCCATGGATTACACCAAGGCAAAACACATCCTCCAAGCCTAGCTTACGGCCTTCGAATTTCGGCCTTCGGGGATTCGGCCTTCGGCCTTCCTACGTCTCCGCCGGCTTCGCTTCGTCGCCCACGACGCGGATGTGGAGGTCCTGCAACGGGCGCGCGGCCCATTACTTCGGCCCTTGGCCGATTGTCGTCAGGATGCCCACGAGCGGCAGATACATCGCCACGTATATCGTCACGCACATCAGAAGCAAGACCGTGGCCATAATCGTGCTCACCACAATTGCGCGCGGAAGCGATTGCGACCACCAGAGGTAGCTGATCCCCGCTATTGGGAGCAGGATGCTCGACCAGAAACACAAACTGGCGCACCCGATGACAAGTTGAGTCAGCGCCGGCAGAGGAAGTGTCTCATACAAATCCCTCAAGATGTCAGCAAACTTGGGAACGGTGCACGAGGCTACGAAGCAAAACACCCCCAGCACCAACAGCGCAATCGTGAGCACAATCCTGGCGGCACGACCCAGGAGAACGTGCTGCCGCCTGAGCTTCTCGATTTCGTCGCGCAGTTCGGTTTCTGGTGTCATAACTTCAACTACCGCTGCCTCACATCGCCATCTGATTGCGTCTTTAGGCGGAAAGCCTTTACGCTCTGGAGCACGCCGACTATTTCACGCCGTAGCGTGGCTTAGGCTCGGCCACCAACATTTGCGCAGCATCCGCCGGGCGCATCGGCGGCTCGCTCCGGTCTCGATGCGCCTGAGCGCGCGCGACGTAAGCCGGCAATTCCTTGGCGCCCTCCAGCAACCCTTCGATCCCGATGTCGCAATCAAGGTCGGGCCAATACACGGAGAACGGATAGACCTCGAAATGCAGCCTCGCCTCCCGCGTGGCACGCTGCAACGTGGGGTAAAATGACAGAGGCACACTGATCCGGCGACCGTCCTGCAACTCAAACCCCAGGCGATCCTCCGTCAGATGGACTTCTTTAATTTCCCCGACGTTCATTCCATGCAGACTCTATCACACCGCGGCTGGCCGCAACAAGGTCGAGAATCTCCCGGATTTCGTGGTCGCGAAAACCCTTGTTCCGCGCCAGCGCAAGCGGATTCATCCAAACCTTGGCCTCCGCCCCAGCCTTGGTCACATGGACGTGCATCGGTTCACCTAGGTCGTAACTATAAAAACTGAACCGATATCCTTTGCCCAAAAGATGGTCGGCATGGCTTAGCGGCTTCGGGTCAGGCCGGCTTCGCCTCGTCACCCGCGACACGGATGTGGAGATCCTTCAACTGGCGCGCGGTTACGTCGCCCGGTGACTGCGTCATCAGGTCGGATGCCTTCGCTGTCTTCGGGAAGGCGATCACGTCGCGGATGCTGGGGCTGCCGACGAGGACCGCCATGATGCGGTCGAAGCCGAGCGCGATGCCGCCGTGCGGCGGCGTGCCGAACCGGAACGCCTTGATGAAGTAGCCGAAGCGGCTCTCGGCGATCTCGCGCGGGATTTCGCACACGTCGAAGATCTTCTGCTGGAGATCGGGCTTGTGGATGCGGATGCTGCCGCCGCCGATCTCGGAGCCGTTGAGCACGAGGTCGTAGTGCTTGCCGCGCACGCGATGCGTGTCGGTCTCCAGCAACGGCGCGTCCTCCTCCACCGGCGCGGTGAACGGATGATGGCTGCTCATCCACCGGCTCTGCTCCTTGTCGAACGTCAGCAGCGGGAAGTCCACGACCCACAGGAAATCGTAGCGGTCGCCCGGGATGGCCAGCTTGCCGGTCTGCTGCAAATACTGCGCGCACAGCAGCCGGATGCGGCCGAGGATCTCGCACGCGCTGCCCCACTGGTCGGCGGCGAACAGGATCAGGTCGCCTTCCTCAATCTTGAGCTTCGCGGTCAGCGCGGCCTTTTCGGCGTCGTTGAAGAATTTCACGATGGGCGAGTTCCACTTGCCGCCCTCGACCTTGATCCATGCGAGGCCCTTCGCGCCGAAGCTCTTCGCCGCCTCGGTCAACGCCTCGATCTGGCCCTGCGTGGCGCAGGCGAAGCCTTTCGCGTTGAGCGCCTTCACGACGCCGCCCGCTTCAACGGTGCCCCGGAACACTTTGAACTGGCTGGCGCGGAAGTCCTCGGTGAAATCCACGGTCTCCATCGCGAACCGCGTGTCGGGCTTGTCGCTGCCGAAGCGGTTCATCGCGTCCTGGAACGTCATGCGCGGGAACGGCGTCGGGATGTCGCGGCCAAGCGCGGTCTTCCACATCCGCTTCATCAGGCCCTCCATCACCGCGTAGATGTCCTCGCGGTCAATGAAGCTCATCTCAACGTCCACCTGCGTGAACTCCGGCTGGCGGTCGGCGCGAAGGTCCTCGTCGCGGAAACAGCGCGCCATCTGGTAATACCGCTCGACGCCGGCGACCATCAGCAGTTGCTTGAACTGCTGCGGCGACTGCGGCAGCGCGTAGAACTTGCCGGGATAGAGCCGCGACGGCACGAGATACTCGCGCGCGCCCTCCGGCGTGCTCTTGAACAGCATCGGCGTCTCGACATCGAGGAAGCCCAGTTCGTCGAAATAATTGCGCACGGCCATCGTGACCTGGTGGCGAAGGCGGAGGTTGCGAGCCATCGCGGGCCGGCGCAGGTCGAGGTAGCGATACTGAAGCCGCAGATCCTCGCTGGTCAGCGTGTCGTCGCTGATCTCAAACGGCGGCGTCTCGGCGGGGTTCAGGACTTCGAGCTTGTGCGCGATCACCTCGACCTCGCCGGTGGGCAGCTTGGTGTTGATGGTGCCCGCGGGCCGATGGCGGACGCGGCCCTCGACGAAGACGCAGAACTCCGAGCGCAGCGCATGGGACGCCTCGGCGGCGCCGGGGTTGTATTGCGGGTCGAACACGACCTGGGTGAGGCCCTCGCGGTCCCGCAGGTCAATGAACACGATGCCGCCGTGGTCGCGGCGGACGTGGACCCAGCCCGTCAGCGCGACGGCCTTGCCCTCGTCGGTCAATCTCAACTGTCCGCAATGATGCGTGCGTTTCATAAGTAAAATTGGAGTGTTGGAGTATTGGAGTGCTGGAGCGTTGGTCTTGGACCGTCTTTCCTTACTCCGTCAGTTTCTCCACAAGCCGCGCGACGTCCACTTTTTCTTCCGTGCGCGCGGCGAGAGACTTCACCGTGGCCTGACCCTGCGCCCATTCGTCGCCGATGACGACGGCGAAGCGCGCGCCGAAGGCAGAGGCCATCTCGAATTGCTTGCCCATCTTGGCCGGCGTGAGCGCGTAATCGCACGCCAGTCCCGCCTCGCGCAGGTCGTGGACGAGCTTGAGGGCCTGCGAACGCAACTCCTCCTTCGCGACGACGATGTAGGCGTCCAAGCGGCGCTCCACCTTTGGCAGCAAGCCACGTTGTTTGAGCAATTCGCCCAGCACCACATCGCCCATGCCGAAGCCAAGCGCGGGGAGGTCCACGCCGCTGACGAGCTTCACCAGATTGTCGTAGCGTCCGCCGCCGGCGATGGCGCGCAACTCGCCCTTTACGTCGAAGGCTTCGAAGACAATGCCGGTGTAGTAGGCCAGACCGCGGACGATCTTCGGGTCGAAACGGATGAACTGGCCGAGACCGGCGTGTGCCATCGCGTCGAGGAAGCGCTTGAGCGTCTCCATCGCGGCGGGCGCGGCCGAGGCGAACTCGCCCGTGTCGGCGAACTTGAGGATCGCGGCCACGGTGGCGCTCGACACGCCGAGCGCGTCGAATTTCTTCTGCGTCACGGCTCCATCCTCACGCTCGATCTTGTCCACGATGCCGAAGACGGCGGCGTGTTTGTCGGGCGCGATGCCGAGCGATTCGAGATAGCCGGCCCAGACGCGGCGGTCGCTGACGCGGACGACGAAGTCCTCGTGCGTGAGGCCGAAGCCGCGCAGCGTGTCCACGAGCAGGCAGACCAGCTCAACGTCGGCCTCGACGCCCTTCTCGCCGATGATGTCGGCGTTGAACTGGAAGTGCTCGCGCAGCCGGCCACGCTGCTGCTTCTCGTAGCGAAAGAGCTGCGGGATGGCGAACCACTTGATGGGCTTCTTGAAGTCGCGCTCCCGGGCGCCGACCATGCGGGCCAGCGTCGGCGTCAGTTCGGGCCGCATCGCGACGTGGCGTTCGCCCTTGTCCGTGAAATCAAAAAGCTGGCTGACGATCTCATCGCCGCTTTTGCGGGTGTAAAGCTCCAGCGGCTCCAGCGGCGGGCCGTCGTATTCGCGGAAGCCGTAACGCCGGGCCGCTTCGCGCCAGTTGAGGAAGATGTAGTTCCGCAGGGCGCAGTCGTCCGGGTAGAAATCGCGGAAGCCGGGTAGCGATTGGAGAGACATGGTTCGTAACTCGTGAAACGTGAAACGTGACTCGTGACCAATGACTCTTTACGGCGCGTTTCGCTCTGCCTGCAAATCACGAATCACAGGTTACGAGTTACGGATTACGCCGCCGGCGGCGCGGGCGGCGGCTGGTGGACGAGCTGCTCGACGCGCTCGGCCATGATTTTGCCGGGCTTGAACTTGACGACGGCGCGCGGCGGGATCTGGACGGTCTGGCCGGGGTTGTTGGGGTTGCGGCCGATGCGGGCCTTGCGGTGCTTGACTTCGAAGACGCCGAAGTTGCGCAACTCGACGTTGCGGCCTTCGGCGACGGCGTCCACGATGGCGTCGAGGGTTTTTTGCACGACGACGGTGACGTCCTGCAACTGGAGTTGGGTGGCGTCGCTGATGCGCGTGGCGATCTCGCGCTTCGTCAGGTTCGGTTTTTCAGTCAAGCTCATGGTTTTCCTACGCTTTCCGTCTGCGTCGGCCGCGGCCCGCGGCGTTCGATGATGTTGTCGGAACTGGGCTGTGCGAAGTTCCACAACCATAACGTCCCGGCAACCACCGCGCCCAGCAACAACAGGATGAACGCCGGGCTGGCCAGAACGCGGCGGATGTAATAGCCAAGTCCGCTCATGGACGCAAGTTGAAGTTTCCGGGCTTTCAAGCCCCCCAGCACGGACTTCAGCGCGACGTAGCTCGCGTTCCAGCCGGCCTCCAGCGCGCGCGCCTCGGCCTCGGTCATCTGGCCGAGCCGTTGGAGCGAACTGGCGGCGGCGAGCACCTGCAACGTCTGGTCGCCGGGATCGCGCTCCATCTCGAGGTCGGCCAGCAACGCCTCGTGGTCCTCCGCGAGGCCGCCTTTGAGCGCGAGAAAGTCCGCCTCGTCGGTCGGCGCCAGCGGCGCGCGAGCGAAACCTTTCTGCAAAGAAACGCGGAATCGTTCCCAGCGTTCGAGGAACTCGTCGAGAGCTTCAACTTGCCGATCGAGCCGGCGGTCTTGCATGGCGGCAGGTTACAACCAGCGATGATCGCTCGGCACGACGCGCTCAGCGGCCTTCAGCGACCTTGAGGGTTTTCTTGGTCTGGTTGTTGAAAATCTTCAGGCCCTTGAGCACGTCCAGCGCGCGGTCGAGCTGCACATCGCGGACGGGTGTCTCGCCCTTCTCCGGCTCGGCACCCGGCGGCCGGTTGCGCTGGACCATCAGCTTCACCTCGTCCTCCTCCGAAACCGGCACGACGATGTCGGGACTGATGCCCTTCTCATGGATGACGCGGCGGCTCGGCGTGTAATACTTCGCCGTCGTCAGCCGCACGGCGGACTTGTCCGGCAGCTCGATGATGCTCTGGACGCTGCCCTTGCCGAAGGTCTGCTCGCCGACGACGAGCGCGCGCTTGAGGTCCTGGAGCGCGCCGGCGACGATCTCGCTGGCGCTGGCGCTGCCGCCATTGACGAGGATGACCATCGGGTAATCCGGGTGCTTGTCGGCGCCGGTGGCGAAAAACTCCTGCCGCTGCGACTTCTGCCGGCCCTCGGTATAGACAACGAGCTGGCCCTTCGGCACAAACTTGCTGGCCACGTCGCGCGCGCTGATCAGCAGGCCGCCCGGGTCGTTGCGCAGGTCGAGGATCAGCGCCTCCATGCCGTTGGCCTCCATCCGGCGCAACGCGCGCTCCAGTTCGTCGCTGGTCGGCTCGTTGAACTGCGTAAGGCGGACGTAGCCGATCTTGTCGTCAATGAACGGAAAACTGTTGGCCGACTTCACCGTGCGGCCGTTGATGTCCTTGACGCTCTCCACCGGGATGATCGCGCGGGTCAGCGTGTAGTCTTTCATCTCGCGCGATTTTGCACGCATGATGGTGAGGGTGACCTTCGTGCCCGGCTCACCGCGCAGCTTGTGCACCGCGTCCGGCAGCGAGACCTTCTCGGTGGACTTGCCCTCGATCTTCACGATCGTGTCGCCGGGCGTCAAGCCGGCGCGCGAGGCGGGCGTGTCCTCGATCGGCGCGATGACGGTGAGCACGCCGTCCTTGGTGCCGATCTGGATGCCGAGGCCGCCGAACTGGCCGTCGGTCTCGCTCTTCATCTCCTGGAAGCCCTGCGTGTCCATGAACTGGCTGTGGGGATCGAGCGAGCCGAGCATCCCTTTGAGCGCGCCGTAGGCGAGATCCTGGTAGGTCAGGTTCTGGCCATCCACGTAATCCTGCCGGATCAACTCCATCACGTAGGTGACGAGCGCGGCGTGCGAGTAAGCATCGTCCTTGCTGTCGCTGGCGGCCACCGACTGCTGGTAGAGATGGAACCCCACGAACAGGTTCGCGCTCAACATCATCACCACCAACCCGACCATCATCCGTTTCTTGAACATACGTCGTCTCCGAAAAACCCACCGGCGGTCGCCCCAACGCGCCGCCATCAAGTCCGCAGAAGCTATCGCGCCGCGACGGGCGAATCAAGATGTTTGCCGGCCCGGCCGACGCGCGGGGCCGGAAAAGAAATTTTTGCCACAGGCGGCGGGCGTGGATAGATTCGCGCGGATATGGGGTTCCTGACACCACCGCGACGATTCGAGACGGAAGGGACGGACCCGGCCAACGTTCCCGCGCGGCTGCGTGTGGGCAGCCTGCACGATCAAGCACGGCTGAACCACCGGTTCGGCGGCGTGCGCGCTGTCTTGCAGCCGCTGGCGCGGATGATCCGGGCCACCAAGCCGCGCGCGCCGATCCAAGTGCTCGATCTCGGCACCGGGCCGGCGGACATCCCGCGGGCCATCGTCTGCTGGGCGCGCCGGCAGAACATCCCATTGGTGGTCACAGCCGTGGACCATGACCCGATGACACTGGAGGTGGCGCGCAAGGAGTGCATCGAGTTTCCCCAGATCAGCTTCGAGCAGGAGAACCTCCTCGCCCTGCCCTACGCGCCGCGGAGTTTCGATTTTGTCATCTGCTCGCAACGGCTCCACCACCACCCCGACGCAGACGCCGCGCGCATCCTGCAGCGGGCGGCCCGCATCGCGCGACTCGGCTACATCGCCACCGAGTGGCGGCGCAGCCGGACCGCTCACGCCATGCTCTGGATCCTTGCGCGGCTGACGACATCCAGCCCGCTGACCCGCGCGGAAGCGCCCGCGGCGGTGCTGCACGCGTTCACGCGGCGCGAGTTTCGGGCGCTGGCGGCGCGCGCGGGATTGCGTGACTTTCGCATCGTCTGTATGCCATGGTTCCGTATGACGCTCTATGGATTGACATGACAACCGCCTGCTGAACCCTCCGCGCCAATTCCCCTCCCCCGCTTCGATGAACAAACGCGCGCTGACCATCATCTTCGTCACCGTTTTTATTGACCTGCTTGGCTTCGGCATTGTCATCCCCTTGCTGCCGCTCTATGCGGAGCGGTTCGGCGCAAGCCCGACGGTCATCGGCTGGTTGCTTGCGTCGTATCTCATCGCGCAAGCGATCGCTGCGCCGCTGCTCGGCAAACTATCCGACCGCATCGGGCGGCGGCCGGTGCTCATCGCGAGCCTCGCCGGTTCGGCGATCTCCTTCACGCTGCTCGGACTGGCCGAAACGCTGCCGTGGCTGTTCGTCGCGCGCGTGCTGGCGGGGCTGGCGGGCGGCAGCGTCAGCGCGGCGAAGAGCTACATCGCCGACGTGACGACACCGGAGAACCGCGCCAAAGGCATGGGGTTTCTCGGCGCGGGCATTGCGCTCGGTTACGTCTTTGGGCCGGCGCTCGGCGGCCTGTTGACGCACTGGCAGGTGACGCTGCCCTATTTTGTGGCGGGCGCAACGGCCTTGCTGAACTGCTTCAGCGCGATGCTGTTCTTGCCGGCGCCGCCGCGAAGCGATTTGCATGCGATCGAGGAAGAAGACTTGCAGCCGCTTGTCAAGGCGCGCCGGTTGCTGGTGCAACCGGGGCTGCGCGGTTACCTCTGGATGGTGTTCCTGATCACGCTGAGTTTCTCGTTGTTCACCGGCACCTTCGCGCTGCTGTGCCAGCACCAGTTCCGCTACACGCCGGCGCACATCGGCGCGCTGCTGTCGTTCGTCGGGCTGATGGCGGCGCTGGTGCAGGGCGGGCTGATCGGGCCGCTGGTGAAGAAATTCCGCGAACTGCCGCTGGCCACAGTCGGCTCGGCGATGTTCGCGGCGGGTCTCGGGTTGGTGCCGCTCGCGCACGGGACGGGGTTGATGCTGGCGGCGCTGTTCCTGATCGGCTTCGGCAACAGCCTGAACATGCCGACGCTGCTGGCGCTGGTCTCGCGCGAGGCGGCGGCAAGCGAACAGGGCCGGGTGCTCGGCGTCCAGCAGAGCCTGGAGAGCGTCGCTCGGATCATCGGGCTGGTGCTGGGCGGCTGGTTGTTCGCGCACGCGGAGTGGATGCCGTATGCCGGCGGCGCGGCCTTGATGACACTGGCCACGGGGTTCGCGCTGTCACACTTCGTGGCGGGCAGGGCGGCTCGCGTGCCGGCAACGAAGTAAGGCGGGCTACTTCTCCTCTTCGCCGGCCTCGCCCTCGGTCTCACTCATTTTCTTGAGCACCTCGGACATGTCCTCGACGGCGTCGAAGACTTTGCGCGCGACGAGGACGGGGGCCTTGGCCTGGATGGCCAGAGCGAGGCTGTCGCTGGGGCGGGCGTCCACCTCGACGATCTTCTTTCCCAGTTCGTTTTCGCAGGAGAGGTAGAGCCGGGCGAAATAAGTGGAGTTGCGCAGATCGTTGATGACGACGCGGTCGAGGCTGACGCCGAGGCCGGCGAAGATGGAGCCGATGAGGTCGTGGGTGAGCGGGCGTTCCTTCTGGATGCCGCGCATGAACATCGTGATGGCCGCGCCGACGCTCTGGTCCACGTAGATGACGAAGGTCTTGTCGTCGTTGCCGATGAACACCGCCGAGCCGTTGTTGGTCGGCAACACCACGCGCACCTGGACGGGGACGAAATCGTTTTTAGCTGCCATTGTGCGTTAGACTATCAGCTTGGACTCAAAACGCAAGACCACCCCACGGCGCGCCGCCGTTCATCTCCGTTCGCGCCAGCGCTCCGCCTCCTTGGCGGCCGAGATGCCTGCCTGAGTGTCCGGGAAACGTTTCGCCACAGCCGCGTAACGGGCGACGATGCCCTGGGTGTGGCTGGGATTGGTGCGGACGTAGGCGCTTGCCTGGGCAAACAACCGGCTGGCCAGTTCTTCCTTCGAAGGGTTTGGTGATTTCGACCAGTTGTCCCCGATCTCCTCCATCATCTGCTCATACTGCAGGTCCACGTATCGGATGTCGCGATAGAGCCAGGCGATGAGGCACGCGACGATCAAGACCGGCACCAGCAGCCAGGCCGCGATGACCATCCTCGTGGTCATCCAAGAGGGGTGATGATGAACCTTCCTTGCCGGCTGGGCCGCGACGGACGCCTCGGCAGCCGGTGTGGCAGTCACGGCGGCAGGGCCACGCCGTTCAGGCGCCTTGATGGCAGATCTTGCAGCCGTGGAGGGTTTCTGGGCGGCCGAAGCCGCCTTCGACAGATTCAAAACCGTCTGGCCCGGCTCGATGGCCGCCGCGCGCGGACGGCCGCCCTCGGACAGGGCACGCAGGTCGGCGATGAGCGGCTCGTAGCTTGCGTAACGATCCGCCGGTTTTCGCGCCAGCATCTTGGCGAGCACCTGGCAGAAACTGTCGCTGAGACTCGGCGCAAACTCCCGCGGGGCTTTCAGGCGGCCCTCCCGTTGCGCGGCCAATGCCGCGTCGCCATGGTGCTCGCCGAACGGCTTCACGCCGGTGGCCAGATGGTAGAGCGTCGCCCCGAGCGCATAGATGTCGCCGCGGCAATCGCCCTGCTTCTCGCCCTGGGTCAACTCCGGCGCGGTGTAGTGCGAATCGCCGACGGGGCGGTCCGGAATGGGCTTGCCGTGGCCGTCCATCGCCGCGCGGGCCAGACCGATATCGCCGACGCGGACATTGCCGCCGTTGTGGTCCACGAAGATGTTTTGCGGCCGGATGGCGCGGTGCAGCAGGCGCTCCTGGTCGAGCGCGGCCTTGAGCGCCTCGGCGACGGCCACCGCGATCTGCGCCAGCTTCGGCTCGTGGAGCTTGCCGCGCTTTTCCACCCACTTGTCCAGCGAAAGCCCGTGCACCAACTCCATCGCCAGGCAGTGCCGGCCGCTCAACTCGGCCACGTCGAGCACACGCACGAGGTTCGGGTGCTGGAGCCGGCGCGCGGCGACCGCGTCGGCGTAGAACCGGCTCATGAAAGCCGCCTCGCCATAGAAGCGCGAGCTGAGCACGCGCACCGCCACCTCCGCGGGCAGGCCGGTCACGGGCGCGCCCTCCGGTGGGCGCACGCGCGCCGGATAAACGCTGCCCATCAAGCCGCGGCCGAGCGGCTTGCCCAGCTCGATCAGCCGCAACAAGTGCACGGCGCCGGATGATGCCGGCCCGCCGGGTTTGGATGTCGGTTCTGCCACAAAATCAAAAACCCCGACACCGTGTCGGGGCGAAAACTGGCGCCCCCACCGGGAATCGAACCCGGCTTCCCAGATTGAGAATCTGATGTCCTAACCGATAGACGATAGGGGCACTCACCAGCAAACAGCGCGCGGAACCTTAAGTAGCGATGCCGCCAATTTCAACAAGATTTCTGCGCCGAAAAACGCGTGCCGATGCGCGCCGCATCCTGTAAAACTGCGCGCCATCGCCACTGCCCGCATGAGCACCAATCAAATTCCGACGTGGCTGGCGCTGGCCCTTGTCGCCGCGCTCGCCCTCACGGTTTCCTGCCGGACAAGCCCGTCGGGACCTTCGCCTTCCACTGCCCAGCCCGTGTTTCGCGCCGAGAAGCTGGCGGAAATGGACGCGGCCATCGAGGAGGCGATTGCGGCAAAGAAACTGCCCGGCGGCGTGCTCTGGCTGGAGCATCGCGGCCAGAGTTATCGCAAGGCCTGCGGCCAGCGCGCGGTGCTGCCCGCAGCCGAACCGATGACGGAGGACACCATCTTCGACGTGGCGTCCTTGACCAAAGTAGCCGCCACCACACCCGCGGTGATGTGGCTGGTGGAACGGGGCCAAGTCAAACTCGACGCACCGGTTCGCGATTATCTGCCCGAGTTCGCCGGCAACGGGCGCGATGCGATCACCGTGCGCCATCTGCTCACCCACACGTCCGGCCTGCGACCGGACATCGCGCTCAAGCCCGACTGGTCCGGCTACGATGCGGCCATCCGGTTGTGCTGCGCCGAGAAGCCACAAGCCGCGCCGGACGAAAAGTTCATCTACAGCGACACGAACTTCATCCTCCTCGGCGAGATCGTGCGCCGGGTCAGCGGCCAGCGCCTCGACGAGTTCGCACAACGCGCGCTCTACGGGCCGCTCGGAATGCGGGACACGGGTTTCAATCCGCCGCCGAACAAACTCCAGCGGATCGCGCCGACAGAGGTCCAGAACGGCCAGCCACTGCGCGGCACGGTCCACGACCCGCGCTCTCGACGCATGGACGGCGTGGCCGGGCATGCCGGATTGTTCACGACAGCGCACGACCTGGCCCGCTACGCGCGGCTGATGCTCCATCAGGGCGAACTCGACGGCGTGCGCATCTTCAGCGAAGCGACTGTGGATCTCATGACCCACGTGCAAACACCGCCCACGCTCACCGTGCGGCGCGGGCTGGGTTGGGACATTGATTCCGGTTACAGCATACCGCGTGGCAGCCTGTTTCCCATCGGCTCCTACGGCCACACCGGCTGGACCGGCGTGTCGCTCTGGATTGACCCCGGCTCGGAGTCGTTTGTGATCTTTCTGTCCAATCGCAACCACCCGGACGGCCGGGGCGAGGTCGCTGCGCTGAGACAGAAGCTCGGCACGCTGGCCGCAGAAGCGATTGTGGATTTCAAGCCATCACGCTGAGAGACGCTCGATAAAGACTGACTCAACGCCCGCTTCGCCATCGTAGAACGGATGTCCACATCCGTTGGAAAAACGGGTTTGGAAACCTGTTCTACGCTGCCTGTGCGTGGGGCGAAGGAGGACGCGCGTATAGCCAGCGGCGCCCTCCGCCAACTCACATTGGCGGCTACGAGGCGGCCACTTCACCTGCGGCGCCCCGCCCGACTCGGAGAGCTGACAGTCCAGAGATGAGAGTCCAGGGCCAGACCAAGATGGCCGTTCCGGTTCTCGTCTCTCGACCCTCCGCTCTCGACTTTCCGCTTTCCGGCCCTCAACTCTCAACCATCCATTCAGAGCGGCGAATTTAGAGTTGAGACCCTGGGCGGAAGGCGTTAGGGTGCCGCCATGAAAGCGGAAATGCTGCTGGAGATGGTGCATTCGCGCCGCCCGTTTAGTCTGCGGCTCAGCGATGGATCGCTCATTCCCGTGCCTCATCCGGAATTCATTCTTATTACTCAGGATGGGAACACGGCGGTGGTGAACACCGCCGGCGGCCATATCAAAATCGTTGACGTGAACCTAGTCATCGCGCTGGAAACAAACGGGCATCGCACCGGATCCCGCCGGTCCGGACGCCGATAGCGCAACCACCACCGCTTCCCGTTCCCCGCGCTTCACTCATCACGCTTCACTTCGCCTGCGGCGCCTTGCCCGCTTCCACGCGCTTCCAGAATTCCGCCACCACGTAGCCCCCGACGTGAGTCGGGGGATTGGTTCGCGAGGCAAACGCACCGCTGCGGTTTGAACGGCCCTTCCGCCGTCTCACGCCGGCGGCTTCGCGCCGACGTAGCCCCCGACGTAAGTCGGGGGACGGGTCCGCGAAACAAGTGCGCCGTCGCAGAACGTCCTTCCGCCAACTCACGTTGGCGGCTACGAGACGTAGCCCCCGACGCAAGTCGGGGGATGGGGGCGTTTGGGATTCCAATCCCGTTGGGATTGAATGGACGCAAGCGGGGGCAGTGTCAGAATGCGCCCAGTCGCATCCGGCTATGCAACACGCCACCGCGCGCGCAAGCTACTTCCCCTGACGAACTTTTTCCTTCTTCGCCTCGCAATCGTCGCGGAGTTTCTGCCGCTCGATGACGAGTTGCTGCTTCAGTTTCTCGAATTGCTCGGCGTCGCCGGCTGCGCGAGCCGCAGCAATCCGGCCCTCCATACCGATCTCCAATTCGGCGATCTTCGCCTTGTAAACACTGTCCAACTCGGCGATGCGCCTCTTCTGCTCGTCGGTGACCTTGCGCTCCGGGCCGCCGGTCTTGCCCAGCCGTTCCATCGCAAGTTCATAGGAAGATTTGATTGCCATCGCGAAATCTCCTGCTCACTGCAATCAGAGGTCCACGAACACATCCGCGCCCTGCACCTCGACCTTGATGGGCGCGACGCGCGCGGCGGGGTTGTTCTTGCACTGGCCGGTGGTCACGTCATACCGCCAGCCGTGCCACGGGCACGTGATGGTCGTGCCATCCAGTTCGCCCTCGCCAAGCGGGCCGCCCTTGTGCGGGCAGGTGTTGTCCGTGGCGTGGAACGTCCCGCCGATGTTGTAAAGCGCGAGATCACGGCCGTTGGCGGTGACGATCTTGCAGCCGCCCGGCTGCAGTTCGTTGGTTTGCGCGACTTTGATCAATGCCATGTTGAAACTCCTGTGTTTGTCGGTTGACGGCAGTCCGGCACGCAACGTGGATGACCGCGGCCACTTTCGCAAGCCGCACAACATCACTGTTTGTCCGCCGCTGGCGGCTGGCCGCCGGCCTTGCGGGCGCGGGCCTCGGCGCGCCAGCCGGCCACGCGCGCTTCCGCCGCATGCTTCTCGGCCTCGGCCTTCATGCCTTTCTTGACGTAGAACCGCGACATGCTGGTGTGCGCGAGCGGGTCGTCGGGATTCAACTCCAGCGCGCGTTTGCCGGCGGCGATGGCAGCGTCGAGGTCGCCTTTGCGCGCATGCGCCTCGGCCAGCGCGTGGATCGCGTCGAAGTATGCCGCGTCGAGGGCGAGGGCCTGGTTGAACCGGGCGATGGCGGCGTCAAACTCGCCCGTGGCGAAGTCGAGCATGCCGTCGTTGTAGTGGTCTTCTTTCGTGGGCATGGGCGCTCACTTCATCGCGCCGCCGTCCGGCTTGTCGTCGTCGCGCAGCGCATAGGCGCGCTCGCGGCGCTCGATCAGCCACGCGCCCCAGATGCTGATTTCGTAGAGGATCATGAGCACGGCGCCCATGACGAGCTGGGTGAACACTTCCGGCGTCGTCAGCAGGGCGCCGGCGAAAAGCGAGAAGACGATCCAGTAGCGGCGGCCCTTCCTCAAGCCCGCGTGGCTGAGGATGCCCATCTTCACCAGCGAGAGCAGCACCACGGGCGTCTCGAAGGCCATCCCCATGCCAAGCATGAACCCGCAGACGAACGCGACGTATTCGCCCACGCGCCAGAAGGTGACGTCGAGGTTCATCCATTTCGCCCAGGCGATGCTGACCTGGAGCGCCTTGGGCATGACGTAGAAGAAACAAAACCCCGCGCCCAGAAAGAACAGCCCGCCGCCGATGGTGAACGCGGGCCAGAGGTAACGTTTCTCGCGCCGGGTCAGCGCGGGCAGGATGAACTGGCCGATGTAGTAGAGCACGAATGGCAACGCCATCAGCGTGCCGGCATAGACCGCGAGCTTGATGGAGAAGATGAAGACCTCGCCGGGGCCGATTGTGTAAAGAAACTTTCCCGCGTCAAAATCAATCGGGCCGAGGCCCTTGGTGATCTCCTGCGGGCAGGCTTCTTCCAGGAGCCAGCGATTGAGCCGGACCAGCGGCTTGCCGTGAGGTTTCAGTTCCAGCCGCTCCTGGACGTCATCCGACAACCGGACTTGCGCGAAACGTTCCGGCGTGTAAATGCATTCGCCTTCGAGAACCCGGTTCAGATCGTCAACGAGGGCCGCACGCAAATCTCTGGAC
>JACRKA010000238.1 GCA_016219905.1 Verrucomicrobiota bacterium
AACCGCCAGACTTCGGTGACCAGTTCCCACGCCCAATCGATGGCCGCCGGCTTGAAATAGTCGCCGAAACTCCAGTTGCCGAGCATCTCGAAGAAGGTGTGGTGGTAGGTGTCGAGACCAACGTCTTCGAGGTCATTGTGCTTGCCGCCGGCGCGGATGCACTTCTGCGTGTCGGCGGCGCGCTGCGGCTTGTAGGGGCACGGCTGCTGGCCGAGGAAGATCGGCACGAACTGGTTCATGCCGGCGTTGGTGAACAGCAGGTTCGGCGCGTCGGGCAACAGCGATGACGACGGGACGATGGTGTGTCCCTGGCGCTTGAAGTAGTCGAGGAACGACTGGCGTATTTCGGAACTGGTCATGGAAAATTGGAGTGATGGAGTGATGGAGTATTGGAGCGATGGAGTATTGGGATGAATCTCACAAAGGCATTACTCCAATACACCACTACTCCATTCCTCCTCTTTACGGCTCAGGCTTTCGCGGCCGCTTCTGCCGAGGTGTCCTGTGCCGCGGGGCCTGCCGCCTTGGCTTTGACTGCGGCGACAATCTTCTCGGCGACGGCCGGATTCTGACGGAGGAAGTCCTTTGCCGACTCGCGGCCTTGGCCGATCATCTCGCCCTCAAACTGGAGCCAAGAGCCTTTCTTTTCGACGATGCCGCAAGTGGTGGCCACATCAAGGACGCTGCCTTCCTTCGAGATGCCCTCGTTATACATCACGTCGAATTCGCATTCGGCGAACGGCGGCGCGCACTTGTTCTTGACCACCTTGATCTTGCAGTGGTTGCCGATGGCGCGGCCTTCAGGATCCTTGATCTGCTGCTGGCGGCGGATGTCCATGCGCACGCTGGCGTAGAACTTCAGCGCTTTGCCGCCGGGCGTCGTCTCCGGGTTGCCGAACATGACGCCGATCTTCTCGCGGAGCTGGTTGGTGAAGATGATGCAGGTGTTGGCCTTCGCCACGATCGAGGTCAGCTTGCGCATCGCCTGGCTCATGAGGCGCGCTTGCACGCCGATGATGGCGTCGCCCATCTGGCCCTCCAACTCAGCCTTCGGCACCAGCGCGGCGACCGAGTCAATCGCGATGACGTCGAGCGCGTTGGAGCGAACCAGCGTCTCGACGATCTGGAGCGCCTCTTCGCCGCTATCGGGCTGGCTGACGAGCAGGTCGTCGAGTTTCACGCCGAGCTTGCGGGCATAATTCGGGTCGAGCGCATGTTCCGCGTCAATGAACGCCGCCAGGCCGCCGTTCTTTTGCGCTTGCGCGATGATCTGGAGCACCAAGGTCGTCTTGCCGGACATCTCCGGGCCGTAAATCTCGACGATGCGGCCGCGCGGCACGCCGCCGATGCCCAAGGCCATGTCAATGGCCAGCGATCCGGTCGAGATGACGCCGATCTTCACATGGGCGCGCTCGTCGCCAAGTCGCATGATGCTGCCTTCGCCATAGGTCTTGGCGATGTGGGCAATGGCGGCTTCGAGTTGTTTGACCTGCGCGGGCGTCTTGCCGGACGCCTCTGCCGGTGATTCCTTCTCGCTCTTGTCGGCTTTCTCTGTTTTCTCGGCTTTGTCGGCCGCTTTGGCTGGGGGCATGGTGTTCTCCTGTTGTATTCGCGCGCTATATCGTCAGAGCCGTGCGCAAAAGTCAATCGCGCGCGTAGTGCTCCCGTCTTGCAATCAGCGGGCCGCCTCGCTACGGTGTCCGCGCCCTTTGCGGAGGGGTGTCCGAGTGGTTGAAGGAGCACGCCTGGAAAGCGTGTGGGGTGTAAAAGCCCTCGCGAGTTCGAATCTCGCCCCCTCCGCCACTTTCCCGCGCGCGGCCGCCCTCAGCGGTCCAACCCCGACTCCACCTTGTCGAGATAGTCACCCACCGGCGTGGAGGGCCGCTGCGCAGCGTCACGGCCCGGCGGGTTGGCCTGGAACCAGTTGGTGAAGCGCCCCGCAAAGTCCTCCGGATGGAACGACGCCTCGACCGAGCCGACGTAACTTGTGATGGCTTCCCCGCTCCGCTCGGCCCGATGCCGTTCAGCGACCGCGCGTTGCAGGCCGGCCTGAAAGCGCCGCACCTCCTTCTCCCGCGCACCCGCCACCTCCGCAAACCAGGATTCCACGTCCGTCCAGAAGCCTTTCTTCTCCAGCTTCTTCCTCCTGACCGCGCCAATCGCGTCCAGATATGCCGTGATCGCCGGCCGATACACCGGGTGCGCCAGCGGGGCGACCGTCAGCAGCCGCATCTGCACCGGCAGCAACAGGTCCGCCAGCTTGTCCTGCTCCTTGGCGAAACGCTTCACAAAGTCCGCCGGCAGGTCTCCCGTGGACAGTCCCGCCGCCAACTCTGCGTCGTCCGCCCGCAACGCCTCCTCGAGACGCCGCCGGGTCTCCGTCCATGATTGCGTCTGCGGCACGATCATCCCCGACGCGCGGCTGGCGAACAAAGCCCACCATTTCTCCAAACCCGGCTTGTAACCGAAGCCTCCGCCGAACACCTCGCACATCGTCGCCTGCCACGAACGGCCGGGTTTCAGGCCGAACACAAACTGCCGGATCTTCTCGCGGCCGTCGAGCTGGGTTTCCAGCGCCTGCACCAGCAGCTCACAGCACGCCCGGTGAAGCGCGACATCGCCCTGCGGCCCGTCGGATTCCGTGAACTCGGCGTAGGTCGGCAACGTCCCCTGCTCCACCGCGCGTTTGGCCTCCCGCAACGTTCCTTCGCGCGTGCCCTCGCTCATCCGGTTCACCATGCCCCAGACGAACCATGCAGGCACGCGCGCGAGCGGCTGGCCCGGCGCCACCTTGCCAAGGCTTCGGCTCGCCATCTCCGACAACAACACCCCCGCCAGCATCCGCACAAACTCATCCGTGTCCACGGGTGGCGGCGCTTCCATGTCTATCTGGAACCGCAGAAAGCCCGACACCGTCGCCACCGAACTGCGCAGCCGCCCCGACTCGCCGGGCATCCGCACCGGACTGCCCTCCGGCCGCTGCCGCACCACCACCGCCACCGGCGCGCGCCACGGGCCTTGGTCTCCGACGCGCTTGGCCAGTTTCTCCCTCACGTCCTCGCAAAAGGCCGCCAACGCCGACGCCAGCGTCTGGTCCGCGCAGAAGACGTGGATTTGACCTGAGAAAGTGACGGCCCGCGCCAGCGCGTTGGTCGTTGCCGCGTGCGCACCGCCGGCCATCACCAGCGACGCAACCCCGGCCGCAACAAACCTCCAGGAACCCGTCATCACTTTGCGGTCGCCGCCCCGCCCGCGCCGGCGGAAACGACGGCTTTCCCCGCCGTCACACGCACGTCACCGGCGCGCTGGATCAGCTTCCATTCCTCGTCATAGCCATCGAAGTGGAAGAATTGCCCGGCGCAAAACCCGACGAGTCTGTCTCCGCCCGGCAGCGCGTGCAGGGGCAGCTTGCCGATGGACGCCGTCGAGAAATTCAGTTGCCGCTGGCCCGCGGCGCCCGCAAATTGCCCTCCTGCGCGGACAATGAGCCGCTTGGTAAAACTGCCGGCCTTGATTTCGCCGACGGCAATCACCGCCACTTCGCCTTCCGAAAGCTCGATTTGATACCGCGCGATGCGCACGCTGAACCCGCCGCTCGATGCAGGCGGATACGCAAAGTGGTGCGGCGACGCCGGGTCGTTGAGGTAGGCATTGATCTCCTCCTCCGAAAACTCCACCGGCCTCCCCAGCGGAACACCCAGCCGCACCGCGGTCGCCACGGCATCCAACTTCCCCTTCGCCGCCAGTGCCTGCATCGGCCCCGTCTGGAGTTCCTTGACCGGCGGCTCCTGCCACATCAACACAATCGCGGCGGCCAGCGCGGCAAAGATGGCGAGGTCCACCAGTTTCCAGAGCGTCCGTAACGGTGACCGCCGCTGGGCGCCGCTCTTGCCAAGAAAGACCACGCCCTTGCCCTTCACCTTCGTGCCCTCGGGCACGACCTTTGAGAGGTCTATCTTCGTCCCGCATTGGAGGCAATGAACGCGCCCCAGCGGATTGTCGTAACCACAAACAGTGCACTTGATCATTTTTTTGCCTCCGAACCGCCGCTCTTGGCCTTTTGCGCACCGCCGGACGGTTCGCTTTCCGCCGCCGGCTTGCTCTCGGCGGATGATTTGCTCCCGCTGGCCGCCGATTTCTCGCTCTTGGCCCCCGACTTGTAACTCTCGCTGCGATAGTCGGTGATGTAAAAGCCAGACCCTTTGAAAAGCAGCCCCGCCCCCGCGCCGATCAGCCGCTCGACGCGCCCCTTGCACTTCGGGCAGGTCTTCTTCGGCGCGTCCTTGATGGAATGGAACACCTCAAATTCGTGACCGCACTTCTTGCAGCGATATTCGTAGGTCGGCATGACGGCGGACAGAGTTAGCCCGCGCGCCGGGGTAAAATCAAGTTTGAAACCCGCCGCCCGCGCCGTTACCGTCGCCGCCATGCTGCTACCCGGCCAGATCCGCCACGTCCACTTCCTCGGCGTCTGCGGCACCGCCATGGCCGCCGTCGCCGCGCTCTTGAAACAACGCGGCCTGCGCGTCACCGGCTCCGACGACAACGTCTATCCGCCGATGTCCACCTTCCTCGCCGAGCAGGGCATCACCGCGATGGCCCCCTACGCCGCCGCCAACCTCGACGCGGTCGCTCAAGATGCCGTCGTGGCGGAAACGGACTTGGAAGTCCGTTCTACGTCGGCGTGTGTGTCTGAAACCGTAGAACGGACTTCCAAGTCCGTTCAACCCGACCTGGTGGTCATCGGCAACGTCATCAGCCGCGGCAACCCCGAAGCCGAAGCCGTCCTTGAACGCAAACTGCGCTACGCCTCGCTCCCCGAAGTCCTGCGCGAGTTCCTCATCCGGGGCAAGACTTCCATCGTCGTCACCGGCACACACGGCAAGACCACCACCACCTCGCTCCTCGCGTGGACCTTCCAGCATGCCGGCCGCTCCCCCGGCTACCTCATCGGCGGCATTCCGCTGAACCTCGGCCAAGGCTGCGCCTGCCCCGCTGACTCCCGCTGGTTCATCAGCGAAGGCGACGAATACGACACAGCGTTCTTTGACAAGCGCTCCAAGTTCATCCACTACCTGCCCGACACCGTCATCATCAACAACATTGAGTTCGACCATGCCGACATCTTCCCGGGCATCGCCGACATCGAGCTTACCTTCCGCCGCCTCATCAACCTCGTCCCGCGCAACGGCCTCGTCCTTGCCAACGGCGACGACCCCAACGTGCGCGAAGTCATCGCCAACGCCCCCTGCCCCGTCAAGACCTTCGGCCTCGGCCCCGACAACGACCTCCGCGCCACCGACATCGTCCTCGCACCCGACCGTTCCTCCTTTCACGTTTCACGTTTCACGTTTCACGTGCCGTTGCTCGGCCAGCACAACGTCCGAAACGCCCTCGCCGTCGCCGCTGCCTCACTCCACCACGGCCTCAGCGCAGAGCAGATCCAGGCTGCCTTCTCCGAGTTCCGCGGCATCAAGCGCCGCCAGGAAATCCGCGGCGAAGCCGCCGGCATCACCGTCGTGGACGACTTCGGCCATCATCCGACCGCCATCCGCGAGACCATCCGCGCTTTTCGCTTGCGATTCCCCGGCCGCCGCCTCTGGGCCGTCTTCGAACCGCGCAGCAACACCACACGCCGTTGCGTCTTCCAGAAGGAACTGGCCGAGTCGCTCGCCGAAGCCGATGGTGTTTTCGTCAGCCAGGTCGCGCGGCTCGAACAAGTCCCCGAACACGAGCGTCTCTCCCCCGACAAACTCGTTGCCGACATCGCCGCGCGCGGCCGTCCAGCGCATTATCTCAAGGACGCTGACGCCATCGTCGCCGCCATCGTCCCCCAGTTGCGCCCGCGCGACGTCGTCGCGGTCTTCTCCAACGGCAGCTTCGGCGGAATCCACGGGAAATTGCTCAGCGCATTGAAGGCCAAGTAGCCGCGTCACTCCGTGACGCGATAGACATTGTTATTGG
>JACRKA010000233.1 GCA_016219905.1 Verrucomicrobiota bacterium
ACGATGGCGTCCGCCTTGGCGCGCTCGGCTTCCTTCACGCCGCGGCGCACCACATAGACCAGCGGCGCCGCGATCTCGCTCCGCACCGGGATGACATAGACGGTTTTTCGCGACGGCTCTGCCGCGGTGGAAGTAACCGCGTTGCTGGCCGCCTCCGCGCCCGCCACTCCGAGCGCAATTAACCCAATCCAAAGGATTGCTGGCATGTCGTGCGTGGGACTCTAGGCGAACCAACCGCCGCGTGCAAGAGGCGTTCCACTGCCGGCGGCGATCACTTCGTCCCCCGGCCCAAGGCGCGAAGCTGATCCACAAACGCCCCGCGGATCAGGCCGCTCCTCTCGACCGGCACGTCGTAAGTCACCACGCCGCCCTTGGCGTTGATCTCCCGCGTATAGGCGACGATCTGCTCGTCGGGCAGTTCCGGCCGGTCGCCGCGGCACCAGGTCTTGCCCAGGAACGTCAGGATCTGAAACTGCACCTTCCGGCCTTCGCACTCCAGCCAGCGGCCCGGACAGGCGGCGATGGCCTTCGGCAGTTGCGGCAGGTTGACCTCGCCCGCCGTGTAGTCCTCGTGCTTTGTGTGGCCGATCACCGGCACGCGCACGCCGGGGTTGAACGCGACGATCGCATCCGGGTTGCCCGCCTTCATGGCGGCGGCGAAACTGGCAAAGTTCGGCGGGTCATCGAAGCGATACATCTCGTCGGCGAAATAGCAGCCATCAATCCACCAACCCGCCACGCTCTTGCCCCACCGCAACGACCACTCGCGGACCACCGCCTCCCAGCGTCGCTGGAACTCCGCGAGCCGTCCGCCGACCGGCTCGCCCGGCGACTGCCACCCGCCCGGTTTCCCCCAAAGCCAGCCGAGTTTCTTCCGCGCGACGGGGTCGGCGGCCGGCGCGCCGCTCGGCAGATAAACCATGAGCCGGATATCGCGCGCGGCCAGCGCCTTTGCAAGGTCGGCGATCAGATCGCGCCGCGAGCATTTGCTCGGCGTGATGCCGACGATCCGGTCATAGGCGGCGTTCGGGGCGCAGTAGTGGCCGGAATTCTGCCCGATGGTGAA
This sequence comes from Verrucomicrobiota bacterium, assembly GCA_016219905.1. GTDB lineage: Bacteria > Verrucomicrobiota > Verrucomicrobiia > CAIQCK01 > CAIQCK01 > JACRKA01. Next base: position 1,067 of record JACRKA010000233.1, read on the forward strand.
GAGCAGATACTTCGCGCCGCACGAGGCCAACTGCCCGGCGAGTCCCGCCACGTCGAAGGCATCCACCTGTTCATTCCACATCCCGGCAGTCAACCCAGCTCCGCCCTTCGAACTGGGCGGAGCGCCAAGATAGTGCGTCATCACGCCCCAGCGCGCCTGCTGAAACCAGTCGGTCGGGTGGGCCGCCTTCGCTGCACCGGCTTCGCTGGCGAAGCCGGAGACAGCCGTGAGCGCAACCGCCACCACCACACCGGCGATCATGAATTGCAACGCACTCTGTCTGCGGGAAATTGAAACGCGCATGTCGTCCTTTCGGTTGCTGCCCATGCTAAGCCATCGCTGCGGACATCGGAAGCGCCGATGTGGGCCTTGGGCTGTCATCTTTCGACTTCACGGATGCCCAAGCCCTCCGGCTCCTGCGCGAATATCACCTCACCCCCGGCCGCGTCCGGCGCCAGAATCGCGCCAGCGAGGACTGAAGCGCGCCCTTGCCGCCCCTTGCATTGTCCCAGCGCTGCTGCTAGCGTGCGCGCACATTTCATGGAGACTAGAGAGAAAATTCTACATTTGCTTGGTTCACCGAACTATCGGCCTCTACGCCGGCTCGAACTGGCCAAGGCCCTCAAGCTCGACGAGCAGCACCGCATCGAGTTCCGCCGCGCGCTCGGCGACATGCTCCACAAGGGCGAGGTCGTCCGCGTCCGCAACAACCGTTTCGTCCTGCCCGCCGAGGCCGACCTCGTCGTCGGCCGGCTCCAGATGAACGAGCGCGGGTTCGGCTTCGTCATCCCCGAAGCCGATGCGCAAGGCAAGCCCTCCGCGCCCGCCGACATCTATGTGGCCGCCGATGACATCGGTGTGGGCATGCACGGCGACCGCGTCGTCGCGCGCCTGCAACGCGGCACGGTCCGCCGCGACCGCCGCGACAAGCCCGGCCCGGAAAAGCTCGAAGGCCGCATCATCCGCATCATGGAACGCGCCAACGAAACACTGGTCGGCACGCTCCAGAAGTCGAAGTTCTTCCTCTACGTCGTCCCCGACGAGCCGCGCATCACCCAGGACATCTACGTCAAGCCGCACCCCAAGGCCCACGTCGGCGACAAGGTCGTGGTGAAGCTCCTGCCGTGGGAGTCGCGCCGCGTCAACCCGGAAGGCATCGTCACCGAAGTGCTCGGCGCCAGCGGCGCGCCGGGCATGGACATGATCGCGTTGATCCGGAAGCATCGTTTGCCGCAAAGTTTTCCACATGACGTGCTCCGCGAGATCGAGAAGCTGCCCGACGAGCCGACCACCGAGGATCGCCAGGGCCGGCTCGACCTGCGCGATGCGTTCATCGTCACGATTGACCCCGACGACGCGCGCGACCACGACGACGCCATTTCGGTCGAGGAACGTCCCGATGGCGGCTGGCGGCTCGGCGTCCACATCGCCGACGTGTCGCATTACGTCCGGCCGAAGACACGGCTCGATCATGAGGCGCGCTCGCGCGGCAACTCGGTCTATCTCGTGGACCGCGTCATCCCGATGCTCCCGGAGAAGCTCTCCGCCGGCCTCTGCTCGCTGTTTGGCAATGTGGACCGGCTCGCGAAGACGGTCTTCATTGACTACACCCCCAAGGGTGTCGCGCGCCACGTCACGTTCCACAACAGTGTCATCCGGGTGCGCCACCTTCTCACCTACAAGGAGGCGCTGAAGCGGCTCAACAGTCCCGACGGCAAGGGCGATGAGTTGACGAAACAGATCAAGACGATGTGGCGCATGGCCTCACTGTTGCGCCAGCACCGATTCCAGCACGGCTCGCTCGACCTCGATTTCCCGGAGGTCAAGGTGCGCCTCGACGCGCAAGGCAAGCCGATCGCCCTGGAGCGCGTGGACAACGACATCTCCCACCAGCTCATCGAGGAGTGCATGCTCGCGGCCAACGAGGCCGTCGCGCGTCACATCAAGAACTCGATGGCGCCGGGCATCTATCGCATCCACGAGAATCCCGACCCCTTGAGGCTGGTGGAGTTCCGCCACTTTGTCGCCGGCTTCGAAATCAAGGTCGGCGACCTGACGCTGCGTTCGGAGATCCAGAAGCTGCTCGCCCAGGTGCGCGGCCATCCGCAGGAATACGTCCTGAAGATCAGCCTGCTGCGGTCGCTCAAACGCGCGATGTATTCGCCGCGGCCGACCGGCCATTACGGGCTGGCGAAGCTCAACTACACGCATTTCACCTCGCCGATCCGGCGTTACCCGGACCTCGTCGTCCATCGCATCCTCGACGCGCTCGTGCGACACCGGCCCTCCGGTTACTCCGTCCAGCAGATCACTGAGATCGCCCAGCACTGCGGCGACACCGAGCGCACCGCCGATGAAGCCGAAAACGAGTCCAAGAAGCTCAAGACGCTGGAATATTTCAACGACCTGATGCACGGCCGGCGGCACGACACGTTCGACGCGCTCGTGACCGACGTGCGCAACTTCGGCATGTTCGTCGAACTGCCGGACACGATGATCTACGGCCTCGTCCACGTCTCGACGATCTCCGACGACTTCTACGCCTACGACGAGGTCCGCCGCCGGCTCACCGGCAAACGCACCCGCCGCACCTTCAAGGTCGGCGACCGCGTGAAGGTCGCCGTCGCCCGCGTGGACCTCTTCAAGCGGCAGGTGGACTTCCAGCTCGCAAGCAATGACTGACCCGCGCCCGAAGCTTCACGCGCTGTTTTTCTGCCTGCTCGCCGCGGGCTGTTCCACGACGCCGTCGGGCCGCACGCCGCACGCCACGCTCAGCGACGGACGCATCGCGCAGATTGACTTCGGGGGCGTGGACCTGCGCTTCGACCTCGTCATCCACAACCCGGCCGAACGCAGCCTGCGGCTCGACGCCTACAACTGGCAGTTGCTCGCGGCCGGCCGCACGCTCGCCAAGGGCCACAGCCGCGCCGCGCAGGAGGTGGATCCGCAGACCAATCTCGTCGTCGCCATCGAAGCTTCCGTCCGCAACGGCGACGTCTTCCGCGCCACCGGCTCAGAGCATCCCGCCACGCCACCCGAGTATCAACTCCAGCTCGGATGCCTGATGACGAGCGGCCTTTTCAACGCGCGGCCCGGCTTCGACAAACGCGCCCCGCTGCCGATCCTCTACAAGCCGGGCGTGACGCTCCAAAACTTCCGCGTCGTGAAGGAGAGCGCCACCCAAGCGACGGTCCAATTCGATGCCGTCTTGGAAAACCACAACAAGTTCGCTGTGAACCTCGACACCATCACGGCCAGCCTCAACCTCGCCGGCCGGCCCGTGGCGCAGGAGTTCAAGACTTCGCCCAAGAGTATTGCGCCCGCCGGCAAGACGGTTGCGGATTTCGAGCTGGACCTCGACCTGGCATTGCTCGGCCCGACCGTCGCGGCGGCGCTGCGCGAGCGCGAAGTCAGCTATGAGTTCAGCGGCACCACCGCATTCGACACGCCGTGGGGCCGCAAGACGCTCGACTTCGCCCAGTCGGGGCGGCTGACAATTCAATGTTGAATAAATGGTGGAGCGAGACTCCGTCGAGCCTCCGCTTTCCATGCCACGCCCGAAGCGGAGGCTCGACGGAGTCTCGCCCCACCGCTCCATTGCAGGAATGATCGCACAACTCCAACTTTCCATCCGCGACGAGATCGCCGCGCACGGGCCGATGACCTTCGCGCGGTTCATGGAACTCGCGCTCTACCATCCGCAGTGGGGCTACTACACGGCGCCGGACGCCGCGCAGCGCATCGGCCGGGGTGGCGACTACTACACCAGCGTTTCCGTTGGCGCGCTCTTCGGCGAACTGCTCGCACGCCAGTTCGCGGAGATTTGGGAAGCGATGGGCCGGCCGGCGGAGTTCACGCTGCTCGAACTTGGCGCGCATCGCGGACAACTCGCGACGGACGTGCTCGGCTGGATCGAGCGTGAGCGATCGGATTTCGCCGCCGCGCTGCGCTGCGAGACGCGCGACTGGCCGGGTGAGCTGCCGGCCTCAGTCGCCGGCGGCATCTTCTCCAACGAACTCGTGGACGCGCTGCCAGTGCATCGCATCGTCCGACACAACGGCGAATGGCTTGAGCAATGCGTTATCGTCAGCGAAGACGGCTTCACGTTCACCGCCGCGCCGTTGTCGAGCGAGGACCTTCGCGACGCGATCACGCGCCTGCCACTGCCCGGCGTGGATGGCTATACTACCGAGGTTCAACTCGAAGCCTCGCGCTGGATGCGCCGCGTCGCCTGCGCGCTGAAGCGCGGCTTCGTCCTGACGATTGATTACGGCCACGCGGCGGAAGATTACTACGCGCCGCACCGGAAAGACGGCACGCTGCTCTGCTATCACCAACATCAAGTCAGCCACGACCCGCTCGCTCGCGTCGGCGAGCAGGACATCACCGCCCACGTCAACTTCACCGCGCTTGCCGACGAAGGCGCCGCCAACGGGCTGCAGATGCTTGGCTACACCGACCAGAGCCGGTTTGTCACGGGCTTGCTGGAGCAGGCCGGCGAGCCGCTGCTGGCAAAGCTAGGCGCGAAAGCGACGGCGCAGTTGAAGACGTTGCTCCATCCCGAACTGATGGGCCGGACCTTCAAGGTTCTCGTCCAGCACCGCGGCATGGAGGGTGTCCAACTCAGCGGCCTGAAGTTCGCCTGTAATCGTGTTTGATCGGACAACGAAGCCGCGCCGTTTGACACCGCCCCCGTTCTCCTCTAAAGAAATAGTGTCATGGTTGCATTGGCCACAACGTTGCAGGACGAGGTGCTCGAGCTGAAGCGCCAGCGCCACGCCGTCATCCTCGCGCACAATTACCAGGTGCCCGAGATCCAGGACGCGGCCGACTTCGTCGGCGACTCGCTCGGCCTCTCGCAACAGGCGGCCAAGACCGACGCCGAGGTCATCGCCTTCTGCGGCGTCCACTTCATGGCCGAGACGGCGAAGATCCTCAACCCCGACAAGACCGTCATCATGCCCGACCTCGACGCGGGCTGTTCGCTGGCCGACTCGTGCAACGCCGACGCCCTCGCCGCGTGGAAGGCGCGCCATCCGCAGCACGCCGTCGTCAGCTACATCAACTGCTCCGCCGGCGTGAAGGCCCTCAGCGACGTCATCTGCACCTCCGGCAACGCCGTCAAGGTCGTCCAGAGCATCCCGGCCGACCGCCCCATCCTCTTCTGCCCCGACCAGAACCTCGGCCAATGGGTCATGCAAAAGACCAGCCGCGCGATGGACCTCTGGCCCGGCTCCTGTTACGTCCACGTCCAGTGGACCCATGACGCCATCTATAATATGAAGCGCGAACATCCCGGCGCGCTGCTCGTGGCGCACCCGGAGTGCATCGGCCCCGTCCGCCAACTCGCCGACGAGGTCTGCTCCACCGAGAAGATGGTGAAGTTCTGCCGCGACAACCCGGCCCCGGCGTTCCTCATCGCCACCGAGGTCGGCATGTTGCATCGCCTCCGCAAGGAGTGCCCCGGCAAAACCTTCGTCCCCGCCGCCACCGACAACTGCCGTTGCAACGAATGCCGGTTCATGAAGCTCAACACGCTGGAGAAACTGCGCGATTGCCTGCAAGACCTTTCCAACCGCATCGAGGTCCCGCGCGACATCTGCCAGCGCGCGCTGCGTCCCATCCAGCGGATGCTCGAAGTCAGCGCGGCTTAGCCATGCCGTCCACTTCCCGCCGCCTGACTCGCGAACGCCGCACCGTGCAGGCGATGATCCGCCTCTACTGCCGCGACCATCACAAGACCACGGGCAAGCTCTGCCCCGATTGCGACTCGCTCTGGGACTACGTCCAGCGCCGGCTCGACCGCTGCGTGTTCGGGGAAAAGAAGCCCACCTGTGCCAAATGCCCCGTCCACTGCTACGCCCCCGACCCGCGCGCGCAAATCAAAGTCGTCATGCGCTACGCCGGCCCAAGGATGCTAGCGAGACATCCGCTCCTCGCCCTCGGCCACATCATGCATGGCTGGCAAGACACTCCGCCCGTCCCGCAGCGCAAATCGTGACGGCCCGCCAACGGCTGTCTTTCCAGGCCGGTCAAAAGCGGTAGCGATAGCCAGCCAGAAGCACGTTCGACCCGGTGTTGACATCCCACATCAAGCCGTAGCCCGACGAGCGGTGGTGGATGCGGAAGACAAGCTCGTGCTGCCGATACTTGGGCAGGGCAAACGTGATCTCCGGCCCCAGATAATGCAGCAACCGCGCTTCGCTTGGCGGATGGTCCTCGGGATGCTCCGCGTCCGGGACGCGTCCCACGTAGTCCAGGCCGGTGCAGATCGCCACCGTCGTGTAGAGATGGTCATTCCAGGGAAATCCGTCGTATCTCAGGAACACGGCCCCCCAGGTCTCCGGGCTGGTTCCCGCCCTCGGCATCCCGAAGCGATAACCGCCGCCCACCTCTGCTTCGACGGTAAAATGCTTCCAGAAGCGCGTCAGTTGCCGCGAGACCGCCGCGCCGACAAAGTGGCCATGCTCCAACTCGACATCCCACGGCGTCACGAGAATGTCGAGCAAGTTTGCGTCCCCGGCCGAAGGCCCGCCGAAGACCGTGACTGCCCATTTCAGATCCGGAGGAGCCGACTCTATGCGACCGCTGGCCTCGCCGGCACACGCACACGGACACGCCACGGCGAGGATGACGACCAAGGCGCAAAAAAGAAACTGCGCCTTCAACCGCAGGACGTCGGCACCCCCGTGCCACAGGCGAGTCCGCAACACATCCACTACGATTTGTCGCGTCGTGCTCAGTGGTTGCTATCTTAGACCCATGCGCCGGTGCGTCAAACCTGAATTCCCTTGAATTCCCTCAACGCCCGTTTCG
>JACRKA010000024.1 GCA_016219905.1 Verrucomicrobiota bacterium
TGAAATAGTGGAATGAAATGTCACTTGCTTTTTCCCGCCGCGGGGCCTAAAAGCGAAACCAACAGCATGTGACAACCTCGCGACGTAAAGCTCCCATGGCGACATCTCTCTCCGGCTCCACGCTCCCGACGTCTCGCGTCCGCGTGGCCGGGTGTCGCGCCTTCCCCATGCAGCCCGGTGATTGATCCCCATCCTCCGAGTCCGTGACGTCGCACGCAGCACGCAGCCCCCATGTTCAAGAACCTCTCCCCCACCGCGGTTGGCATCAAGGCCAACCTCCAGCAATCCATTGACCTCGCCCGGCGCTTCGGATTCGGCGGCGTGGACCTGCCCGTCGCCGAAATCGCCACGCTGGCCGACCAGCGCGGCGCGCAGGCCATCCGCGACCAGTTCACCGCCGCAGGATTGAAACCGGGCGCGTTCGGATGCCCGGTCAACTTCCGCGCCGACGAGGCCACCTGGGAAACCGGCCTCGCCTCGCTGCCGCGCCTGGCCAAGGCCGCCGCCGCCGTCGGCGGCACCCGTTGCACCTCCTCCGTCCCGCCCGCCAGCGACGCGCTCGACCACGCCGCCAACTTCGAGCTGCACGTCAGCCGCCTCGAACCCATCGCGCGTGTCCTGAAAGACCACGGCATCCGCTTCGGCATCGAGTTCATCGGGCCGAAGACCGCCCGCCGCGGCAAGAAGCACGAGTTTATCTGGAACATGGAGGGCGCGCTCGAGCTCTGCGACGCCATCGGCACCGGCAACGTCGGCCTCACTCTCGACTCGTGGCACTGGCACACCAGCCACGCCACGCTCGACGACATCCGCAAGCTCAAGCCCGAGGACGTCGTCTGCGTCCACGTCAACGACGCCCCGCGCGGCATCGCGGTGGACGAACTGCCCGACCAGCCGCGCGAGCTGCCCGCCGCCACCGGCGTGATTGACCTCAAGGGCTTCCTGAACGCCCTCAAGGAAATCGGCTACGACGGCCCGGTGACGGCCGAGCCGTTCCGCAAAGACCTCGCGGCGATGCCCGCCGACCAGACCGCCAAGCTCGTTGCCGAGGCGATGGACAAGCTCTGGGCCGCCGCGGGTTTCTGAAGCAACGAGCGTCGCATTTTCTTGTCGCCCAACGCGGCGCGGCGGAGTTGAATGGCGGCATGAACCGTCACCTTACCGCCCTATCTCCGGCGCCGCATCCGACGCGGCGGCAATTCATCCAACAAGTCGCTGCGGCTGCGCTCGCCAGCGCAGTCGCCTCCGCCGCGGAAAAGCCCGCTGGCAAACCGAAGTCGCTCGTCGGCTCCAACTCGTTCGGCTGGACCCAATACGCGAAGCGCGACAAGAAGCCGTTCGACATCGTCGAGACGATGTCGGTGCTGCGCGACCTCGGCTATGACTATCTGGAGCCGGGCATGGACTTCGCGCATCCGGACAGCATCGCCAAGCTGGCCGACCAGATGAAGTCGAAGGGCCTCAAGCCCGTGAGCCTCTACTGCGGCCCGCGGCTGCACGAGGCCGACAAGGCGAAGGAGGTCGTGGTCCAGTTGCTGGCCGCGGCGAAGGTCTGCAAGGAGTGCGGGTTCCAGGTGATCAGTTGCAACGTCGCGCCCATCGGCCGAGAGAAGACCGACGACGAACTCAAGACGCAGGTCGCCGCGCTCAAGGACTTTGGCCAGGGATTGAAGTCGCTGGGCCTGAAGCTCGGCATCCATCATCATCTGCCGGAGATGGCGAGCAACGCGCGCGAGTTCCACTACAACTTCCGCAACACCGACCCCGGCGTCGTCGGCTTCTGCTACGACGTGCATTGGGTGTGGAAGGGCGGCATCCAGCCGCTCGACGCGCTGCGCGAATACGGCAACCGCGTCGTCACCTGGCACATCCGCCAGAGCCGCGACGGCGTCTGGTGGGAAGACCTCGACACGGGCGACATTGACTACGCGGCGGTGGCCAAATACACGGCCGAACACAAACTGCCGCGACGTTTCTCCGTCGAACTGGCCATCGAGGCCAAGACCGTGATCACGCGCAACGCCATCGAGAACCACCGCCGCAGCCGGGAGTTCATCCGCAAGGTGTTTGGAGCGTAGCCGAGAGCAGCGCCGGATTGGGCCGGCTGACTCATCGGACGCAATCGAACCGCGGCGCGAACTCGTCCTTGGCGCCGAAGAGCCACGGGTTGAAGCGCCGGAAGCTGCGGTATTCGGCGTCGCTGATGAGTTGCTTGAGCAGGAGGCAGGCGGTTTCAAGCGCGATGCCGGGGCCGCCGCAGGTGGTGGTGCGCGACTTTGGGTCGAAGACAAGCTGCTCGGTTTTCCCCGCGACTTTTTCGGGAACGATCTTCGCTTTCTGGAGAATCTCGTCGCCCCAGCACATCAACGAGACGATGCCATCGTTGTCGTGGATGCGGCGCACGAGCGCGACGGCGTCGTCGCTGGTGAGGTCGCTCTGGCCTTTTTCGTTGTGGCGGCCGCGCGCGCTGCCGACGCAGGCGGGGATGGCCACGGCATCGAAGCGGTCCATGTCTTCCGGCTTGAGGTCGCGCACGAGCACGTCGGGCCGGACGCAGATGCCGGCCATGCTGCGGACCTCGGCGTCAAAACCGGCCACGGCCACTTCGATGTTGGGAACCTCCGGCTCCGAGCCGCCCTTGGGCATCATGTAGTCGGCGATGCGCTTGGTGTGCGTCGCCCAGCTCATCACGCCGGTGAACGCGGCGAACTCGATGGCCTCGAAGTTCTCGCCGAGCAGCACCAACAGGCGGCGCGCGGGCCGCGCGCAGCGGAATCCGACGCAGCCGACGCGGTAGTCCTCGACGCTGGAGCCGCGCGCGGCGCTCTCCTGGTCGGCCGGCTCCATCGCGTAGCAGCCGCCGCGGCGGACATGGCGCCGCTGTTTCTGGCCGGGAAGGACGACGCCTTCGGCCGGGCCGGGCGGATCGTCCACGGGCGCCTTCGCGTAGTAGCCGGGATCAAACCAGTCACCGCACCACTCGGCGACGTTGCCGGAGAGGTCGCAAAGGCCGTCGGGCGTCTTGCCGTCCGGATGGCTGCCGACCGGCTCCGGATGGCCCACGTGGCCGCCGAAGTTCGCGCGCTGCGGCGTGATCGGCTCGTTGCCCCACGGGAACTTTCGTCGCTCCTTGCCGGCGGCGGCCCATTCCCACTCGGCTTCGGTCGGCAGGCGTTTGCCGGCCCACGCGGCATACGCGCTCGCTTCGGCCCACGTCACAAGCCGCATCGGCCAGCGCTCCTTGCCGGCTTGTGGCGCGAACCGGCCGTCGCGCTTCCCGATCTCCTGTTTCTCGTTCCAATGTTTTGCGTTGCCGGCGTTGAGGAACTCACAGAACTGCGCGGTCGTGACTTCGCGCTGGTCCATGTAGAACGACCGCACGCGCACGGGGAATTTGCCGCCACGAACGAACTCGCCGCCCCGGATGAAAACCATGCCGTCGTTGTTCCTCCAGCGGGGGAGCGGGGAATCGGCTGCGCCGGCGGCAACAGCGAGGACGCCGGCAGGGATGCAGAGCAAGCGGAGCCAGGCACGCGTCGTGTTCATGCGTTCACCCGCGCAAGAGCTAGCGCGTTGCGGCGCGGAAGGCGAGCCGGAAAAACGGGCGGGCTTTCGCGGGGTGGTTGCGACAGCCTGCGCGCGTCGAGCCGCGCAACCTGACGCTGAGTGCCGGCGGCAACGCCATAGACGCCGGCGCGGCGGCGTGGACCCGTCCTCGGGGAGTGCAATTCATCCGCCGGTTTCGCTTGCGGGCTGAAGGTTCTTCGCTAACCTCTCGCGCCGATGGATACACCGCTCTGGATCTGGATCGCGTTCAATGTGGGCGTGCTGTTGATGCTGACGCTCGACTTGGGTGTGGTCCATCGCCACGCGCACGCGGTGTCGCTGAAGGAGGCGGCGATCTGGACGGCGGTGTGGGTGGCGTTGTCGCTGGCGTTCGCGGGATGGGTCTGGTGGGACAAGGGCCACGCCAAGGGGCTGGAGTTCATCACGGGCTACGTCATCGAGTATTCGCTGAGCGTGGACAACCTGTTTGTGTTCGTGGTCATCTTCTCCTACTTCGCGGTGCCGGCGGCGTATCAGCACCGGGTGTTGTTCTGGGGCATCCTGGCGGCGCTGGTGATGCGCGGGGCGATGATCGGCATCGGCGTGGTGCTGATCACGCGGTTCGCCTGGATCATGTATCTGTTCGGCGCGTTCCTGGTTTACACGGGGATCAAGATGTTCGCCCACAAGGGCGCCGAGGTGCATCCGGAGCAGAACCCGACGGTGAAGCTGTGCCGGCGGCTGTTCGCGATGACGCCGGGCTATGAGGGGCAGAATTTTTTCGTGCGGCAGAACGGGAAGTTGCTGGCGACACCGCTGTTCCTGGTGTTCGTGGTGGTGAACGTGACCGACCTGGTGTTCGCGACGGACTCGATCCCGGCGATCTTCGCCATCACGACCGACCCGTTCATCGTGTTCACGTCGAACATCTGCGCGATCATGGGGCTGCGGTCGCTGTATTTCCTGCTGGCCGGCGCGATGAACCTCTTTGTTTATTTGCAGGAAGGCATCGCGGTGGTGCTGACGTTCGTCGGCGTGAAGATGCTGATCGTGAAGTGGGTCCACATCCCGACGCTGGGGTCGCTGGGCGTGATCGCGGTGGTGTTCGTCGTGGCGATCGCGGCGTCGCTGGTGGCCGGTCGCGCGAAGGGCCGGGACGCGGCCCCCGGCAAGTCGCCGTAGCCGGGCATCCGCCGGCGCACCCCGGAAAAGTAGTTTCAAATCTTCGCGGCAACTGGTAGGTGATAGCGCGCTGTGCGACCGAACCTGCTCCTGATCACGACCGACCAGCATCGCGGCGACTGCCTGTCGTGCGAGAACCATCACGTGCTGGAGACGCCCAACCTCGACGCGCTGGCCGAGCGCGGCTACCGGTTCACGCGGGCGTATTCGGCGGTGCCCTCCAGCACGCCGGCCCGCGCGGCGATCCTGACCGGCATGGACCAGTGGAACCACGGCCGGCTCACGATGGCGGGCACCGACGCGCTGGAGTTTCCTCAGACGCTGCCCGGCGGCCTGGCGGCGGCGGGTTACCAGACGCAGGCGGTCGGCAAGATGCATTTCTTCCCGCCGCGCCGGCTCCACGGTTTCCACCACCTGGTGCTCGAGGAGGAGGGGCGGGCGGCGGAAGGGTTCGAGTGCGACTACCTGGCGTGGTTCGAGCGGAACAAGGACGGCGACTACAGCCCGCGCAGCCACGGGGTGGACCTGCACAGTTGGGTGGCGCGGCCGAGCCATCTGCCGGAGCATCTGCACCCGACCTACTGGACGGCCAGCGAAGGCATCCGGTTCGTCAAGAACCGCGACGCGAGCCGGCCGTTTTTCCTCTGGCTGTCGTTCTCCCGGCCGCACTCGCCCTACGACCCGCCGAGGACCTACTTCGAGATGTATGCCGGCGCGGACATCCCGAAGCCGCCGGTGGGCGACTGGGCCAAGGAGTTTGAGGAGCGGATCGCCGACGTGAACGCGCCGTTCTCGCGCCGGCCGTGGCCGCAGACCCGCCGCGCGCTGGCCGCCTACTACGGCAGCGTGACGTTCGTGGACCACCAGATCGGCCGCTTCCTCGCCGAGGTCGCCCAGCTCGACCCGAAGCTGCTCGCCAACACACTCATCCTGTTCACCTCCGACCACGGCGACATGCTGGGCGACCATCATCACTGGCGCAAGACCCACGCCTACGAAGGCTCGGCGCGCGTGCCGTTCATCGTGCGGCCGCCGGAGAACTGGAACCTCGCCGGCAACCGGACGATGGAACAGTTGATCGAACTGCGCGACGTGCTGCCGACGTTCTGGGAGGCGGCGGGGCTGAAGACGCCGGCCACCGTGGACGGCGCGAGCGTGCTGCCGCTGCTGCGCGACCCGCGGGCGGAGTGGCGCGAGTTCATCCAGGGCGAACACACTGTCTGCTACCTCAACGACTACGGGATGCAATACATCACCGACGGCCGCCGCAAATACATCTGGTTCCACCACACCGGCCGCGAACGGTTCTTCGACCTCACTGCCGATCCGCAGGAACTCCGCGACCTCGGCAACGAACCGGGCGCGCGCGTCCGCGTGTTCGAGTGGCGGAAGCGGCTCGCCGAGATCAACGAGCGCCGCGGCGACCCGCGCGGCAAACACGGCGAGCTGGTCGTGCAACAACGCGCGCTGGCCCTCTCGCCCCACTACGCCCAGTGGCGCGACGCCGCCCGCGCCGGCGACTTCCGCGGCGAAAAGTAAAGCCCCGGCCGCGCCCCGGTGCCGTCGCCGAACCTTTGTTTGACTCCGCGCGCCGCTCGCATAATATCCGCCCCGCCCGACCCGTAAGGGGACGACCCGTAAGGAACCTTGTATGCCTGTGCCTGATCTTCCAGAGCGGTTCAACGCAGCGGCGGAACTGGTGGACTCCCACGTCGCCGCCGGCCGCGGCCGCAACGCCGCCATCCAATGCGGCGAACGGAACATCACCTACGAGGAACTTTACGAAAACGTCAACCGCGCCGGCAACTTCCTGAAAATCCTCGGCGTCCACATGGAGCAGCGCGTCGCGATCCTCGTGCCGGACTGCCCGGAGTGCGTCTATGTCTTCTTCGGCGCGATGAAGATCGGCGCCGTGCCCATCCCGCTGAACACGATGCTGACGGCGAAGGACTACGAATACATCCTCAACGACAGCCGCGCCGTGGTGCTGGTCGTGGAACAGTCGTTGCTGGGCAAGATCATGGAAGTGCGCGGCCACCTCGACTTTCTGGAGCACATCATCGTCGCCGGCGAGGCCAGCGAAGGGCCGCTCATCCTGCGCGACCTGATGAAACGGTCCTCGCCGCAACTCGACCCGGCCAAGACCACCAAGGACGACGTCGCGTTCTGGCTCTACAGCTCCGGCACCACCGGCCGGCCCAAGGGCGCCATCCATCTGCACCACGACATGATCGCCTCCGCCGACGGCTATGCGCGCGACACCATCGGGCTGAAGGAGAGCGACGTGACGTTTTCCGTGGCGAAACTGTTTTTCGCCTACGGCCTTGGCAACGGCCTCTACTTCCCGATGCGCGTCGGCGCGACCACCGTCCTGCTACCGGACCGGCCGACGCCGGAGGTGGTATTCCAGGCCATTGACAAATACCGGCCGACCGTCTTCTTCGGCGTGCCGACCAGCTATGCTGCGATGCTGCACCTCGCCGAGAAGACGGACCGCACCCACCTCGCACGCGTCCGGATGTGCATCTCCGCCGGCGAGCCTCTGCCAAAGCCGCTCTTCGACAAGTGGAAGAAACGCTTCGACCTCGAAATCCTCGACGGCATCGGCTCGACCGAAATCCTCCACATCTTCATCTCCAACCGCCCCGGCCACTGCCGCGCCGGCAGCACCGGCCAGGTCGTGCCCGGCTACGAGGCCCGCATCGTGGACGAGCATGGCAAGGACGTGAAGACCGGCGAGACCGGCACGCTTCTCATCAAGGGCGAGAGCGTCGGCATCGGTTACTGGAACAAGCACGACCAGTCGAAGCAGACCTTCTGCGGCGAGTGGATCAACACCCACGACAAGTTCTACCAGGATGAACACGGCTACTTCTGGTATGCGGGCCGGACCGACGACATGTTCAAGGTCAGCGGCCTCGCCGTGTGGCCCACCGATGTCGAGGGCCTCCTCCAAGGCCATCCCGCCGTCCTCGAAAGCGGCGTCATCGGCATGCCGGACGACGACGGCCTCATCAAAGTCCGCGCCTACGTCGTGCTCAAAGACGACATCCAGCCATCCGACGAACTCGTCCGCGAACTGCAGACGTTCGTCAAGAGCAACACTTCCCCCCACAAGTATCCGCGCTCGGTCGTCTTCGTGAAAGACCTGCCCAAGACCGCCAGCGGCAAGATCCAGCGGTTCAAGCTCCGCCAGATGGCCGCGGAAGAACGGGCCGCCGCCGGCGCCCCCCCGGATCATGGCGCTCATTGATTACGGCGCGCAGGAAAGCGTTTGTGTCCTGCGGCTGAACGCCCCGCCGCTCAACACGCTCACCCTGCCGCTGCTCGATGAACTCCGCGCGGCGGTCCGGCGCGCGAACACCGACACGAGCGTCCGCGTCATCGCCATCACCGGCACGCCGGAGCACTTCAGCGCCGGCGCCGACGTGGCGATGTTCCGCGACATCAAGAGCGATGCGGACGCGGTGCGCATCTCGCGCGTCTTCCAGGAAGCGTTTCAGGAGATCGAGGACTCCGTCAAGCCCGTCACAGCAGCCGTCGCGGGCAAGATGATGGGTGGCGCGCTGGAACTGGCGATGGCCTGCCACTCCCGCGTCTGCGCTCGCGGCACGCTCTTCAGCATGCCGGAGGTCAACCTCGGCATCAACCCCGGCGCCGGCGGCACACAGCGCCTGCCGCGCCTCATCGGCGTCGAGGCCGCGCTCAAGATGTTGCTGACCGGCCAGCCGATCAACGCCGCCGAAGCGTTGAAGCTCGGTTTGGTGGACGCGGTCTGCGAGCCGGGCGAACTGCTCTCACACGCCGTTGGAGTTCAAGCTTCAGCTTGTTCTGCAAGTCCGCGAAAGACGCGCGACCGATCCTTTGCCAACGTGTCTTTCAGCGAAGCGGAAAAGCTCGTCACGCGCGCGCGCCCTGAACTCATCGCCGCTTCCGTCATTCTCGAATGCGTCCGCACAGGCGTTGAGCAATCCTTCGACGCCGGCCTGCGCGCCGAGCAGGAGCTTTTCGCGCGTTGCATGGCCACGCTGGCGACGCGGAACAAGATTCACATCTTCTTCGCGACCCGCGACACCGCGAAAGCGCCGGAACTTGCCGGCGTCGCATCGCATCCCGTCGCGCGCGTCGCCGTCATCGGCATGGGTTCGATGGGCACGGGCATCACGCAGGCCATATTGCAGGCGGGATTTCCGTTTCCTGTCATCGCTTTGGACGAAAACGCGTCGGCTTTGCAGAAAGGCCAGCAGCGCATCCGCGAATCGTTCGAGAAACGCGTCGCACAAGGCAAGCTCTCGCCCGAAGGTCTCGCGGCGACATTGGAGCGGCTATCCGCGACGACGGACTGGAGCGAGATCGGCAAGGCCGGCCTCGTGATCGAGGCGGTTTTCGAGGACCTCGCCGTGAAGCGCGCTGTCCTCGCCAACATCGAGCGCGCCGTCAGCGCCGACGCCATCATCGCCTCCAATACGTCCACGATCTCGTTCGACGCGCTCGCTGATGGCATGCGCCGGCCGCAGCGGCTCGTCGGCCTGCACTTCTTCAATCCCGCCCACGCGATGCCGTTGCTGGAGGTCATCCGCCACGCCGCCGCCGCGCCGGAGACCGTCGCGACCGCGCTGCGGTTCGCCAAGACCCTCCGCAAGACGCCGGTGCTCGTCCGCAACCGCGAAGGCTTCATCGTCAACCGCATCTTCCTGCCCTATCTCAACGAGGCGTTCTGGCTGCTGGAGGACGGTGCGGAGCCGGAGGCGATTGACCGCGCGATGGTGGCGTTCGGTTTCCCGATGGGGCCGCTGACGTTGATTGACATGGCGGGCAACGACATCCTCGCCCACGCCGACGCCGTGCTGACCAAGGCTTTTCCGCATCATGGCCCGACGCCGTCCATCGTGACGGAACTCGTCGCGCGTCGCCTGTTGGGCCAGAAAACCGGTGCGGGCGTTTATCTCTACGAGAAAGGCGACCCCAAGCCGCGCCCCAACCCGGCCGCGCAGGAGATCGTCGCCGCGGTCCGCCAGCGCAGCGGCAAGTCACCACGGGCCATCACCGCCGAGGAGATCACGCAGCGGCTCGTCTTGCGGATGGTGGCGGAGGCGTTCCGGGTGCTGGAGGAGGGCATCGCCCAGCGCGAGAGCGACGTGGATGCCGCGATGGTGCTCGGCACCGGCTTCCCCGACTGGCGCGGTGGCGTGCTGAAATACGCGCGCGACATCGGGCTGAAAACCGTATTGAATGGGCTGGGAACTTTGAGAAATCAACTTGGCGAACGCTTCGCCCCGTGCAAGATGTTGATGGAATTGAAAGGAACCTGAAATGACGACGCAAGCTCCTGCGGCCCCGGCGGCCGAACGCAAAGACCTCGAGACGACCAAGAAGATGAGGACCGTGATGGGCAACTACTTCATGGAACTCGAGAACGGCCCGAAGCAGGGCAGGAAGACCGCCTGGTGCACGAGCGTCTGCCCGGCGGAACAGCTCCGCGCGCTCGGCTACAACGACTAAATCCCCGAGAACCACGGCGCGATGCTCGGCGCCTCCCGCATGGCCACCGACGTCATCCCGCTCGCCAACGCCCGCGGATTCTCGCCCGACATCTGCTCCTACCTCACCAGCGACATCGGCGCCTACCTCAAGAACGACACGCCGCTCAAGAAGATGGGCATGTCCGGCATCCCGAAGGCTGACGTGCTGGTCTTCAACACCAACCAGTGCCGCGACGTGAAGGACTGGTTCCAGTTCTACGCGCGCGAGTGGAACGTGCCGTGCATCGGCATCCACACGCCGCGTTCGCTCGGCGACCTCGACGAGCCGATCATCGAGGACGTCGCCCGCCAGACCGAGGCGCTCGTGCCGACGCTGGAGAAGGTCGCCGGCCAGAAGCTCGACATGGACCGGCTGAAGGAAATCACGCGCCTCTCGCGGCGCTGCACCGAGCTATGGAAGGGCGTGCTCGAAGCCGCCGCCGCCGTGCCCGCGCCGATCACGTTCTTCGATGGCACGATCCAGATGGGCCCCGCCGTCGTGTTGCGCGGCACGCAGAGCGCCATCGAATACTACGAGGCGTTGCTGGCCGAGCTGAAGCAGCGCGTCGCCGCTGGCGTTGGGGCGGTGCCGGGCGAGCGGTTCCGCGTCTATTGGGAAGGCATGCCCGTCTGGGGCAAGCTGCGCGACCTTTCCACGCAGTTTCTCAACCTCAAGACATGCGTCGTCGCCTCGACCTACTGCAATAGCTGGATCTTTGACGACCTCGACCCGGACGATCCGTTCCGCGGCATGGCGCGCGCCTATTGCCGGATCTTTATTTGCCGCAGCGAGGATGCGAAGGAACGCTACATCGAGCAGATGGCCGCGAAGTATAAGCTCGATGGCATCATCTACCACGACTGCAAGACCTGCCCGAACAACTCCAACAACCGCTACCAGATGCCGGAGCGGCTCGACGCGAAGCTCGGCATCCCGCACCTCGTCATCCACGGCGACCTCAACGACCTGCGCCTCTACTCCGAGGAACAGGCCAAGACCAACATCCAGGCGTTCGTGGAGGGCTTGGAGCAGCGCTAAGGCAGTTTCACGTTTTACGTTTTGCGTTTCACATCCATGCCTTACTTCTGCGGCATAGACATCGGCGCCTCCTCGGCGAAGCTCGTCATCGTTGACGAGACGGGCCGCATCGCCGCCAAGGCCCTGCGCCGCTCCGGCGTGGACTACGCCGCCGTCGCTGAGAAGAACCTCGTCGAGGCGCTCGCCTCGGCGAACCTGCGGCGCGAGGACATCGTCCGCACCGTCTCCACCGGCTACGGCCGCGACAATGTCCCGTGGTCCAACGGCCGGCTGACCGAGATCACCTGCCACGCGCATGGGGCGTGGTGGCATTTTCGCCGGCCGATCACGGTCATAGACATCGGCGCGCAGGACAGCAAACTCATCAGCCTCGACGCGGCCGGCCGGCGTGTCGGGTTCAAGATGAACCGCAAGTGCGCCGCCGGCACCGGGGCGTTCCTGGAGGAGATCGCGTTGCGGCTCGACCTGTCCGTCTCTGAACTCAACGGCCTCGCCGAACATTCGACGAAGGAAGTCACACTCGGCAGCTTCTGCACCGTGTTCACCGCCACGGAGATCCTGTCGAAAATCCGCGCGGGCGACAAAGTCGAGGACATCATCAAGGGCGCGTTCCACTCGGTCGTCAAGCGCATCGCCGAGATGGGCGCGATGGACGGCGACCTCGTCATGACCGGCGGCGTGGCGGCGCACAACCCGTGCCTGGTCCGGCTCATGGGCGAGTCGTTCGGCAAGCCCGTGCACGTCCCGCCCGACCCGCAGTTCACGGGCGCCTTCGGCGCGGCGCTGCTGGCGAAGGAAAACGTCCACACGCACCACGTTTAGCCCGTCGCGGCCGGGCGTGCCGGAAGAATGGGCTTGCTTTCGGGGGGTGGTTGCGATTTCTTGTGCGGTCTTTGCGGAAACGATTGGGTTGACCACCGGAGACTAACGACGTGAAAAGCCAATATTTGGACAGTGCATTGCAGCAGATACCGAACCCCCACATCCTGATCAATGTGGTGTCGCGGCGCGTGCGGCAGTTGACGCAGGGGCTTCGGCCGCTGACGTCCACCGAAGGCAACCTTTCCTTCATGGACGTGGCGTTGAAGGAGATCGCCGAGGGCAAGATCGCTTACAAGCTGCCCGACCGCGAGGAACTGGCCGCACAGACCGCGCGCGCCCGCAGGCGCAAGAAGACCGGCTCCTGAGGCCGCCCGGTTTTCCTGTTTATTGGAGGATGAGCCGCGGTTGACGCGGAGCGCGCGGATGCTTGCCTGATTCCCACCCCCGCCTGACGTGTCGAACCGTGCCTTCAGGGCCGGCCGACGACGGCGGGCTGCTGGTCGGCGACGACGCGGAAGCCGACGTCGGGACGGGCGTCCTTGGGGAGCACATTCAGCCGGCGATTGGTGGTGCGCACTTCTTTGTCGGCGTAGGAGCCGCCGCGGATGACGGGCGATTTGGCCTTGGGGTCGGCTTTGGAGGGCGCCCAGGAGTTGGTCCACTCGGCGACGTTGCCGCCCATGCCGCGCACGCCGTAGGGGCTGGCGTCGCCGGGATGCGCGTGGACGGGCGACCATTTGTTGTAGCCATCGAGGGAGCCGGGCTGGGCGGTGTTGAAGTCCGCGCCGGTGTTGGCCGTTTTCGGGTCGAGGGTGTTGCCCCACGGGTAGGCGCGTCCGTAGATGCCACGCGCGGCTTTCTCCCATTCCTCCTCGGTGGGCAGCCGGCCGCCTTTCCACTTGGCGTAGGCGTAGGCGTCGTAGAAGTCCACGTTGAAGATGGGGCAGTCGAAGGTGAGGCTTTGTTCCATGTATCTGCCGCCCTGGCACGCGGCGAGGATCTGCGGCCAGTCGCGCGGCGCGTGGCTGCGGTCCTTGTCTCTCGGCTGCTGGGGGTGGACGTATTCGCTGTCGCCCTTGACGGCGACGGCGTCGAGGAAGCGTTTGTATTGGCCGATGGTGACTTCGTATTTGCTGATCCAGAACCCGCCGGTCTTCTTCGGCGGCGCGTCGGGGTCGGCGCTTTGTTCCTGGTAGATGAACTGGCCCGCCGGGATTTCCATGAACGCTTCGGTGTCCGCGCCGGCAGGGGCGCTGGCTTTGGTGAGGACGTAGTAGCCGGTTCCGGCGGCGAGGGCGATGGCGACGCCGATCGCAAGGAGGGGGGTGGTCTTGCTCTTGGCGGTGGTTGTTTTCTTCCCGGCAGGAGCGGCGACTTTCGTTTCAGGCGCAGGGCTTGCAGCCGCCGGTTTCTGGGCCGGGAGGGGCGGCACGGGTGGCGGCGGCACGGCGGCGCGGGCGAGCGACATCTTGGTCGGCGCCGTCATGGGGATGGGTTTCGCGGCCAGAACGGCGGGGGATGTGGCGGGCTTTGGCGGCGGCGGCGGTGGTGGCGGCAGAGCGGGCTTCGCCGCAATCCGCGTCGGAGGAATCGGCGGCACGGGCGGTGCCGGCACGGGCACGGGCCTGGCTGCAATCGGCGTCGAAGGCGGTGGCGGTGGTGGCGGTGGTCGTGAAGCCGGAGTCACCGGAACGCGCGCAACGGGCGCTGGTGGCGGCGGCGCTGGCGGTGGAGGCGCGGCAGGTTCCGGCTGGACGGGTTTCGCCTTGGGCTGGGACGGCGGGAGGATGGGCGTGCCGCCCGGCGGCGTCGGAAAAGGCATCGCTGGCGGCCCCGGCGCTGGTGCGGTTGTCTTTGCCGCGACCGGCGACGGCGGCGGAGCTGCGGAGGTGATAGCCGGCAAGCCGCCGGGCGGTGTCCGTGGCGGCAGAACGGGAGCGGGCGTTTCGGTTCGTGACGGGGCAGCAGGCGCGAACGGTTGCGGTTTGGCAGCGCTGACGGTTGTGGGCGCGGCTGCGGCGGCCGGCGACGCGGTGGCGGCCGGCTTGCGCGCAGGAGCGGAGGACACGGTAGGCGACGCGGCAAGGGCAGCGGGCATGGCCGGCGCGGCTTTGGGTGTGGCAGCTTGGGGGGCGGGCTTGGCGGGGGCCGGCGGCGCGGTGGTGGCCAGGACGCGGTTGCGGGCGGCGATTTCCGTTGCGGAAGGGCTGCCGCCAAACATGGACTTGAACATGCCAAAGGGTGACGCAGCGGCGGAGAGGCCGCGCGCCCCGGCCTTGCCGGCGCCGATTTTTTCCAGGATGGTGAAGACGGCGCGGGAGACGGGTTTCTGGGGCGCGGTGAGGACGAAGGGTTTGCCGAGGTTGATGGAGGCGGAGACGAGGTCGCCGCCGTAGGGGACGCGGAGGGCGACGGGCAGTTCGAGGACCGACTCGGCTTCCTCGGTGCGGAGCATGGCGGAGTTGGGCAGGAAGTCGTTGAGGACGGGGAAGATTTTTTCGCGGGGGCAGTTGTTCTCGATGAGGTGCTGGACGTAGCGGCGGGCGGCCTGCAGGCGCGGCAGGTCCATGCCGACCACGAGCAGGATCAGGTCGCTGAAGTCGAGCGCGGCGTCGGTGACGTCGCTGCCCGGCGCGGCCATGTCCACGATGGTGAACCGGAATTGGTCGCGCAACACCGCCAGCGTGGAGACGATGGTGCCGCGCGCGAGTTCCAGCCGGTCGTAAGGCTCGGCCGCGCCGGCGGAGACGATGCTGAGGCCGCTGGGGTGGTTTTCGATGAGGGTGTTGACGAGGTCGCGGTCCACGCCGTGGGTGGAGGGCGCGATGTCGGCCAGCGTGCGCCGGGGCTTGAGGTCGAGCATGGTGGCAGCGTCGCCGCAGCGGACGTTGAGGTCGGCGAGCACGACGGGCTTGAGGGCGCCCTCGCCCACGGGTCGCTGGCCGGCGGTGGCGATGGCGCAGGCGATGTTGACGGAGAGGACGGTCTGGCCGCAGCCGCCGCGCGGGCCGATGACGGAGATGACTTTTTGTTTGGCTTCGGTCTCTTCGGGCTGGGCGCGCTGGACTTTCTTCTTCTGGAGGACGTTCTGGAGGGTTTCGAGCGTCCGTTTCTTCTCCAGCGGCGCGACGAGGAACTCGCTGACGCCGATGAGCATCATCCGCCGGAAGAGTTCCTCGTTGAATCCCTGCCGCAGGACGAGCACGGTGCCGATGCCGGGGGTCTGGAGGATGAGTTGCTCGCACGTCTCGATGCCGGAGCTTGGCCGCAGGTCGTTGGGCAGCACGACGACGTCGGGCCGCTTGATGAGCGCGAGGCTGAGGCACTCCTCGCCGGTCACCGCCCGGCCGACGACCTGATAGCTGTCGTCGCCCGTCAGGAAGGAGCAGATGCCGTCGCAGGTCGAGCCTTCGCTGTCGGCGATAAGAATCTTGATGACTTTTTCGCTCACGAGTGCTTCGCCAAAAAACTGCCAGGCAATAATAGTCGCCTGCCACGGGGCGACCAACCTAAAAAGTCGGCTCGGGAGCGGAAAAATGAGCGGCGCAGCGCGCCCCGCCGGCACGGGTTGATGGCGCCGTCACTTGGCCGCCACCGGTGGCTCGCGGTCCATGACGATGCGGAACCCGACGTGGATCTGCGGGACAGCGGCGGCGGAACCGAGCGACCGCTGCGTGATCCGCGCGTCGGGGTCAAACCAGGAGCCGCCGCGCACCACCGGCACCTTCACCTTGGGATTGAGCCGCGTGGGCGCCCAACTGTCGGTCCATTCGGCGACGTTGCCGGCCATGTCGCGCGCGCCGCAGGGGCTGACGTCGTCGGGGTGGGCGTTGACGGGCATCCATTTGTGGTCGGAGTTGGTGTTGGCGCGTTTCGGGTCGTTGGTGTTGCCCCACGGATAAAGCCGTCCGTCGGTGCCGCGCGCGGCTTTTTCCCACTCCTGTTCGGTCGGCAACCGTCCGCCGGCCCACTTCGCGTAGGCGTAGGCGTCGTAGTAGTCCACGTTGAAGATCGGGCAGTCCTCGGTGATGTAGATCTTCTCGACGATGAGGAACGGCCGGCCCGACTCGCACGCCGCAACGATGAACGCCCACTCGCGCGGCGTGTGCCGGCTGTCCTTGTTTGCCGGCTGCTCCGGGTGCCGGTATTCCTTGTCGCCCCGGGCCTGCACCTCGTCCCAGAACTTCCGATACTGGCGGATGGTGACCTCGTATTTGCTGATCCAGAACTGCCGCGTCGTGGCCTTGTCGCCGTTCTGGTAGATGAACTCGCCCGCCGGCACCCGCACGAACGTCTCGACATCCACCGGCGGCGGCTTGGTGATCATCGTGAACACAAAATAGCCGGCCACCAGCAGCGCCAGCGCGCCGGCGCCCGCGCCGGCCATGACCAGGTTCTTCCTGCCGATCCGCTCCCGCCACGACTTCTTCGCGGGCACGAGGGACGCGGGCTTGGGCGCGGCGGGCTTCGGCTTGGCCTTCACCACCGGCGTGTGGAACGACGTCTCCAGCCGGTCGGCCTCCGCGATCAACTGGTCCACGGTGGCGAACGGCTGACCCTGCCCGATCACCCGCGACAGAAACGCAAACACCGGCTCCGCCTGCGGCGCGGTGTGGTCGAGCGCCTGCCAGAGCGATTGCGCCACCCGCGGCATCTCGTCGGCCGCCGTGCGGCCCAGCGGCCCGTTGGAGCCGTCAATGAATGAAAACCCGCCCACCTTGCCGTCGCCGGTGTGCGCCTCCACGACGATGTTCCGGTCCGTCAGCGGCCCGAACGGGAGGCGGTGCTGCGTCAGATACATCAACGCCCGCGCCACGCCGGCCGCCGTCCGCAACACGTGCGACGGGCTGAGCTTCTCGCCCGCCGCGAGCAGCTCCGCCAGGCTGCGGCCCTCGATAAACTCGCGCACGTAGTAGGCCCAGCCGCGCGACTGGCCCGCTTCATAGACCGCGATCAGGTTGTTGAAGCGCAGGTTCGCCAGCCGGCACGCCAGCGCCACAAACTGCGCCGCGCGCTGCGGGTCGCGCGCAAGCTGCGGGTCGAGCACCTTCACCGTCACCGAACGGTTCACCGCCTCCTGCGCGCCCTCATAGACCTTGCCCCAGGCGCCTTCGCCAAGCTGGCGCTTGATGAGATAGGGGCCGATCATGCGGCCGATGAGCGTCGTGCCGGCGCGCAACGCCTGCTGCGCCGACAGTTCATTCTGCCGGTGCGCCTCGGCCAGCGCCTCCTCCAGCGGCATCGCCATCGTCCGTTTCACCGTCAGCGGCTCGTCCTGTTGCGAAATCAATCCGTAGCCGAACTTCAGGATCTCCATCACCGCCTCGCGGCCCGTGTGCGGCGGGCACTCCGCGTGGACGATCTTGTCGTCCTCGAGGAACAGCGTGCCCTCCTGCTCCCCGCGCTGGATCGTCAACCGTCCCTGGCGGTGGTTTTGCAGCGACAACTCCAGGATCTCCCCCACCGAAAACTGCTCCAACTTGCCGGCCAGCCCCGACGGCTCGGCCGGCTCCGCCACCGCAGGCGCTACCACCACCGCGGGCGCGGCCGTTGCCACTGCAGCAGCCCGCGGCGCGACGGCCTTGACTTTGGTCGCCACCTTCGGTCCTGCCTTGGCGACCACCGGCGCGGCGGCCGGCGGCGGCGTTGGCTGCGGCTGCGCCGCGACCTTCGCGACCGTTGCCGGCCGCGGCGTCGCCGTGGCGGGTGGCTGCGGCGCGGCAGCGACGGTCTTCACCGCCACCTTCGGCGCGACAGCGGCCGGCGCCGCTCTCGCCGCGACCGTCACGGGCCTCGGTGTCGCGGCCACGGCGGCCTTGACCGCCGCCACGCGCGGCGCGCCCGGCTGCGCCACTGCCGCCGTCTGCGGCGGGGCCGCTGCCGCTGCCGGCACGTGGCCGAGCAACGTCGCGATCTCCGCGGCCGACGCCGTCTGCGGCAACAGGCCCAGCGCGCCGCTGCCCTGCACGCGCGCCTCGACATCGGGCGACGGCGCGCCGCTGGTGAAAACCACCTTCAGATCGGGGAACCGGCTTCGCGCAAACAGCGCGAGCTGTTCGCCATCCGTGCCGCCGACGATCAGCCCGGTCACCAGCGCGTCCACCGGCTGCGCCTCCATCACGCCGAGCGCCTCCTCCAGCGACGTCGCGCCCAGCGTCTGGAAATGGCCGGCCAGCGGCGGCGCCGCAAACTGCGCGCTCCAGTCATCCACGACCCGGCGGTCGCTGTCCACGAGGAGCAATGTGGTAGCCATCAGCGGTTTCCTGAAATGGGAACCGGCGCGGCGGCCGCGTCAGGCGTGCCCGGCGCTCCCGGCGCTCCCGGCGTGGCCGGTGTGGCAGGCACGGGCGTTGCCGGATTTGCGGAACCCGCCGTGGCGGCCGGCGCCGGCTTCGCGCCGGGCATCAACGCATCCGGCACCGCATCCGTCGGCACCGGCGGGAAGAACTTCAGAATCCGCGCCGATTCCTCCGGCGTGATGCGATGATGGCGCGTCCAGACCGCGATCCCCATCGCGCCGAACTCCAGCGCAAACGTCATTCCCACCAGCAACACGCTGGCCCAGAACAACGGCGTCCGCCGCCGATGCACGCCGGGCACGGCGATCAAATACTCGAAGCGCAACCGCGCGCCGCCCAACTCGATCACATCGCCCCGATGCAGGCGCGCCTCTTCCACGCGCTGGTGGTTCACAAACACCCCGTTGGTCGAGCGGCAATCCCGGAGCATCACGCCCGCGCGCGTCACCTGTAGTTCGCAATGCCGGCCCGACACGCCGTCCTCCACCAGGCGCAGATCGTTGCCCGCATCGCGGCCGATGGTGTAGGCGTTGCCGGGCGGTTGCACGCACTGGCCCGCGCGCTGCCCGCTCTCGATGATGAGTTGGTAGATGCCCATAGCTGCGGCGGCGTCCGCACTCTACGAAACCCCCCGCAATCGTGTCAACAAGGCAACAGCCTGGCCGGGGCGGGTCGTCGCTCGGTGTCGTGCCGGTGGCTTGTCAAAGTGTCGTTGCGGGGCGGCGTGGCTGACATGGTGGCAGCATTTTGAGCGGGCGGTCTTCGCGCGATCGCGCCGCAATCGTTCTGCCGGCAAGTGGTTAGACATCAGCCCGGGCAGTGGCATTGCCGTTGCTGACCATACCTGCGCTGCGGGTCTGCCGAGGGGTTGTGGACCAACCGGACGGCAACCCCGGCACAAAAGCCATTAATTATTCAGGAGTTCTCACTTATGCCTAACGAAACCTGGGAACCACGCATCGTCGCCTTCTTCTGCAACTGGTGCACCTACACCGCCGCGGACCTCGCGGGCGTCTCGCGCATGAAATATGCGCCCAACATCCGGGTCATCCGCCTCATGTGTTCGGGGCGCGTGGACCCGCAGTTCATCTGCGACGCGCTCGCCAAGGGCGCCGACGCGGTGCTCGTCGGCGGCTGCCATCCCGGCGACTGCCACTACGTCGAGGGCAACTACAAGATGCTCCGCCGCTTCGACCTGTTGAAACGGATGCTCGATGACATGGGCATCGAGAAGGAGCGCGTGCGGCTCGAATGGATCTCCGCCGCCGAGGGCGAGAAGGTCAAGCGCGTCGTCAACGAGATGGCCGAGACCGTCAAGAAACTCGGCCCGCTCGGCATGCCGCAGAAGTTCGACGAGTGGGACTCGGAGATGGAGCATTTCGCCGAACACGTCGCCGCCAAGGAAGCCGCCGCCGGCTGCGGCTGCGCCGTCCACGGAAAGAAGGAGACCGTCCATGCCTAAGCCAAAAGTTGCGTTCTACTGGTGCGCCTCGTGCGGAGGCTGCGAAGAAACCGTCGTGGACCTCGCCGAGGACATCCTCGGTGTCGTCGAGGTCGTGGACATCGTCCTCTGGCCCGTCGCGATGGATTTCAAATACAAGGACATCGAGGCGATGGCCGACAAGTCCATCGTCGCCACGTTCCTCAACGGCGCGATCCGCTCGACCGAGCAGGAGGAGATGGCCCGGCTGATGCGCCGCAAGAGCCAGTTCCTGATCGCCTACGGCGCGTGCGCCGTCTCGGGCGGCATCCCCGGCATGGCCAACCAGTTCCCCCGCGAGCAGATCCTCAAGTTCAACTACGAGGACTGCCCGACGATCGTGAACGAGGCGAAGACGCGCCCGCAGGTCTCGTTCAAAGAGGACGGCCGCGAGACGACGCTGCCGGCGCTGCACAACGTCGTGCGTTCGCTCGACCAGGTCGTGGACGTGGACTACTACGTGCCCGGCTGCCCGCCGACGCCGAAGCTGACCAAGGCCGCCGTCACCGCGCTGCTCGAAGGCAAGCTGCCGCCGAAAGGCTCGGTCATCGCGCCCGACATCGCGCTTTGCAACGAGTGCCCGCGCAAAGACACCAAGCCGACCACCCTCAGCATCGAGGAGTTCAAACGGCCGCATCAGTTCTTGATGGACGCGGAGAAATGTTTCCTCGCCCAAGGCGTGGTCTGCATGGGGCCGGCCACGCGCAGCGGTTGCGAGGCCGCCTGCCCCACCGGCGGCATGCCGTGCACGGGCTGTTTCGGCGGCACCTCGCGCGTGAAGGACCAGGGCATGAAGATCATGTCCTCGCTCGCCGCCAACATCGCGCCGAAGGACGAGGACGGCATCCACAAGGTTCTCGCCGGCATCCCCGACCCGGTCGGGACGTTCTACCGCTACGGCCTCGCGAAGTCGCTGTTGCGCCGCAAAGTCAACCTGCCAAAGGAAGCCTGAGCATGAATCCCCAGACGCAAAAAGCTTGGAACGAAGCCAATCTCAAAGCCAACGCGGCCTACCAGAAACAGCGCCACGTCAGCATCAACCCCATCACCCGCCTCGAAGGCCACGGCAAGATTGACGTGTTCCTCGACGACAAGGGCGACGTCGAGCGCGCCTACTTCCAGGTGCCGGAGCTGCGCGGGTTCGAGGTGTTCAGCATCGGCCGGCCCGCCGAGGACATGCCGCAGATCACCAGCCGCATCTGCGGCGTCTGCCCGACGGCGCACCACATGGCCTCCACCAAGGCCCTCGACGACCTCTACAAGGTCGAGCCGACCAGCGCCGGCAGGAAAATACGCGAGCTGGTCTATAACACCTTCACGCTCGAAGACCACGCGCTGCACTTCTTCGTGCTGGGCGGCCCCGACTTCGTCGTCGGCCCCGACGCGCCGGCCGCGGAGCGCAACATCGTCGGCGTCATCGGCAAGGTGGGCATCGAGGCGGGCAAGAAAGTCATCAGCACCCGTCGCCGCCTGCGCGAGCTGATCGCCTACTTCGGCGGCAAGGTCGTGCATCCGGTGCTCGGCCTGCCCGGCGGCGTCTCGAAGGCGCTCAAGGCCGAGGACTTGCCGAAGTTCAAGCAGCTCGCCAAGGACGGCGTCGAGTTCGCCGAGTGGACGCTGGCGGTGCTCAAGCAGATCGTGCTCGGCAACCCGAAATACGTGGAACTGATCATCAGCGACGCCTACACGCACAAGACCTGTTACATGGGCCAGGTGGACGAGCAGAACAAGGTCAACTTCTACGACGGCAAGGTTCGCGTCGTGGACTGCAACGGCAAGGAGGTCTGCAAGTTCTCCGCGCAGCAATACCGCGACTACGTGGCCGAGCACGTCGAGCCGTGGAGCTACATGAAGTTCACCTTCCTGAAGAGCCGCGGCTGGAAAGGTCTCGCCGAAGGCCCCGACTCGAGCATCTACTGCGTCGGCCCGCTCGCGCGGCTCAACGCCTCCGACGGCATGGCCACGCCGAAGGCGCAGGCAGCCTACGAGGAGTTCTACAAGACCCTCGGCGGCAAGCCGGTCCATCACACGCTCGCAACGCACTGGGCGCGCGTGATCGAGATGATCCAGGCCGCCGAGCGCATCGAGCAGCTCATCAATGACCCCGAGATCACCAGCCCCGATGTGCGCCGCGTGCCGACCCAGAAGCCGGTCGAGGGCATGGGCATCGTCGAGGCGCCGCGCGGCACGCTCTTCCATCATTACAAGACCGACGAGCGCGGCCTGATCACGATGGCCAACATGGTCGTCGCCACCGGCAACAACGCCTCGCGCATCGCGATGAGCGTGGACAAGGCGGCGAAGGGCCTCATCAAGGGCGGCAAGGTCACCGACGGCCTGTTGAACATGGTCGAGATGGCGTTCCGCGCCTACGACCCGTGCCTCGGCTGCGCGACGCACGCGCTGCCGGGCCAGATGCCGCTCATCGTCCGCCTCTACAACCGCAACCACGAGCTGGTCGAAGAGATCCGCCGCGATCCCAAGCACTGAGTCCCGGAGGGCCTTGCCCATGACCAACGCAACCGCACCGGCTGAAACCGAAGCCCGCGAGATGACCTTGCAGAACCTCGGGGAGTTTCCCGAAGGGCAAAAGGTCTTGTCCTGCATGCAATGCGGGACCTGCGCGGCGACGTGCCCCTATGGCGAGGTGATGGATTATCCGCCGCGGCAGATCATCACGATGTTGCAGGCGGGCTTGATCGAAGAGGTCTTCAAGAGCCACAGCCTGCTCAACTGCGTGGCCTGCTACGCGTGCATGGCCAAGTGCCCGCGCGGCATCAACCTCACCGAAGTGCTGCTGCCGATGGTCAAGGAACAGATGTTCGCCACCTTGACCGACGTGCCCGCCGAATTGCAGAAGGCGTTGCAGAACACGCTACGCTACGGCAACCCGATGGGCGAGTCGCCCCGCAAGCGCGCGCTCTGGACCAAAACCTCGCCGGTGCCCGTGCCGATCATGGCGGAGATCAAACGGCCGGTGGACGTGCTCTGGTTCGTGGAGTGCTACACCTCCTTTCACCCGCGCGGCCAGGACAACAGCCGCGCGACGGCGAAGCTCTTCCACGCGGCGGGGATTGATTTTGCCATCCTCGGCAACGAGGAGAAGTGCGCCGGCGAATGCGCCCGGCTGGTGGGCGAGGCGGGCCTGTTCGAGACGCTCACCGACTACAACATGATGCTGCTGCGCAAGTATCCGTTCAAACGGATCGTCACCGGCGCCGCCCACGCCTACGACGCGTTCAAGTATCAGTATTCCACCGTCGGCTTCGACTTCGAGCTGCACCACACCACGCCGTTCTTTGCGCAGCACCTGGAGAAGCTCAAGCCGCGGCTGACCAAGAAGCTCGACTACACCGTCACCTACCACGACTCCTGCTGCCTCGGCCGCCACAACGGGTTCTACGACGCGCCGCGCGCGCTGCTCGGCGCCATCCCCGGCGTGAAACTCGTCGAGATGACGCACACTGGCGTCAATTCCATCTGTTGCGGCGGCGGCGGCGGCGGCATGTGGCTCGACACTTACTACGCGGCCAAAGGCTACGAGCGGCTCTCCGACCGCCGCGTGAAGGAGGCGCTCGACACCGGCGCGGACGTGCTGGCCGTCTCCTGCCCCTACGAAATCTCGCGCTTCGAGGACGCCCTGAAGGTGCTGGGCGCCGACAAGCGGATGGTAGTCCGTGACGTGGTCGAACTGCTGGCCGAAGCAATGGAGGACTGAACCGTGGACATCCTCGTATTGATGAAGGTGGTGCCGGACGTGGTCGAGGAACTGGAAGTCGGCGCGGACGGCAAATCGCTGGACACGAGTTTCCTGCGCACGATCCTGAGCGAGCGCGACGATCATGCGCTGGAGCAGGCGTTGCTGCTGAAGGACAAGCACGGCGGCAAGGTCACGCTGCTGACGCTCGACGCGCCCGACATTGACGACGTGCTCTTCACGGCGCTGGCCAAGGGCGCCGACCGCGCGGTGAA
>JACRKA010000231.1 GCA_016219905.1 Verrucomicrobiota bacterium
GCATTTCACGCCCGCGCCCGCCTACACCGCCGGCAACCGCACTTACACGGACGTCGTCGTGGCCGTGCGCGGCGTGATCGTCAAGGACGCCGCCAAACTCGCCCTCGCGCGCGACGGCCTCAGCCCGGTGTTTCCCTACACGTGGTTCGAGGGTTTCCACGTGGACGGCTCGTTTATCCAGCACACCGCGTTTCCCTACAACGGCGGCTACGGTTCGGCGCTGCTCAAGGACCTCGGCAATACGATGTGGCTGCTGAAAGGCTCGACGTGGGAGCTGACCGACCCGGCGCAGGCCAACTCGTATCGCTGGGTCGCCGAGGCCTACGAGCCGTTCATCTACAAGGGCGCATGCATGGACATCGTGCGTGGCCGCGGCAGCTCGCGCAGCGGCGAGGACCACGCCGAGGGCCACAGCATCATGCAGTCGCTGCTGCGCTGGACGCAACTCGCGCCGTCGGGCGACGCGCTCACGTTCAAGCAGATGCTCAAATACTGGATGCAGCAGGACACCTACCGGAATTTCGTCAGCAACATCGGCAACATCAACCTGCTGCTGCTCGCGCAGGCCATCCGCGACGACGGCAGCATCACGCCGCGCGGCGAACTGGTCGCTCACCGGCAGTTCCCGGAGATGGACCGCGTCGTCCATCTGCGGCCGGGGTTCGGCCTGGCGCTTAGCATGTTCTCGACGCGCATCAAGAACTACGAGTCCATCAACAACGAGAATCTCAAAGGCTGGTATTCCGCCGACGGCATGACCTATCTCTATAACGGCGACCTCAAGCAGTTCTCCGACAGCTTCTGGCCCACCGTGAACAAGTATCGGCTGCCCGGCACGACGGTGGACACGCTCGCGCTGGCCAACGGCCAGGGGCAGGGCAGCTACGGCTCGCAAAGCTGGGTCGGCGGCGCGGAGATCCGCGGCAGCTACGGCGTCGCCGGCATGAGCCTCGATTCGGTCTATGGCACGCTCACGGCGAAGAAATCGTGGTTCATGTTCGACGACGAGGTCGTCGCGCTCGGCAGCGGCATCACGAGCGCGGACGGCCGCACCATCGAAACCATCGTCGAGAACCGCAAGCTCACCACCGCCGGCAACAACGCCCTCACCGTCAACGGCGTCGCCAAGCCCGCGACGCTCGGCTGGTCGGAGCAGATGGCCGGCGTGAGTTGGATCCATCTCTCCAGCAACGCGCCCGGCAACCACATCGCTTACTACTTCCCCGGTGGCGCGACCCTCAATGGCCTGCGCGAGGCCCGCACCGGCTCGTGGCGCGACATCAACGCCGGCGGCTCGACCAACCTCGTCACGCGCAATTACATGACGCTCTGGTTCGACCACGGCGCGAACCCCGCTGGCGCGACCTACGCCTACGTGATGTTGCCGGGCAAGACCACCAACGAAGTCAGCGCTTACGCCGCCAACCCGCACATCACGATCCTGGAAAACTCCGTCGCCGCGCAGGCCGTCCGCGAAACCAACCTCAACATCACCGCCGTCAACTTCTGGCAGGACGCGCCGAAGACCGTCAGCTACATCACCTGCGACCGCCAGGCCGCCGTCATCGCCCAGGAAGCGCCCGGCGAACTCGAAGTCTCCGTCTCCGACCCGACGCAGGCCAACGCCACCGTCCGCCAGTTGACCGCCATCGCCGACAGCTACGTCCGCGGCGGCATCTACAGCAACGAGAACCACGGCACGGAGACGAGCATGGTTGTCATGGGCAGCAGTCCCGACTTCACGCGCCACAGCTACATGAAGTTCGATCTCACCGGCGCAGCCAGCTTCAGCAGCGCGTTGCTGAAGGTGACCGCGAATTCTGCGGCCAATGGGGCGAGCACGGTCAGCCTCTACTCGGTGACCGTGGACTCGTGGACCGAGACCGGCCTGACGTGGAGCAACCGCCCGCCCGCCGTCACGCTGCTCGGCTCGGCCAACGTGACCACCAACGGCCAGACGCTTTCCTTCGACGTGACGAGCTTCGTCGCGGGCCAGTTGAGCGGCGATGGCACGGCGAGCTTCGTAATCGTGCCGGCAAACAACGACGATCAATACCTCACCTTCTACAGCCGCGAGTCCGGCTTTGCGCCGAGGCTGGAACTCAGTGGCGTCACCGGCGGCGGCGCCATCAACATCGAACTGAACCGCTACGCCACCGGCATCCTCTCCAACGACAGCCGCGTCACCATCACGCAACTCGCGCCGACCATCAAACTCAGCGTCAACGTGGACGCCTATCCCTACAACTCCGACGCCGCCAACGGCATCCGCGGCCATAGTTGGAAGGCGAAGTTCGCCGTGGACAACGCGCCACCCGTGCTGCTCGCGGCGGCCTCGCGCAAGACCCACGGCGCGGCCGGCACGTTCGACGTGCCGCTGACGCTCGACCCGGCCGCCAATCCCACCGTCGAGCCGCGCGTCGGCGGCCCCAACACGCTCGTGCTCACCTTCAGCAAGAACATCGTCGCCGCCGACGGCACGCTCAGCGCCAACGAATTCACCCTCACCAATGCCACCTTCAGCGCCGCCTCCGTCAGCGCCAGCAACCTGACGCTGAACCTCGCCGGCATCCCCGACCAGTCCCGCGTGACGGTCGTGCTCAACGGCCTCACCGACCCCTACGGCGTCGCCCTGGCCGGCGCCAACGCCGTGGTCATCCGCGCGCTCTACGGCGACGTGAACCAGAGCGGCTCGGTCAGTGTCGGCGACATGCAGGCCGTGAAGAACAAGCTGTTGCAGGTGCTCTCGTCCGCCAACTTCCTCTGCGACGTCAACTGCAGCGGCTCGATCACCGTCGGGGACATGCAGGTGGTGAAGAACAACCTGACGCATACGGTCACTCTCGGTAGTTTCAATCCCATCACTCCATCGCTCCAGTTCTCCATCACTCCAACC
>JACRKA010000232.1 GCA_016219905.1 Verrucomicrobiota bacterium
ACTTCCGGTGTGTCGCAGGCGCCGACGTAAGGAGGCGCTTCGTCCTTCCACACCAACCCCGCCTCCTCACGTCGGCGGCTACAGGATTCGATTTCATGACAACTTCAACGACTCGGCCGCGGCGCGCACGGTCTGCTCGATGTCAGCCTCCGTGTGTGCCGTGGATACAAACCCCACCTCGAACTGCGACGGCGCAAGATAGACGCCGCGCTCCAACATCGCGTGAAAGAACTTCGCGTATCGCTTCGTGTCGCTGCGCTTCGCCGAAACGTAGTCGGTCACCGGCCCGTCGCAGAAGAAGTTGCAGAAGATGGAGCCGACGCGGTTCTGGCTGAGCGCAACGCCGGCCTTGCGCGCCGCGTCTGCGACGCCCATCGCCAGCGCGACCGTCATCACATCCATCTGGTTGTAGAGTCCCGGCTGCGCGAACAGCATCTCCAGCGTCGCGATGCCAGCCGCCATCGCGAGCGGATTGCCGCTGAGCGTGCCGGCCTGATAGACCGGCCCGTCCGGCGCGAGTTTGTCCATGATGTCCGCCCGCCCGCCGAACGCGCCGACCGGCAGGCCGCCGCCGATGATTTTGCCGAGGCAGGTCATGTCGGGCCGCACGCCGTAAAGCTCCTGCGCGCCGCCGCGCGCGACGCGGAAGCCGCTGATGACTTCGTCGAAGATGAGCACGATGCCGTTCTCCGCCGTGATCTTCCGCAGGAACTCCAGAAAGCCCGGCTTCGGAAGGAATAGACCCGCGTTGGCGGGAATTGGTTCGACGATAATCGCGGCGAGCTGGCCTTCGTTCGCCGCGACGATGGCGGCGACCGCATCGTTGTCATTGAACGGCGCCGTCAATGTCAGCTTCGCGAGAGCGTCCGGCACGCCTGCGCTGTCCGGCTGGCCGAACGTGAGTGCGCCGCTGCCGGCCTTCACCAGCAGCGAATCCGCGTGGCCGTGATAGCAACCTTCGAACTTCAGAATCTTGTCGCGCCCGGTGAAGCCGCGCGCGAGCCGCAGCGCGCTCATCGTCGCCTCGGTGCCGCTGCTGACGAAACGGACCTTCTCAATGGACGGGAACGCTTCGCGGACGAGTTTCGCCAAGTGGACTTCGCGCGAGTTCGGGATGCCGAAGCTGGTGCCGTCGCGCGCCGCGTCCACAACCGCCTTCAACACCGCCGTCGGCGCGTGGCCGAGAATCATCGGCCCCCACGAGCAGACGTAGTCCACGTATTCGTTGCCGTCCGCGTCCCAGAGGCGCGGGCCTTTGGCGCGGCTGACGAAGAACGGCTCGCCGCCGACGCCGCGGAACGCGCGCACGGGCGAGTCCACGCCGCCGGGGATGAGTTGCCTGGCCTCAGCGAAGAGCTTGGAAGAGAGGTCGTGCTTCATTGGTCGAAGGAGTATCAGCCCGCTAAACACGCGAAAGGAAATGCGTTTCCAAATGTTGCCCAAAGCGCCTCATGCACCGTAAGGCTTGTCCGGTTTCTCGCGCACGACAGCGGCGGCGGAATCTCTGCCTGCCAGCGCTATCTCGCTCCGCTGGCCGGCGGCTTCATTCACCACAACGAACTTGCCATCATCCTCCGCGCGCAACTGTTCGTTGGCGTTCAGCAACTCGATGCCATAGACGGTCCCGTCGGGCGCCACATCCACATTGAGTTCATCGCTGACGCGGATGGTGTCCACCTGCGCGGTCTTCTCGTGCAACCGCAGATAGGCCAGATTGTAACGCGGATCGTAGGTCAGTTTCATAAACTTCAGCGCCTCAATAATACCGCACGATGATTGTTATGACCAGCCATCCGTTTTCGTCCACGGCGTAAGCCTCGACTTGCTTCGTGTTGTAGCGCCGGCCACGCCACTCGGCGTCCGACGGGAAATTCCGGCGAAACCCGGTGCGCGCAAATTTCGCTGCAAACCGCTCCCCGCCCTCGACCGTTGCAATCACTTCCGCTTCCGTGGCGCCTCGTTCCGCCATGCGCTGCCGCGCATGTGGATGAATACGCACCGTCATCTCGCCGCCCCCTCCACGATCCTGATTTTCTCCGCCGTCAGGCTGTAAAGCGAGTCCACGCCGCCGGGGATGAGTCGCCTGGCCTCAGCGAAGAGCTTGGAAGAGAGGTCGTGCTTCATCGGCCCCCATCCTATGGCGTGGCTGACTTCCGTGCAAGGTTGGTGACTGATGGTGAATTGCTTGACTGGGAGGGGCGACATTCTTGTCGCCCACAAAGAGTGGGCCGTGCGTCCCGCACGGCCAATGAAAGACGATCGCCGCACGGGACGCGCGGCCCACTCTATGCAGGCGGAACGCCATCACTCCCAGCTAATGTTTGCCCGCACGGGTTGCGTTTTCGGAACGGCGTGCAAGGTTATCGGCGATGATACGGATCACAGAAGCTTTGGTGGCGGAGCATTCGGTCTTCTGCGTCGTGTTCGACCAGATCGAGCGGGCATTGCCGGCGTTGAAGACGGTGGAGCAGGTGACGACCATGGCGAGACTGGTGGAGGGGCTGCTGACTCATCATGGCAAGTCGGAGCAGGACCTGGCTTATGTGGCGCTCGATCATGTGCTGGCGAACAAGGGCGAGATTGACCGGCTCTACGAGGACCACCGGGAACAAGATGAACGGCTGCAGGCGGTCCGGAAGGCAGAGACGGCCGCTGAAGCGCGGCGACTGTTGATGGCGGCGATGACCCATTCGCGCGAGCATTTCCGCTACGAGGAAGAAAACGTCTTTCCGCTGATCGAGAGGACGCTGCAACGGGAGACGCTCGTCCGGCTGGGCGATGTCTGGCGGGAAAAACGCGCTGCGTGAGAAGGGGCGGGCGGAACGCAGCGGGGAGGGGATCAGTGCGGGCGGATTGCTTCGAAGAGGGGGCGCGAGTTTATTTCCTGCATGTGCCGGGTGATGCTTTCGCCATACGGCTCGCTGGTGATTTTCTGGCCTTCGGCGGTGTAGAGGCCCGAAGGGTCGCCACGGACGTAGCCCGAACTGCCAGCAAGGTAATCGTAATCGCCCATGATCATCCGGGTGGTTTGATAGGAGACGTAATCCTGCACACGGCCGCGTTCCATGAAGAGTTCGAGGTTTTCGCGGCGCATCTGCTCGGAGTTGCGGGCGATGGTGTTGCTCAGGTTGCGAAGGCCCGCATAGTAACGCGCCATGTTTTCGGCGATGCGTCGGCCGGCCATCTCCTTGTTCAATTCGTAGGACCCCGCGATGGCGGCGAGCGTGGGCAGCGCGGCGTCAAATTCATCCGCCGGGGCCATGATGGTGAAGTGCCAAAGACGCCACGAAGCGCGCATCGCGTCGCCGGAGCAGCCGCCGGTGCTGAAGCTCGTGTAACGGAGGCCCTTCATGGTGCACGTGTAACTGAAATCCTCGACCGCGACGGGCCGCAGCGGCCCGGCAAACGCCCGCATCGGCTGCAAGAGATCATTCCGTTGCTTCACAAATACGGGCCGGAAGTTTGAGGCCAGGCCGTTCTGGACGGCCGCGAACGCGAACGCGTCGGATGGTGATCGGAACTCGGAGCACAGGACGCCGGCGACGCCGCGCACATAGTAGCGAGGTGCGATGAACTCGGAGCCGCCGACGAGGAAGTAGAGCCGCTGCGCGGGGTCGGTGACGATGCACATGCCGTTGCCGAGGTCGGCCGTCTGCCAGCCGGCCGGCGCGCCGAACTTTGCCCAGCCGCTGGCGAGTTGCTGCGGCACCAACTGCACCGGCTGCGCGCGGATCGGCGGAGGCTGGGCCATCTGGCCTCCCTCGTCGGCGGTGTAAATGCCCTTGGCGACCCGCAGGTTGGCGAGGATCTGGAGAAGCAGCGGCGCGGCTTCGGCGAGACGGCCTTCTGCGGCCTCAATCCGCTGGTTCAACAGGAAACCGTCGCCGCCGGAGACCAGCGTCCGGAACTGTCGCTTCCGTTTCTGCGGGTCGGTGTAGGTTCCTTCAAGGATGAAAATCTTTTTCTCGCCCGTCTTCTCACCCTTGGAGTTGACGAGGTCGAGCTTCCGCATCTTTGCGGTCGGTGCGAGCTGGAGGTCAGGCGCGAGCTTGACCATCTGGGCCACGATCTCGCGGACCAACGCATCGGCATCACGGCCCGTCGGGCTGAGGCCGTGCATCGTGGTGGCTTGATACCGGCCGTTCGGGTCGGTCACGTGGCAGGCCCACAGCCGCGGCTTGTCTTGATAGCTTTCCTTGACGACCCAGCCGGCGGGCTTCAGGAGGGTGAACGTGCAGTGCTTGGAGACGTAGTTCTCCCAGCGCGGCGGCGCGTCTGCGGATGAAGCGGGAGACGTGTGCGTCAGCAGTCCGACACCGAAGACTGCAACGCACGCCAATATTCGTTTCGGTCGCGTTGACACAACGGCCTCCAGGCGATTCAACGGCAGAATATGCCACAGCCGGCCGCGGCCGGCATGTCACTTTGTTTCAACGTAACGCTGCGCGATCGGCATCCGGCGGCCGATGCCGAAGGCCTTGGTGGTGACCTTGAGGCCCGGCGGAGCCTGCTTGCGTTTGTATTCGTTGAGGTCCACTCGCCGCACGATGTCGCGGACGATGCGTTCGGCCTCGCCGGCGGCGATGATGTCGGCGCTGGCGCGCTGGTCCTCGACGTAGGCCTTGAGGACGCGGTCGAGCACGTCGTAGGGCGGCAACGAATCCTGGTCGGTCTGGTTTGGGCGCAGCTCGGCGCTGGGCGGCTTGGTGAGGCTGCCCTTGGGGATGATCGGGCGGTCGCGGTTGATCCAGCGGGCGAGGCGGTAGATCATCATCTTCGGCACGTCGCTGATGACGGCCAGCCCGCCGCACATGTCGCCGTAGAGCGTGCAGTAGCCGGTGGCCATCTCGCTCTTGTTGCCGGTGGTGATCAGCATGTTGCCGAACTTGTTCGAGAGCGCCATCAGCAGGATGCCGCGGACACGGGCTTGCAGATTTTCCTCGGTCGTGTCGGCTTCACGGCCGGCAAAAACGGGCGAGAGCATTTCCAACAGCGCCTTGTGCGCCGGCTCGATCGAGATCGTGTGAGACCGGATGCCGAGGTTCTTCGCCAGAACCTCCGCGTCGCTCCTGCTGTGGTCGCTGGAAAAGCGCGAGGGCATCGCGACCCCGATGACGTTTTCAGGGCCGACCGCTGCCGCGGCGAGGACGCCGACGACCGCCGAGTCAATGCCGCCGCTCAAGCCCAGCACGAGGCCCTTGAAGCCGCACTTGCGCGTGTAGTCGCGCAGGCCCATGACGAGGGCGTGATAGAGCGATTCCTCCTCGGGCGGCGAGCGCAACGCGACGGGGCAGGGGAGGGCGGTGTCGAGCAGGAGCAGGTCTTCGTCGAAGGCCTTTGCCTGGGCGATGAGCCGGCCTTGCGCGTCGAAGGCCATCGAGTTGCCGTCGAAAAGCAGCTCGTCATTGCCGCCGACTTGGTTGACATAGACGAGCGGCCGTTTGTGATGCGCAGCAACGGTCGAAAGCAGGTCGTGGCGGAGGCGTTCCTTGCCGAGGACGTAGGGCGAGGCGGAGATGTTGATGATGATGTCCGCGCCGGCATCGCACAGCTCGGTCACCGGGTCGCGCTGGTAGAGCGGCAGGCCGCTGCGGTCCTGCTTGCCGCGCCAGAACGCCGGCTCGTTCCAGATGTCCTCGCAGATGGTGAGGGCGAACTGGCGGCCGGCGAGCGCGACGGGCGTGGCGCGCGTGGCCGGCTCGAAGTAGCGGTCCTCATCGAAAACATCGTAGGTCGGCAGCAGCGTCTTCCAGACGCGGCGCTGGACTTTGCCGCCGTGGATGACGGCGGCGGCGTTGCGGAATAGCCGGCCGGACTTGGCGTCGTTGCGGTCCACATAGCCGACGATGGCGGGCGCGGCGGTCATTTCGCGAGCCAGGCCGTCGAGCGTCGCCAGCGTGTCGGGGACGAAACTGGCTTTGAGGAGAAGATCGCGCGGTGGATAACCGGTGACAGCCATCTCGCTGAAGACGACCAGCTCGGCGCCCTGCGCGCAGGCGCGACGGTAGGCGCCGAGGATTTTCGCCGCGTTGCCGGGCAGGTCGCCGACGGTGAAGTTGAGTTGTGCCAGCGCGATCTTCATCGGGCGTCGCGAGAGTAGCGGCTGCGCCCAACCAATGCAACCGCGCGGCGCGTCACTTGGCAGCGGTCTGCTCGAGCTTGTCCAGCCGCTCGAGTTCGCGGCCATAGAGGGGGTTTCGAGGGAAATTCTGTTGCAGCCCGATGAGCCACTCGCGGGCGCGGTCCGTGCGCTTCTCACGGCTGGCGATGATGGCCAGCATCAGTTGCGCATAAGGCGCAAGGTAACGGCCGCTTCTGGCTGTCAGTTCGAGATCAGCCTCGCCCTTGGCCTTGTCGCCGACGAAGCCGCCAATGGAGAGCAACCAGCGCAACGGCAGGATGAGGCTGCCGATGACATACTTCGAGATGCCGGTGGCGACATACGCGTCGTAGCAGTCCGGATGCAGGAGGATGAGCTTCTGGCTGGTCTGGGTGGCCTGCTTGACCATGCGCAGCGCGGCCGCATTCCGTTTCTCAATCATGACGACATAGTCGCACCTCAGGCCGGACGATAACGTGGTGGCGAGCAACGCAGAGCGGTCACGCGGGTCTTTTCGCAGACAAGCCTTGGCGAGCGCGTCGGCCCTGGCCAGCGCCACGTCGAATCGCTTGCGGGCCTCCGGATCGGCCTTGAGCTGTTTGCCCTCGATCAAGGACTCGTCGTTGACAACGAACTGGGAATCGAGGATGCCGAGCCGATGAAACTCGGCGAACAAATAGCCGGCCGCTTCACCAACCGGTCCCATCGGGTCGTCTGGCTGGGCTTGCTGGTGCGCGGCGAAGTTCCTTTGCGCGCCGTCAAAGTCCAGATCGTAGAGCATGAGGAAACCGCGATCCAAGGGCGTCGGCGGCGGGCCAGGCCGTGTGAGCATCGGGCGCTCGGCGGCGTGGGCGAGGGCCGTGATGGCAACGGCGACAACCGCTGCTAGGCACGGCAACCGGCAGAGTGATTCGCGATGGGTCACAGGCGGGCGAACGTATCGCGTTGCGCGCGCCATTTCAATCACGCACTGCGCAGATGGCTTGTGCGCTCGCGCACCAGTAAGCCAGATTGCGCGGTTTGGGGAGTCAGTGGTTTGGGGGAAGGGCGGAAGGTGAGGATGAATCTGGCGGCTTCCATAGAATGCCGCCGCCTCGCCGAGCACTATAGTAACTCATAATACATATTGTGCGACGTATATATGCCGAACTGCAGTTTCTCTGATCTCTGTAGTGTTGCCAAGCAGACCGTCAGTCGGTCAGGCCAAAACGCCCGCTGAACGGCCAGTAAACCAGCCATGCCTTGCCCACAAGGTTTCCGTGCGGAACGGTGCCCCACGCACGGCTGTCGGAGCTGTGGTAGCTGTTGTCGCCCAGCGCGAAGTATTCCTTTGGCGGGATCTTGAAAAACTCGTTCGGACTCGTCAGGTAACGGAATTGGTAGCGCTCCGGGTTGGAGTAGCCGTTGTAGCCATCCTTTCTTCCCATGACCCGAACAAAGCCCGTTTCCGCAGCCCGCTGTCCATTGACGAACAGTTCGGGTGACGCGATCCGCAACTGGTCGCCGCCGACGCCTGCAAGCCGCTTGATATAGAACTCGCCGCGCGTCCCCTCGATGCCCTTGGTCTCGAACACGAAGATCTCGCCCCGGTGCGGCCTGCGGAAGTTGTAGGTCACCTTGTCCACAAAGATGTGGTCGCCATTGTGCAGCAGGCATCGCACGATGGGCTGCCCCACGGTAAAATGCTGGCCTCGCTTCAGTTTCAGGTCGCCAGAAAGCTTGCTCTCTTCAACAGGAACAAAATACTCGCGTGATCCAATGGTCAGGATCGTCCCACTGCTGGCGAAGAGTCCAAAGCCTTGCTGAGACGCACGCATGTCGTCCAGCGTGCCGGCCTCCTCGCACACGACGTTCACATAGCCCCGACCGAGAAATACCTTCTCCAAAACCCGGATTGGCAACATCGGCACCCCCTTGTTGGCCGGTAGCGGCTTGACGTGAACGCCGTAAAGCGTCGGCTGCATCGAGCCGGTGGGGATCTTGAACGGCTGCAGGAAAAAAGTCCGGATGCCGCCCCAGGCGACCACGGCGGCCACCAAGGCGATCTCGATGGTCTCGCGAAGGCGCGGATGTTTCGGCGTTGGAAACAACCGGCCACAGGCCTTCTCCAGCTTCTCCATCCCCTGCTCTATCTGGCCGATCGAGGCGCGCCGGACGGCCGCGAACTCAGCGATTGCCTTTTCAGCCGTGGCGACTTTATCCGCCTCCATGAGGTCGCGGTGCGAGCCGAGCAGGCGGCGAACGTGGTGCAGAACTTCCTTGGCGTGCTTGCGCGCGCGGTGCGTGCGCCACCAACTGAACGGCGGGATATTCGAGAGTGTGCTCATGCGATGGTCCCCTACCCTGATTTCAACACCGAGATGAACGCCTCCTGCGGGATGTTCACTTTGCCGATCTGCTTCATCCGCTTCTTGCCTTCTTTCTGCTTCTCCAGAAGTTTGCGTTTGCGCGTGATGTCGCCGCCGTAGCACTTCGCGGTGACGTTCTTGCCCATCGAGCCGATGGTCTCGCGCGCGACGATCTTGCCGCCGATGGCCGCCTGGATGGGCACGGCGAAGAGCTGCCTCGGTATGACTTCCTTGAGCTTCTCCGCGAGCATCCGGCCGCGCGACTCTGCTTTGTCGCGATGGACGATGCTTGAAAAGGCGTCCATCAACTCCGTGTTGATGAGCATGTCGAGTTTCACCAGGTCGCTGTCGCGGTAGCCGGCGTATTCGTAGTCCATCGAACCGTAGCCGCGCGTGATGGTCTTCAGCTTGTCCACGAAGTCCACGAGGATCTCGTTCAACGGCAGCTCGCACGTCATCATCACCCGCCGGATGTCGAGCGTCTCGGTGTGTTTCAACTCGCCGCGCTTTTCCGCCACCAACGCCATCACGTCGCCGATCATCTCGTTCGGGCAGATGATGAACGCGCGGATGAACGGCTCCTCCGTCTTCTGCAACTGGGACGGGTCGGGCCAGTTGGCGGGGTTGTCCACTTCCGTGCGGGTGCCGTCGGTCAACGTCACGCGATACACCACGCTCGGATACGTGGCGATGATGTCCATGCTGTATTCGCGCTGGAGCCGCTCCTGCACGATCTCCATGTGCAGCAGCCCCAGAAAGCCGCAACGAAACCCGAATCCCAGCGCCGCGCTGCTCTCGCTCTGGTAGATGAACGACGAGTCGTTCAGCCGCAGCTTGGCCATGCTCGCCTTCAGCGCCTCATAGTCGGCCGTGTTGATCGGGTAAATCCCGCTGAACACCATCGGATGGACTTCCGCGTAACCCGGCAGCGGCTTCGCGATCGGCCGGCGCGCATCCGTCACCGTGTCGCCGATCTTCACGTCGGCGATGGACTTCATGTTCGCCACGATGTAGCCGACGTCCCCTGCCCCAAGCTGCGGTCGCGGCACGGGCTTCGGCGTGAACACCCCGACCTCCTTCACGTCGTAGTTGTGGCCGGACATCATCAGTTTGATTTGCGATCCCAGCTTCATTTCGCCGGCAAAAACCCGCACATACACCACCACGCCCCGGTAGGAATCGAACACCGAATCGAAGACCAGCGCCGCCAGGTTCGGCTGCGGCAGCGGTTTGGGCGGCGGCACGCGCTTGATGACCGCCTCGAGGATCTCGTGGATGCCGATGCCCTGTTTCGCGCTGGCGAGGATCGCCTCATCGGCCGGGATCGCGAGGATGTCCTCCAACTGCCGTTTCACCTGCGCCACATCGGCCTGCGGCAGGTCAATCTTGTTGATGACCGGGATGATCGTCAGGTTCTGCTTCACTGCGAGATGGAGGTTGGCCACCGTCTGGGCCTCCACCCCCTGCCCTGCGTCCACGATCAACAGCGCGCCCTCGCA
Organism: Verrucomicrobiota bacterium; assembly: GCA_016219905.1. Lineage (GTDB taxonomy): Bacteria > Verrucomicrobiota > Verrucomicrobiia > CAIQCK01 > CAIQCK01 > JACRKA01. The sequence goes on from JACRKA010000232.1 coordinate 9,948, forward strand.
CGCGTTGAGGCTCCGGGAGACCTCGTAAGAAAAATCCACATGTCCCGGCGTATCAATCAGGTTCAGCGTGTAATCCTGCCCGTCGTCGGCCCGGTAACGCATCGTCACCGGATGCATCTTGATCGTGATGCCCCGCTCCCGCTCCAGGTCCATCGAATCCAGATGCTGCTCCTCCAGATCGCGGTCGGCGATCGTCTTCGTCGCCTGCAACAGACGGTCGCTCAACGTGGTCTTGCCGTGATCCACGTGCGCGATGATGCAAAAATTCCGTGTCGTCGATGTGTCCATCACTCAAACCTTTGCTGCCATTTCCTGGCCGAGCCGCACGAGCGCTTCCGTGCGGGCCTGCTCGTCCGACTCCGCATAAATCCTGATGATCGGCTCCGTGCCGCTGCCGCGCAGCATCAGCCACGAGCCGTCCTTGGCGACCATCTTCACGCCGTCAAAGTCCTTTACCTCAACCAGCGGCGATCCGGCGAGGTCTTTCGCCGGGTTCCCGCGCACCGCGTCCATGAGCGGCTGGCGCTTCTCCAACGGGTAGCGCATGTCCACGCGCGCGTAGCGGCTGGCGCCGAACTCCGCGTCCATCTCCGCCATGATCGCGCCGACACTCTTGCGCTCGCACGCGAGAAACTCCAGCAACAACAGACACGCCAAAATGCCGTCGCGTTCGGGGATGTAGCCCTTGACCCCGACGCTGCCGCTCTCCTCGCCGCCCAGCAGCACGTCCTCCTCGCGCATGTGCTTCGCGATCCATTTGAACCCGACCGGCACCTCGCGCAGCGCCAGCCCATGCTTCGCGCAGATCCGGTCCACCATGACCGTCGTGTTCAGCGACTTGATCACGCTGCCTGTCTGCTTACGATGCCGGAGCATGTGCAGCAACAGCATCGCAATGCAGTAATGCGTCGTGATGAACGTCCCGTCGGGCGCCATCGCGGCGATGCGGTCGGCATCGCCGTCTGTCACCACGGCGATGTCAGCCCGGTTTGCGCGCAGATAGGCCGACAACGCACCGAGGTTTTTCGCGACGGGTTCCGGATTCACGCCGCCGAACAGCGGGTCGCGCTCCGCGTGAAGTGTCGTCACCGCCACGCCGCGTGGCGCGAGCATCTCTGCGATCTCGCGGCCGGCAACGCCATACATCGAGTCCGTCACGACCTTCAGGCCAGCGCCGGCAATCCGGTCCAGATCGAGCAGGTCGACGCCGTGCCCGCAGG
>JACRKA010000234.1 GCA_016219905.1 Verrucomicrobiota bacterium
GCTTCGCGTCGCGGCCGGTGATGGCGACCTTCGCTCCCATTTCCAACAACAACCGCGCGGCCTCGAGGCCGAAGCCGCTCGATCCGCCCGTGATGATGATGCTCTGGTCTTCAACGTAGTGTTTCATGGTGGTGTCTCCGATTCAGTGGCCGCCCCGCTCGCGCAGGAACGAGGCGATGTTATCACGCTCGACGGTTTCCATCCGCCGGCGCTTTTCCAGAAAGTGCGCGTAGAGCTCCTGCTCGCGCTCGTCCCAGGCGTGCGCCTCGGTGTAGTCGGCGCAGTAGGGCACGAGCAGGTCAATCCAGCACGCGATCTTCTCCAGTTCTTCGTGCGAGAGCTTCACGCTGCCGTGGCCGGACTCCAGCAGCGGCAGCAGCGCACTCTTGGTCGAGCCGGCGTAGCACGGCGGCAGCGGTTCCGGCACGGATTGCGCGCCAATCCAGTTCACCAGCCGGCCGGTGAAGTCGCCGAAGAACGGGCTGCGGTCTTTTCGTTCCAGCGGTTTGGATTGCGTCAACATCAGGTAGGCGTCGCTCCAGCGCCGCTTGGCGTGAGTGTCCACCACCGTCTCGCCGAGCAGGCTGAAGGCGGTGGTTTTGGAATGTGGGAGGGGCCTCAGTGCCCCGACGCCGGGAGTTGATGAAACAGAAGGTCGGGGCGCTAAGGCCCCTCCCACATTCTGCTCAGGCCGTGTCACGCCGCGGGCAACGACGCCAAGAGTTTCATTGAGCGTCTTGGGGCCATCGCCCTGCGCCATCGCCAGCACTGGCGCGCGGTCGTTGTGGCAGGAGACGCAGTGGCGGTCGAGGATCGGCTGGATTTCCCGCGCGAAACTGAACCCTCGCGGCGGGCCGTAGAACGGCTCCAGCGCCTGCGGCCCGGAGCGCAGCGCGCCCGTCATCGCGTAGCCACCGGCGAGCGGCGCGGAGTTTTTGTGCTCGTGGCAGCCGACGCACGACTGGTTTTCACCGGGCTGTAGCGTGCTCCAACTGCGCATCGTCTGGACGGCGCGGCCCTTTTCGTCGAGCGCCTGGAAGTAGAGCGGCGTGCGTGCCGGCGCGGTGAAGAACGTCGAGCCGTCGTCATGCACCTTCGCGTCGCCCAGCAGGACCTTCACGTCCCACGTGCCGTTGCCGATGGAGACCGGCGTGCTGGCGAACGCCGCGCCGCCGGGACCACGGCTGCCGTTGCCGCCGATGACCGCCGCGCGAAACTCCAGCCCGACGACACGCAGCTTCTTGATCGTGCCGCGCGGGATGCCGGCGAGTCCGAGACCGGCGTGGACATCCTGCACGTAGTAAGTGCCCGTCGTCTTCCGGTAATCCACAACGCTCGGCCGCAGCGCCGGGCGCGGGCGAGCGACGAATGGGAAAGGCTGGTTGCACGGCAGCTCCGGGTCGGACGCGAGCAGTTCGCGCCGGCCGTCCATCGTCATGAAGTAGATGCCGAAGTTCGCCGTGCGCTTGCGCCGGTCGCCGCTGTTCCATCCCATCGGCGAGTAAGTCACGAGGAACTCCGTCTCGCTCAGCGGATACGGATACTGGAACAACTCGCCGTTCTGGCCGTAGCCGTCAATGCGCTCGGCCGGCGTCTCGCGCACGGGCGCGATCAGTTGCGCGCCGTGGTTCTCCTGGCGGCCCTTCGCAGGGTCAATGATGGCGAGCTTGCCCGTCTGCGGTGAATGATGCCCGCAGAAGATGGCGACGACCTTCTGCGAGCCGGGGATGCCGCGCGCATGGGTGATGGTTGTCGGGAACCACGAGTTGTTGCCGTAGAACTCCGTCTGGCCCGTGCCATCGTAGTTCATCTGGAAGAGTGCCTGCGGAAAAATCTGGCCGCGGTCGTTGTAGTCCCATCGCGTGTAGGTCACGCGGCCGTCGTCGGTGACCGCCGGATAAACCGTGTGGACCTGGTCGAAGCCGAGCCGGCGCAGGAATCGGCCATCCTTGTCGCAGGTGTAAAGGTTGCTGACCTCGGTGGAGAAGCAATCCACCTGCTGCACGCAGCGGGTCGAGGAGAACACGATGTCGCCGCTGGGCAGATACGCCGGCTCGAAATCGGCGTGGCCGAGGCCGGACGTGATCTGCCGGATGCTGCCGCTCGCGACCTCCATCTCGTAGAGGTGGTAGTCGTCGTCGTTCAACGACTTCTTCCACGCAAAGAGCACGCGCGCGCCGTCGTAGGAGACCGCCGGATCGCGGATCGCGCCGGTCGGGTCGTGGAGCAACGTGCGGACCTTGCCGCGCGCGCCGTCCCTCTCCAGCAGGCAGAGCGACGAGCCGGGGTGGAAATGGCGCTCGGCCTGCGCGTCGGAGAGACCCTCGGTGTAGGCGAAGAACGAAGGCCGGATTGTCTCGTGCTTGGTGAAGATGATCCGCGGCGCTTTCGCCAGCACCGGCTGCAGCCGCGCCACGCGCCGCTGCTCGCAAACGGCGACATAGAGATCGAGCCAGCGGCGGTCGTTTGGCGAAACATTGGCCGCACACAGCGCATCGAACTCCTTGCGGCACGCCGCGCCTTGGCCACCGAGTTCATCGAGCACGCGCGCAATCATCGCCCGCTCGATGTCGGCGTTCGCGTCACTTGCAAACCATTTCGGGAAATCCAACCCGCCGTCCTGCAACGCCCAGTCCCATTGCAGCCGGAAGTCGCGCTCGACTTGCCGCCAGACTCGCGCCGCAGCCTCCTTCGCTTCCTTGGGCGGCAGCGCCGCAACCTTTAACGCCGCGCGCGAGGCGAGCATCGTCTCCTGCCAGTCGGCTTTCCGCACGCAGAGTGAATCCATCTCGACACCGAACGCCGGCAACACCATCAACGCCAGGATTGCAATCGTCTGTTTCACTTCTTCTTGATGCAATACAGCGTGCTGTCAGTGCGGAGGTAAAGCTTGTCGCCGACGGCGGCCGGGCTGGCGAACAGCGGGCCTTCCAGTTCGCTTTCGCCAAGCACTTCCAAGTCCTTTCCCAGCTTCAGCGCGTAGGCTTTGCCCTTCTGGTTGAAGACGTAGATGCGGCCGTCAGCGAGCAGCGGCGACGCGGAGAAACTGCCGACGAGCGCGCGCCGGCCCAGATCCGCGCCCGTCACCGCGTCGAGGCAGCTCACCGCGCCGGCTTCGGAAAGCCCGTAGAGTTTGTCCCCGACGAGCAGCGGCGAGGGCATTGTCCCGACCACGGAATCCGCTTTCCATGCCACGTGTGAGGCGGTGACATCGCCCGCGCCGTCGGGGCGAATGGCCCAGAGTTGGCGCGTCATGCCGGTGCAGCAATAGACCAGCTTATTGCCGACCGCCGGCACCGGCGCGATGGAGAAGCTGGTGCCGTGACGCACGCGCCACAGTTCCTTGCCGGTGGCCGGGTCGTAGCTGACAAACCAGTGCGCGCATGGGATGACCACCTGCGCGCGGCCGCCAACCTCGACGAACGCTGGCGTGCCGAACGACTTCTTCATGTTGGGCGACTTCGCCTCGATGGGCGGCCGGTCGGTTCGCCAGACCTGCCTGCCGGTGCGCTTCTCAAGCGCGGCGACGAATTGCTGGTCGCGACCGTCGCGGACGAGGATCAGCAGGTTTTTCCAGATTGCCGGTGAACTTCCCGGCGCGAGATGATGGTCAATCGGAAGCTTTGCCTGCCAGAGCACCTTGCCCGTCGCCGCGTCGAGGCAGGCCGTGCCGAACGCGCCGAAGTCGCAGTAGAGCCGGCCCGGGTCGGCCACCGGAGTCGGCGTGGCGAAACTGTTGAGCTGGTGGGCCGGAGGCGGGTTGTCAACGCGGTAGAGCGTGACGTGATAGAGAATTTTGCCGCTCGCGCGGTCGAGACAGACCACGCCGATCCCGATGCGATCTGCGCCGGTCACCGGATCGTGGCTTTCGCGGTATTGGCGTGGATTGGTTTCGACGGCGGTCGTCACCCAGATGCGGTCGCCGAGCACAACAGGCGACGACCGGCCACGACCGGGGATGGTAGTCTTCCAGACGATGTTGCTCGTCGCGCTCCAGCTCAACGGCAGGTTCTTGGCCGTCGAGGCACCGCTGCCGTTCGGCCCGCGAAATTGCAGCCAGTCATCGGCAGTGGCGGACGTTATCAGGAAAACAACCATCGAGGCTGGAAGCAAACGCGCGCAGAGTTTCATCGTGGAGACCTTTATAACAGGCGCACAGTTGGCCAGAGCGCGGCGCGGCTGTCAATCGCGCGAGCCATCATCCCGCGCCGAAGGACACATTGCCGCGAGGATGCAGACGGCACATCGCGGGCGCTGAGCACGGCAGATGAGGCGGCCGTGGCGGATGAGGTTGATGTGGAACGCCAGCGCGCGGCCCTTGGGGATCGCGCCAGCCATCTGCTCCTGTGTCTTTTCGGCGGAGGTGAAGTGCGACACCATGCCGAGCCGGCGGCACAACCGATGGATGTGTGTGTCCACCGGAAACACGTCGCGCCCCATGCCGAAGAGCAGCACACACGCCGCGGTTTTCGGCCCGACGCCGGGCAGCGACAGCAGCCAGTCCATCGCTGCAGAGTTGCTCATCTTGCGCAGATGAGCCAACGAGAGCCGCCCGCGTTCCGTTTGGATGCGGCGCAGGATGGCCTGAATGCGCGGCGCCTTGGTGTTGGCGAGTCCCGCGGACCAGATGGCTTGCGCGACTGCCGACGGCCGCGCAGCCGCCACATCGTCCCAGCGCGGAAACCGCCGGCGTAGTTCGCGGAACGCGCGGCTGGAGTTCGTGTCGGTGGTGTTTTGCGAGAGGATCGTCTCGATGAGCTGGCCCAGCAATGACCGCGCGGGCGCGAGCTTCGGGTCGCCGTAAGTCTTGCGCAGGACAAAATCAATCCGGCGCACGCACGTTCGCAGCGTCGCCGCATCGGGACGAGGAGAGCGCTTCATCGGTGGCCGCCTACTATCTCCGGCCGATGGCGCGCCAGACAAGGGCAATCCGAAAAACAGGGTTGAATAGCCGTTGCCGCGCCGCGTCAATAGCCGCCGCCGCTCACCGGAACACGGGCATGGTGCCGGTCGGGTCGCGGCCCGGAGATGATTCGCCGGGCTGCTTGACATGTCCGTGTCGGTGAAGCAAGTTTCCGCCGTCTTCAATCCGGGAGCGGGAAAGAACGTCCGCCGAAACAGCCGAGAAACCGACGTTGTCGCAACGACAAGAACGAAGCTGACCAAACGACAAGGGGTGCACAACCAGGGTCAGGAGGGCACATGGATCCGAAGGAAAACTTTCGCAAAGTCCGGATGGTCATCGGCAAGGTGACCACCAGTTGCAACCTGCGCTGCAAGTATTGCTGCACCGACGCGGTGCCGCTCACCAAGCCCGGCGCGACGATGACGATGGCGACGCACAAGCGCGCCGTCTCCCTGCTCGTCGGCAACACGCAGAACAACGAGGTCCAGTGGATTTTCCACGGCGGCGAGCCGATGCTGTTGTCCGTGGCGTGGTATGAGGAGGCGATTGAGCATTGCATCGCCGTGGCCGAGGCCAACCCGCACTTGAAACGGCTGATGATCGGCATGCAGAGCAACCTGACGCGGCTCTCGCCGGAGCACCTGGCGCTCATCAAGAAGTATCGCATCCAGGTCGGCACGAGCCTCGACGGGCCGCCGCAACTCAGCGACGTTTATCGTCAAGGCGGCAAGCGCGTCGAAGAGAGCATCGAGTTGCTCCACCGCGAGGGCGCGCCGGCGGGCGTCATTGCGCTCATCAACAAGAACACCATCAAGCATCTCGACGAGGTGGTGGATTACTTCGACCAGAAGGGTTTTGGCGTGACCTTCAACGCGACCTGCCCGACCGGCCGCGGCACCAATCTCGAAGACCTCACGGGTGACGAGTTGTTCGCCGCCAAGCGCGCGGTTCTTGAGCGCGCCGACAAGAGTGGCAACCGCAGGCTCCTCAGCCCCGACCTTGCCAAGCAGATTGTTCATTTTCACACCGGCCAGCGCGACCTGACGGAGCGCACCTGCCACGATTACAACTGCGGCGCCGGCGTCTCGTTGATCGGGCTGAACCCCAACGGCGATCTCTGGCCCTGCGGCCGATCCAGCGACGCGAACCTGGGCCGGTTCGGCAATGTCAACGACCCGGACACGTTCGCGGGTTATCAGGCGACGCTGACGAAGTTCCATGAGAAGGACCCGTGGTATGCCCGCTGTTTCGGCTGCGCGGCCAAGCTCATCTGCATGTTTGGCTGCACCGCGTTCGACAAGGAGTCCATCCCAACCCGCGAGATGGACTGCCGCGCCACGAAGCTCCTCTACCAATACTTCTGCGACCACCCTGACCTCATCGCGCGGCTGTTCGAGCGGATCCAACTCGAAACGCAGAAGATGAAGCAGGAGGTCGCCATCAACAAGCCGCCGCCGCCGTTCCTGCGGCTGCACACCGGCGACCACCCGTGCAGCGGCTGCACCAGTTGCGCCCCGCAGCCGATGCCGGAAGACAGCACGGTGACGATCGAGCTTTCCGCAAAAGTGGGCGCCGCGGTCCAAGCCGAGCCGATTGCGTTCCGGCCGCGGTTCACCCCGGCACGACCAGCGGCTCTCGCCGCGCCAGAGGAGAAACATGAAACCATCACAACCCACTAAGAAACTTTCGGGCCGGTCCAGGAAGGCTGACCCGATGACAGCGCCGCAAGGCGCACAACCCCCCCAAGAAAGGAAACCCCGTATGGCAATACTGCAGAGCATTGATGGTCGGTTCTACCAGATCCCGGACGACGAGGCTGACAAGTGTCTCGTGCCGGCCGACAAGGTGGAAGAAACACTGCGCGCCGCTGGCGCCGCACAACCGCAAGCCGCTGCCGCGCCCGGCGCGGGTGGCATGCCCGTGGGGACTGCTCAAGGCCCTGTCATCATCTACGTAGTGGGTGGTGGCGGTGGCGCACCCGGCGGCGGCATGCCGATGGGACCCGGCCCGCAGCAACAGATGGGCGCTCCGATGGGTCAACAGCAGGTCCAAGCCTATGCCCATCATCATCATGGCCACCACGGCGGTCACCACGGTGGCTGGGGCGGCTGGGGTGGTGGCTGGGGCGGCTGGGGTGGCGGCTGGGGTGGCTGCACTCCCTACAGCAACTATTCCAACTACAGCAACTGGGGCTGCTGGTAATCCCCGCAGCAACTGAAAGGAAAAACACACATGTCATTGATGAAAAGCATAGACGGCCGGCTCTACAATGTGCCGGATGAAGAAGCGGCGCGGTTCTTGATCCCTGCGGATAAAGTCGCCGACAGGCTCAAGGAAGCTGGCATTCAGATGCCGGCGGGCGCCGGGCAACCGGGGTCGCAACCGGGCCAGGTTCAAGCCTACGGGCACCACCACCACCATTGCGGGGGTGGCTGTGGTGGTGGCTGGGGTGGCGGTTGGGGCGGATTCGTCGTGGCGGCTCCCTACAAAAACTATTCCAACTACAAGAACTACAATAAC
>JACRKA010000235.1 GCA_016219905.1 Verrucomicrobiota bacterium
ATGATCCTCGGCAAGGGCAAAGGCTGGGAGCTGTTCGCCGCGCGCAACAAACTGGCGGACAAAGGCGAAGGCAAGACCGACCTCGCCGCGCACAACCGGAACTTCCTCGATTGCATCAAGAGCGGCGCGCGCCCGAACGCCGACGTGGAGGTCCACCACTACTCCGCCTGCCTCTGCCACCTCGGCAACATCGCCACGCGCCTCGGCCGCACGCTGCAGTTCGACCCGCAGAAAGAACGGTTCGTTGCTGACGACGCGGCCAACAAACTCGTCCGCCGCGAATACCGCGCTGGCCACTGGGCTGTGCCGAAGGGTGTGTGACGCCGAACAAAGGACAAGGAGCCACCATGAAATCTACCTGCTTGCTCTCGTTGCTTGTTGCGGCGTCCGCTTTGCCTGTCGTCGCGTTTGGCCAACAGCGGTCGGCGCACGGCTTCACGATCACTGACGCGCCCGATGAGATTTGCATCGCCAGCGACACGCTGGAAGCGGCGGTCCGCAAGCGCGGCTATGTCAGCGGCGTGAAGGGCGGCAGTCTGCTCGACAAAAAGACCGGCTTCCGCGACCGCGGCCACGGGCTGGACATCGTGGACTGGATCATGGAGCCGGGCAGCGACGCGGCGTATCGCGACAAGCTGCCGGGCGACCTGCCGTATCCCGTTGGCAACCTCTACCACGGCCAGCGCGCCAAGCGCGGCATCGAGGGGCCGCAGATTTGCACGAAGGCGCGGGAACTCCAGCCGCGTGTCGTCGAGGGGCGCGATTTCGTCGCCGTCGAGATGAAGTGGAACTACACAATCGCAGCGCCGGGCAAGAACACCGGTTCGGAGTGGCATCAGTGGCTGGTGTTCCCGCGCGGCCAGCGCTACTTCATCTCCAGCGACCGCATCACGGCGAAGAACGACAGCCCGGCGATGTTCCTGCGGATTGACATGCCCGGCCATCTCAAGCACAAGCGCGGCGACACGTTCAGCGAGATCTACCTGAGCTATCGCGGGCGCATCTCGAACAGCGAGTTCTTCGGGGATTTCCCGCCTGACGCTCGGTTCAACTACCGCCGCGACCGCGACGGCGTGCCGGATCGCTTCATCCGCGCCTACCACACGCGCGACCCACAGACCGGCAAGGACGGCCCGTGGCTGGCGGGCATGACGTTGAACCCAAGCGACCCGTCGGAGGCGTGGTGTCACCAGCGCGGCTACATCTGCCTCATCCACGAGTTCGGCGAGCGGCCCATCAAGGCGGGCGGGAGCTTCAGCGCCGCGTTCATCGTCGGTTGGTTCGACAGCATCGAGGAGATGCACGCCGTCTATGACCGCTTCAAGGGCCACAGCGATCTTGAAGTGGACGCCAGCGGCTGGCGGTTGATTCCGCCGAAGCGATGAGAGTGAGACTGACAATCATCGGGGGCTTGCTGTTGCTGCTGGGCGTGTTCGCGCCGGCAGCCGAACGTGAATCCGCCGCGATCCGTTGTGAACTTGCTGTCATCGGCGGCGGCAGCGGCGGCTTCGGCGCGGCGCTGGCGGCGGCCCGGCTCGGCGTGGATGTCGTGCTGGTGGAGCGGGCCGATTGTCTTGGCGGCAACTCGGTGCGCGGCGGCGTCAACATCTGGGAGCCAGTCGTTGGAGGCACGGGCATTCCGTTCGAACTTTACCGCCGCCTTAAGCAGCAGCCGCAGGCCGTCGGCATCTACACGCACGGGCGTCACATGTCCACGTTCGACCCGAAGCGCGAGGCTTACCGTTTCCCCGGCGGCGAAACGGTGATTGATCCCGCGCGCCGCTACCTCGACACGTTGCTGCGTCATGGCTTGCAGGGACTGAGTGCCGCTGAAGCCCGGACTTTCCGCAAGGAACGCTGGCACGGTGTGGTGTTCGAGCCGGATGCGATGGCGAAGACGATGCTCGCGATGCTGGAGGAAACCGGCCATTGCCGAGTGCTGTTCAACACCGCCTTCGTGAGCGCGCAGGTCGAAGCGGGCACGGTTCATTCGGCCAAACTCTCCGACGGCCGGACGCTCGATGCCGATTACTATGTGGACGCCACCGGCGACGGCGTGGTGTGCATGGCGGCCGGCTGCGAGACGATGATGGGCCAGGACTCACGCGCACGGTTTGGCGAGCCGCACGCGCCCACCAACGCCACGGTGCGCGTCAACGGCGTCACCCTCATTTATCGCGTTGCGCCGGTGGCCGCGCCTGCGGTCGAGCCGTTGCCGGCGGGCGTGCCGGAGAAATGCTGGTGGGCGGGCAAGTTTCCCTCGGCGCAGATCAACCATTATCCCAACGGCGACCTGAACGTGAACATGCTGCCGACGATGGATGGCAAGGAATTCCTGCAACGCGGCTACGCTGACGCGATGGCGGAATGCCAGCGCCGCGTGCGGGCGCACTGGCATCACGTGCAGACGGCCTGTGCCGAGTTCCAGAAGTTCCGGTTGAGTTGGACTGCGCCCGCGCTCGGCATCCGCGAGACACGCCGCGTCGTGGGCGAATACGTGCTGACCGAGCACGACCTATTGGCCGGTATCAGCGGGCAAAAACATCCCGACATCATCTGCCTCGCCGACCATGCGATGGACACGCATGGCAGCCACGCGCACGGCATCGGCGAGATGCAGCAGCCCTACGGCGTGCCGTATCGCTGCCTGATCCCGAAGGGTAAACGCAACCTGCTCATCGCTTGCCGCGCGTCGAGCTTCAGTTCACTGGCCGCGTCGAGTTGCCGGCTCTCGCGCACGATGATTCAGCTCGGTCAGGCTGCTGGCACGGCCGTCGCGCTGGCGAAGGAGTTGAAGGTGGATCTGCCCGATGTGCCGGCGGAGCGCCTGCGCGCGTCCTTGCGGCAGCAGCACATCCAGCTTGATTATCCAATGCCGGCCGGCCTACGGGCGTATCTCGGGAGAGAGTAGAGGGCGGTGAAGTTTTCTCCTGATCAGCCAATCCAGCATTCTGGAAAGCCACTCTGGAATAACCGTGTCTCCGCCAATTTTCAGCACGCGGAACAGGTTGTTGTAGTCGTCCGTCCAGACGTGGAAGTCTGGACGCGGTTTGAGGACTTTGCCTCCTTCGCGAATCTTCGGCGCGTCCAGCAGCGCTTTGTTCGCAGTGACGATGATCTGGTCCGTCTCGTAGAACCACGTCTCCGTGCCGTCAGGATCGCTCTCCACGTCATCGCTGACCAGCACGGCGGTCAGGCCGTGCTCGGCGGCCAGCTTCGCGACGACCGGCGCGATGTTCACGTAGCGGTTGGTGGCTTGGAGGATGATCACACCGCCGGGCTTGAGGTGTTTGAGATAGATGGCAAAAGCCTCGCGCGTTAGCAGGTGCAACGGGATCGCGTCTCCAGAAAACGCATCCAGCGCCAGCACGTCGAATTGCTGCGACGGCTCGCGTTCGAGGCTCAGCCGGCCGTCGCCCAGCGCCACCTCGGTTTTTGCCGGCCCCTGCGTCAGGAACGTGAACTCGGAGCGCGCCAGTTCCAGCACCTGCGGGTTGATCTCGTAGAACCGGAATTCATCGCCCTTGCGCGCATACGCGATGATCGAGCCGGCGCCGAGGCCGACCACGCCGACCTTGCGCGGCCCGGCGGGCAGGCTCGCGAACAGCCGCCCGAAACCGCTCGTCGGCGCGAAGTAGGTGTTCGCCGAGAACCGTTTTTCCAATTCGAGGAACTGGCCGCCGTGGAGGATCTCGCCGTGCATCAGCGAGCGGAACGGCTCCGGCGCGGAGGAGTCGGTGGTCCGGATGGCGCCGTAGAAATTGCGCCGCATCTCTCTCGCGTCGGCGATTTGGACCTTGACGGCTTCCCATGCTTTCCACGCCGTCCCGCCGGTCACCGCCACGCCGAGCACGACCGCCCACCAGCCGGCCCGCCGCGCGCACACCGTGAGCAACGCAGCGCACGCCGCCAGGCCGATACTGATCTCGAAGAAACCGCGCAGCAGATACGGCGCGGCAAATCCCACCAGCAGCCCGCCCACCGCGCCGCCGATGGAGAGCATCAGGTAAAAGGTCGTCAGAAACTGCGGCGCCGGTTTGCTCCGGGCCAGCTCGCCGTGGCAGCACATGCAGCACACGAACAGGCCGCCCGCGTAGAGCGGCGCGACCTGCATCAACTCCAACGAGCTGGCTTCACGGGCCATCAACGGCAACAGCACGGCTGCCAGCGGCCAGAACACCCAGCGCTGATACCAGCGCGGCTGGTCGAAGCAAAAGATGAAGCTGGCGAGGTAGATCGAGAGCGGCGCGATCCACAGGAAAGGGATCGAGGCGATGTTCTGGCAGAGGTGATTGGTCACCGCCAACAGCATGAACGAACCCATCGCCGCCAGCGCGAGCCATTCGAGTTGCAACGCGACGCCGGGTTTCGTGGCTGTGGGTGCATCTTTCGCGGCCTCGACTGCCGGCGCTCCAGTCCCGGCCCGCGCGCTGCCCGCCGCGGCCCAGATGCACAACCCCGCGAACGCCACGTAGCACGCCGACCACGTCCACGACTGGATGCGCGCGGTCACCCACGGCTCGATGGCGAACGGGTAAGCGAGCAACGCCAGCAGCGAGGCGAGGTTGGAAAGCGCGAAGAGACGGTAAGGCATGGCGTGCTGGTGACGCCGCGCAAACCACGCCTGCACCAGCGGCGTTGTCGTCGAGAGCAGCAGATATGGCAGGCCGATGGTGGCCGCCAGCAGGCCGAGGATCTGCCAGCTTGGGTTTTCCGCACCGGTCGGTTTCCACACCGCGCCGGGGACAATCGGCAGCAACAGCAAGCTCGCGACGAGCAGCACGCCATGAAGGAGTGCCTGCTGCCGTGGCGCGAGCCGGCGCGTGGTCCAATCGGCGTAGGCGTAGCCGGCCAGCAGCGTCACCTGGAAAAACACCATGCACGTCGCCCAAACCGCCGCCGAGCCGCCAAACCACGGCAGAATCTGTTTGGCGATGATCGGCTGCACGAGGAACAGCAGGAACGCGCTCAGGAAGATCGTGCCGGCGTAGAGGAGCAGCGTTGATTGTCGGGGAGGGGCGGCTTCGGCGGTAGTCACATCGGCCAGCGTAGGCGCGGGCGGCAAAGGAGCAAGCGCGAAATCCAAGCTGGCGGCGGTAAACTTTCAACTCGGCATGGCGGCAAATCCGGGTAAGCTCGCGGCCGCATGAAAATGGCGTTTACACCGGCCGTTTACGAGCACGCCGCGAGGTTTGTGGGCCGGACACCGTGGGAGGTGTCTCGCGACCCGGAGTTGATGTTCGCCGCCCATCGCGGGGCGTATCTCGAATACCGCCATCAGGTGGTTGCCGTCGGCATTGACATCTACACGCTCGAAGCCGAAGCCTACGGCGCGAAGATCGAGAAGCCCGACGGCAACGGCGTCCCGGCGGTGCATGAGCCGCTGTTCGCATCCATCGAGGACGGACTCGACCTGAAACCATTCGACCCGCAGCGCGATGGCCGCATCGCGATGGTCATCGCCGTCGGCCAGCGGCTGAAACGCGAGTTGCCCGGAGCCGACGTGCGCATCCCCGTGGCGGGGCCGTTCTCGATCGCGTTCAACCTGCGCGGCATCAACGGCCTTTGCGAGGACAGCGCGCTGTTCCCTGACGAGACCGCGCGCGTGCTGATGCGGCTCGCGGAGAACCAAGCCGGCTTCTGCCACGCGGTGGCCGCGGCGGGACTGGACATCGCCTTCTTCGAATCGGCCGCCGCGCCGCCGATGCTTTCGCCAAAACAGTTCCACGAGATCGAACTGCCCGCGCTGCGGCGCATCCTGGAGATCGCCGCCAACTGCGTCGGCCATCCCGTGCCGTGCATCATGGGCGGCAACACCTACCCGGTCCTCAGCGACCTGCTTTCCACCGGCACCGGCTTCCTCGTCTGCAACGTCGAGACGAACCAGCGCGCGTTCGTTGAGGATGTCGGCCGCACGCACCCGCACGTGAAAGTCCGCGTGAACATGGACGCGGGCGTGGTGGCCTGCAACAACCCGCAGCGCATCTACCGCGAGATTGACCGCATCCTCGCGTTCGCGGGCGGCCGGCCCAACTGCCTGCTCGGCACCGGCGCGCTGCCGTTGGAGACGCCGCCGGAGAACATCCGGCTCATCCGCGACTATCTTGCCTGAACGACGTGGCGGCAACAGCAGGAGGAGAACATGAACACTTCAATCACCCGACGAGACTTCATCCGCCGCGCCGCGGCGTTGTCCGTTGCCAGCACAGTATCTAGTTCTGCGATGGCGGCTCCTGCGCGACCGCGCAAGATGGCAGATGCGGGCTGGTGCTGGGACGGGCAGGCCATTAACGGCCAGTGGCAGTTGTCCATCTTCGGGGCGGGCGAAGGCACGAAGTGGTTCGGGCTGCGGCGGTGCTGCTTCATGTTCCATCCCAACACGGCGCTGGCGATGGAGAAGCTGCGCGACATGAAGGAGGTTGTCTGCGAAATCTCGAAGTGGGAAGGCCAGCGGGTCGAGCATCCCACGTATAAGGGCCTCGGCGCGCCGATGCGGATGAACCACGATGGCCGGATCGAGCGCAAGTGCCGCGAGGCGGAGACTGTCAGCCAGTTGTCCCGCAAGTATCCGAACGTCACCGGCGCGTTCGACGACGACCTCTACGGCAAGATCAAGGCCGAGCACATCACGCCCGACGAATACGCCGCGGTTCGTCGCGCGGTGAAGAGCGCCAATCCGAAGCTGAAACATTGGGGCGTGGTCTATTCGCACGAACTGAAGAAAGAGAACTGGGCCGGGTTCACCGACCTGCTCGACGTGGTCACGCTCTGGGTCTGGGCATCGAAGGAACTTGTCAACCTCGACCGCTACGTCGAGCAATGCCGCGAGATCTTTCCCGGCAAGCCCATCAACATCGGCTGCTATCTGCGCGACTTCACGTTGCTGGCCGGCGTGCCGATGGAGACGCTCAAGGCCCAGTGGGAGTTCGTCCGCAAGGCTTTACGCGACGGGACCATTCAAGGTTACTCAATCCTCGGCGGTTTCCTGATAGACATGCACCCGGAACAGGCGACGTGGGTGCGCGACTTCATCAAGGCGAACTGAACGGGCGCGCTGGCCCGCTGCGTCACGGCTTCCGGCTTGACCAGAGCACGGGGTTCAACGGCGAGTTCACGAGTTCGCCGATCTTCACGCCCGGCATCCACGTGTCCCAGTCGAGTTGCTGGTTCTTGTGCTTGGGCGCGGTGAGACGGGCATCCTCATCGAGATAGATGACCGTCATGACGCGGCGCGGGTCGGCGGAGCGGTTGGCGCCGGCGCGATGGAACGTCCAGCCGAGATGGAAGCTGACTTCGCCGAGTTCAAAAGGCGTCTCCGCAAGCTCCAGTTGGGCCTCACGCAGTGTCCTGGCGATCAGCTTCTCGCTGTCATCCGAAATCGCCACGTCGCGGCCGATCGGGATGCGATGGCTCTTCGGCGCGAACGCCAGCGGCCCCATCTCCATCGGCGTGTCCTGCAGCGGGATCCACACTGTCACCGTGTTTTCGCCCGCGACCGGCCAGTAGAATTGGTCCGCGTGCCACGGCGTCGCGCCGCCGCCCGCCTCCTTGTAAAGCGCCTGGTCGTGGTAAAGCCGCACGCCGCTCACGCCCATCAACTCGGCTGCAAGCCGCGCCAGTTTCCGGCCGAACACGAACTCCTTCACCACCGCGCTCTTGGTCCAGATGTTCATGATCTGAAGAAACGCCTTGCCGTAGGTGTCGCGCTTCTCCATCGGCAGGGTTTGCTTGTTGAGCCGCTTGACCTGCTCGGTGATCTCGCGTCCGTAGAACTCCAGCGTCTGCGGCGAGAGCACACCCTTGAGCTTGATGTAGCCGTTCTCGCGGAAGAACGCCCGCTGGGCATCGGTCAGCGGATAGTGCGCGGCGAGGTCCGCGTGAAGGGCGGCGGGCGGTTTTACGGCGGCAACAGAGGTCGCATTCATGGCAATAGGATCCCCGGCGAAACGGGGGGACAATCCGCCGCGTTCGCCGGTTTGTCAACTGGTGCCCGCCCGCCCCATCGAAA
>JACRKA010000237.1 GCA_016219905.1 Verrucomicrobiota bacterium
GCGTTCATCCGCATCCTGCGCGAGCACTTCGTGGACTCGCCGTGGGCGACGGGCGCCGTGCTTCCTTACAGCCTCGACACGGCCCGGTTCGACGAATGGCTGCACCTCTGGCCGGGAGCGCGCCAGTATTGCGTGTTTGCGGCGGTCGGCGAGCAGATCGGCAGGGCGAAGATCGGCACACCGGAGTTCGACGCGAAAGTCCGTGAATGGATCACGTTCTGGGCCGGCCATGCGAAGAAGCGCGGGTTGAAGCCGGAACAACTCGTCATTCTCCTCGTGGACGAGCCGGCCGAGGACCGCCGCGACAACATCATCCTGCCGTGGGCCAGGGTCATCCGCACCGCGAACACCGGCGTGACGTTGTTCGAGGATGTCTGCCACACCGATCCACTGAAGGCGAACCAGGAGATGATCAAGCTCTGCCACGTGCTCTGCCCGAACCGGCCACGGTTTCTCAGTTCGACGCCGGGCTATCGCGACTACTTCGCGAAACGAAAAGCGGAGGGCGCGGAACTGGCGTTCTATTCCTGCAACATCGGCGCGCGGCTGGCCGACCCGTATTCGTATTTCCGGCTGCAGGCGTGGACGGCGTGGCAATACGGCGGCACGGGCAGCTTCTTCTGGGCGTTCAGCGATTCCGGCGGCGGCTCCTCGTGGAACGAGTATGCGATGGCCCACTCGACCTGCTACACGCCGCTCTTCCTCGAACCGGCCGCCGTCACCGGGAGCAAGCAGATGGAAGCCATCCGCGAAAGCGCCGAGGACTACGAGTATTTCGTCATGCTGCGCGACCGCATCGCCACGGCGGAGCAGGCAGGCCGGAAGGGCGCTGCCGTCGAGCGCGCGAAGAAGCTGCTCGCCACCACCGCCGACCGCGTCCTCAGCGCGCCCGATGCTGACAAGCTGATGTGGGCTGAGCCGAAAGACCGCACCGTTGCCGATAAAGTGCGCGTCGAGATTCTGGACGCGCTGGTGGCGCTGGAGAATCTCCGAAAGTGACAGGCCGCTCTGATGCACCACTGACAACAAGAGGAGACACTATGAAACGTTCGACTTTCTTCTTCGCTCTGTTCGTCGCCGCATTTGCTCTCGCACCGCTATTCGCCGCCCAGCCCGCCAGGCGGCCCGACATGCCCAACGCCAACTTCGCCGTCCGCATCCTGTTCGGCGTCACGGACAAGGAGCCGGCGGACTGGAGCGGCAGCGTCACGGCCAACGCGTGCAAGGTCGTGTTCGTCCGCGGCTGGCACTTCAACGCCGCGATGCAGATGACCGGCCTGGCGGCGTGGAAATGCTCGACGTGGCTTGGGCCGGAGTCGCGCCGCGCCACCTTCGACGTGCATCTGCCGGACATCCAGCGCGAGTTCGTCCGGCCGGGTGTGCTCGTGGACTTGAGCGCGGGCGGCAACACGCTCGCGGGCGCGTCGCTCGCCGTCACGACGCCGCGCGGCAACTTCGATGTCAAGCTGTCGGAGCTTGGATGGGGCGTTGGGAAGACGTTCCTCGATGGCGCGGTCGAGGTGCTGCGCGTGCCGCCTACGTTGAAACCGGCCGCCGATCCGGCCGCCGAAGAAGACCATCCGTCCATCGCAATGCCTCGGAAAGACGGCGGGGCCATGCACATCTGGCTCGCTTACCAGAGCTACGCCGACAAGGCCGACCAGGTTTTCGTGCGGCGCGGCAAAGGCGCGGGCGGCTGGGAGAAACCGTTGCTCGTCACGCCGAAGCCGGGCGATTACTTCCGCACCGCCGTCGCGCTCGACGCGAAGAACCGGCTCCACGTCGTCTGGGCCGCGCAGGTGGACGGCAATTTTGACCTCTATGAGCGCGTGCTCGACGGCGAGAAGTGGGGCGACGTGCAGCGGCTCACGACAGCGCCGCAGCCTGACATGCTTCATCGCATGGTCGCCGACGCGAGTGGCCGGCTCTATCTGGTCTGGCAGGGTTTCCGCGACGGACAGAGCGACATCTTGCTGAAGGTTTTCGACGGCGGGAAATGGGGTGGTGAAATCCGCGTCAGCGAGAGCAAGGCCAACGATTGGGAGCCGGCCATCGCGGTCGCAGGCGACGGCAAGGTCGTCATCGCATGGGACGGCTACGAGCGCGGCAACTACGACATCTTCGCGCGCCGCTTCGCCGATGGACAAGCCGGCCCCGTCGTCTCCGTCACGTCCTCGCCGCTGTTCGAGGCGCACGCTGCCGTCACGTGCGACAAGCAAGGCCGCGCGTGGATCGCGTGGGACGAGAGCGGGCCGAATTGGGGCAAGGACCAGGGTTTCATGCTCGAGATCCAGAAGCTCCCGGAGGGCCACCGCCTCTACACGACGCGCCACGCGCGCTGCGCCGTGCTGGACGGCGAGAAGTTGCTCGCGCCCGCGCCGCTCGTGACCGCGATGCACGGCGGCATGAGCGAGCAGGCCGAGCAGCCCCATCTGGTCACCGACGGCGCGGGACGCGTGTGGATGTTCTTCCGCCAGCGCACGTCGCTGTTCATGAGCAAGCGCGGCGTTGGCCGCCAGACGAGCTGGCAGGAATACGCGACGCACTGTGATGGCGACCGTTGGTCGGCCGCAATTCCGTGGCCCGACGCCATCGGCCGCGAGGACATCCGGCCTGCCATCGCGCAAGGCCCCGCCGGCAACCTGTGGTTCGCCATCGCCACGGACAACCGGACGTTCGTCGAGGGCGCGCCGGTCAACTGCGACATCGTCGTCGGCAACCTGCGCGTGATCGGCGACAGCGCCACGCCGCGCGATGCGAAGCCCGCGGTGCTCGCGCTGTTCAAGCCGGCCGAGGTCGCCAATGCCACGCCCATTCACCCGGATGAAGCCGCCGACGTGCGGCGCATCCGAGACTACCGCATCACCGCCGCCGGCAAGACCTATCTCATCCGCCGTGGCGACATGCACCGCCACACCGACACCTCTTCCGACGGCGGCAGCGACGGCAGCTTGATGGACGCGCATCGTTACGCTCTCGACGCCGCCGCGATGGACTATCTGATGTGCGGCGACCACAACGACGGCAGCAAGGAATATCCGTGGTGGCGGCGGGAGAAGATGAACGACCTGTTCCGCGTCGGCGAGGCGTTTGTCGGCATGTTCGGCTACGAGCGCAGCATCAATTATCCCAACGGCCACCGGAACGTGCTCTTCACCAAACGCGGCACGATGCCCCTGTCGCCCGTGCCCGGCGAAGCGGGAGGCGGTGGGAAAGGAAAAGGCAAACGCAAAGCCAAAGCCGCCGAGGAGACCGTCAGCTCCGGCTCCGTCGTCTATCCCTACCTGCGCGAGAACAACGGCATCTGTTTCAGCCATACCAGCGCCACCAACATGGGCACCGATTGGCGCGACAACGATCCCGCGCTGGAACCGCTCGTGGAGATTTTCCAGGGCGACCGCACCAACTACGAATACCTCGGCGCGCCGTGGAGCGCGAAGGAGGGTGACACGGGCACGCAGGAGGGCGGGTTCAAGCCGGACGGCTACGTCAACCGCGCGCTGTTGAAGGGCTACAAGCTTGGTTTCCAAGCGAGCAGCGACCACCTCAGCACACACCTGAGCTTCTCGTGCATCCTGGCCGAGTCGAACACGCGCGAAGCGCTCTACGACGCCATGAAACGCCGCCACGCCTACGCCGCGACCGACAATATCATTATGGACGTGCGATGCGGCGACCAGATCATGGGCGACATCTTCGAGACGGCCCAGCCGCCGGCGTTGAAGGTGAAGGTCTTCGGCACACGCCCGCTCGCCGAGGTGGTCGTCGTGAAGGACAACGAGGTCGTCCACTCCATCAAACCGGCGGGCAACGAGGCTGAGTTCACCTGGACCGATGCCCGCAGCGCGCCCGGCAAGCAGTCCTACTACTACGTCCGCGCAGTCCAGAAAGACCAGCGGCTCGCGTGGGCCAGCCCGATGTGGATCACGCGAAAACAGTGAAGCGCTGATGACCATGGAGAGAACCATCGCCTGTGTGTTGCTTTTTGGCAGGCTGCGCGACTCAGCACGCTACTTCCAACCGTTGCGGAGCCTCTTCGAGGCGGGCGGCGTAACGGGCGGCGGCTCCGACCCCATGCAGAAGATCGGCTCGCTGCGGTCGAACAATCCTTACGACCCGTTCCTCGGCATCGGGACCACCATCACGCGGCGGGCGCGCTGGTATGACGGCCAACTCCATCCCGAAGAGGCGCTCAGCCGCGAGCAGGCCGTCCGCTTCTACACCATCAACAACGCCTACATCCTCTTCCTCGACGACCAGTGCGGCTCGCTGGAACCTGGCAAGCGCGCCGATCTCATCGTCGTGGACACCGACATCCTGGCCTGTCCCGTGGACGACATCCGCAAGACCCGGGTGCTCAAGACCTGCCTCGACGGCAAGCCCGTCTTCACGCGCTCATGAAAAACACAGGCCGGGTCCTCCGGCTCATCACAGTCCTGCAGGCGTTCGCCTGTGCGGAAAAGGAGTGTGTCGCGAAAGGCTCGGATGCCTTGCGAAGACGTAACGCTGGTGGAACCAATATTCGCCGGTCCTGTGCGTTCTATGGGCAAACCAGCGAATCGGGGACCCAACAGCATGAACCGGCATCCAGCACTGACATCGCTCAGCTCCGTTCTCGCCACGCTTGCATTCGCCGGCTGGCTCCACGCGCAATCCACCGGCGGCGGCTTCGATGAACCTCGCCCGCACAACCCAATAGCACCCGGCGGACCTGACGGCGGACTGTTCTCGCACAACGTCCAGAGTGCGACGAGCAAGGACGGCCTGACTTGGACGCGCGACGAGGGGATTCGGTTTGCCAGCGCATCGGTTCCCTGCGCAATCAACGACGGCGACCGGCGCGTGCTGCTCTATTTCGTCCAGCCGCCGAACCAGCCGGGCCGGCCGGAGACCGTCGCGTGCGCGGTCTCCACCGACGGCATGACCTTCAAGCAGGAGCCGGCGTTCCAGATCGAGGGCCTCAGCACGGTGAAGGCGGTGGACCCTTCAATCTTGAAGGACGGCGCGGGCAAGTTCCGCCTCTACTATCTCGCGTCCGACCACCGCGGCGACCCCGCGCGCGGCGCGAACCCGCACAAGATTTGCGCTGCGCTCTCCGACGACGGTGTCCGCTTCCGCGAAACCGGCTCGGTCTTCGAATACGACGACCTCGTGGACCCGGACGTGTTCCGCTACAAGGGCAAGTGGTTCATGTATGTCTTCGCCAAAGGCGGGACGGTCATCGCCACGTCCGCGGACGGGAACAGGTTCACCTACGCGGGCGTGATGTCGCCGCGGGACTGGGGCACCACCGCGCCGGTGGCGCTCCCCGACGGCCGCCTGCGGCTCTACGCGTTCGAACAGCGCGTGCCGGAGGCGAACGCCGTCCACAGCTTCATCTCGACCGACGGCATCCACTGGACGCCGGAGTCCGGCGACCGCCTCCGCGCCAACGCCGGCGAGCAGATCACCGATCCGTTCGTCGTCCCGTGGCGCGGCGGGTTCAAGATGTATTTCAAGTCCTCGCCCGCGCGGAAGCGCCACGATCAGGCGATGAACCCGCCGCAACCGGCCGGTAATCCCGGCGCGCCGCCGAACAACGCCGACGGCCCGTGGAACCGCGACGTCATCGCGTATCGCGTGAGCGCGACCGGCGCAGTGGAAAAGGCCGCGACGTTCGAGCGCGCGGGCGTGCCGACCCTCGCGCGGCTCAAGGACGGACGGCTCATCGTCGCGCACCAGCATTTCCCGGAGAACGACCGCGGGAACTTCGACAAGGTCGCGGTGCGCTTCTCCAGCGACGACGGCAGGACGTGGACCGCACCCCAAGTCATCAAGGTCGCCAGCCTGCCGGAGGGGATGCGTTTCCCCTTCGACCCGACGCTCGTGCCGTTGCCCGATGGGCGCGTGCGGCTGTATTTCACCGGCAATTACGGGCGGACCTTTCGGCACAGCACACCGGCGATCCATTCGGCCATCTCGGCGGACGGCGTGAACTACACCTACGAGCCGGGCGTGCGTTTCGGCGTCGAGGGCCGAGCCGTGATTGATTGCGCGGTGGTCCTGCACCAGGGCGTGTTTCATCTTTTCTCACCGGACAATGGCGCTGGGCCCGATCCCGGGCGGCAGCGCGGCAGCGAACCCGCGGCGGACCGTCCCCGCCAAGGCGTCGGTTATCACGCCACGAGCAAGGACGGGCTGAACTTCACACGCGTCGCGGACGTGCAGATCGAAGGCCGCCGCAGTTGGCTCGGCAACGCACAGTCCGACGGCCAGCTCATCACGTTCTACGGGACCGGCGAAGGCATGAGCACCGGCGGCGGCGGACGTCCGCGCGGCGCGTTCTGGATGGCCACGAGCGCGGATGGGCAGAATTGGAAGCTGACTGCCAACCCGCCGGTTGGCGGTGGCGATCCCGGCGCCGTGAAGACGCGCGACGGCGGCCTGCTCGTCGTCATCACCGGCGAACCCGTCCGCGGCACGACATCGCGCCGTATTTCTCCGCCCGATGCTGGCGGACGCGGGCAGATTCGCGTCGAGCGGGTGGAATCGAAATACGCCGTCGCGCCCGCGGCCAAGGCGGGCCGCTTCGTCACCGGGCAGAACGCGGACTTGATGCTCGGCGGTTTCGGATTCAACAACACCGGTGGCGCGCTGCGCTTCAACCACCCGACCGGTCTCGCGACGGACGGCAGGGCGTTGCTGATGACCGACCGCTGGAACAACCGCGTGCTCATCTGGAAATCCGCGCCCGCGAAAAACACGCCGCCCGACCTTGTGCTCGGCCAGCCGGACTTCACGCAGAACAATCCCGGCGCCGGCATGCACCAGTTGAACTGGCCCGGCAACGTCGCCATCACGCCCGACGGCAGCCGCGTCGCCGTGACCGACACGGACAATGAGCGCATCCTGATCTGGAACTCGGTCCCCGCCCGCAACGGCGCGCCTGCCGACATCGTGCTCGAACTCAAACAGCTTGATGCCGGCGCCCGCGACCTCCAGCGCCCCGGCAGGCCGATGCACCGGCTCGGCTGGCCGTGGGGTGTGTGGACCGACGGCAAGAAACTCGCGGTCGTCGCGACACACGGCGCCGCCGTGTTGATCTGGAATTCGCTCCCGGCGCGCGACAACCAGCCGCCCGACATGGTGCTGCGCCCGCGCAACGCCGGCACGCCCCGCAACGTCACCAGCGACGGCAACTGGTTCGCCGTCAGCGACCACAACAACGGCGAGCGCAGCCGGCCCGGCACGATGGTCTGGCGCGCGTTCCCGACGGAGGCGGCGCAGGAGCCGGACTTCACGTGGGGCGAGTGGCTCAAGGGCACGTTCACGCCCGACCGCAAACTCATCATGGCCGGCATCCGTTCGATCTATATCTGGAACGAGGCGCCGCGCGACAACGGGACCGACGCCGCGGTCATGCTGCGCCCCGACTCGTATCGCAACGGCGACGGCCCCGATGCCGTCATCGCGGGCGGGCGGCTCTACGTCTGCAGTTACAACGGCAACAATGTGCTCGTGTGGAACTCGGCCCCGACGCGCGACGACCAGCCGCCCGACTTCGCGCTCGGCAGCGACACGCCGGAGCAGGACACGTGGGCGGAGGACTTTTTCATCCAGAACCCCGTCGTCGCCACCGACGGCCGGAGTTTGCTGGTTTCCTCGGATTTCAACCGGAAGATGTTCGTCTGGCGCAGCCTGCCGGACGAAAGCGCCGCGAAGCCCGACCTCGTCTTTCACCTGCCCGAAGGCCCGTGGGACAACGCGCTGCACGGCTCGACGCTCGCGCTCGCGGGCAAGCGAACGGTGTATGTGTGGAAGAAACCGCCGCTCAACGGCGAGCCGCCGGATGTCGAGTTGAGCGGACGCATCGGCAGCATCGAGTTGCAGGAGATCACCGGCGTCGCGCTCGACGACCGCTATTTTTATCTGAGCGACCGGCAGGCGGGTGCGATCTACGTCTGGGAGGGCATCCCGGCGCGCGACAGCGAGCCGAAGTTCACCCTCAGCGTCGAGCGGCCAGGCCGGCTGTCGAGCGACGGCACGCATCTCGCGGCGGCGCCGTTCGAGGGCCAGAGCGTCAGCCTCTGGCGCGTCGCCGACCTGCGTTCCGACGCGCGCCCGACACGGATCGGGGGCCACGGCCGATTCAACCTGCCCGGCAAATGCATCGTCTCGCACGGCCACCTGTTCGTCGCGGACACGGGCTTCCATCGCGTCCACGTCTGGCACCGCGTTGAAGACGCGCTCGCGGGCCGTCCCGCCGATGCGTTGCTCGGCGCAAGAGACGACTCTGACCGCGACGCCGGCATCGGCCGCGCCAGCCTCTTCATGCCCGGCACGGTGGCGTTCGGCGGCGGCTATCTGTGGGTCGGCGAGTTCAAGTTCTCCACGCGCATCCTGCGCTTCGGCCCGCAGCAGAAGTGAAAAGCACCGCAGGTCTTATCGGTCGGAAACTTACTCGCGGAAGGTGTGTTTAACCCTCTCGTGGACATCATGAAACACCTCGACCGCCGCATATTCCTGACCCTGTGCGCCAGCGTTTTCACGCTGGCCATCAACACGCGAGCGCCTGCCGCCGCTGACGCAAGCGAGCAGTCCCTGCAGCGCGTGGAGTTCAAGGTGGACGGCGTCGCGCGTGAGACGCTCGTTTACGCGCCGCCGACGGCGAAGACGGCGAGCACGCCGGTGGTGTTCGTGTTCCACGGCCACGGCGGCAACTCGCGCAACACGGTCCGGAGTTTTGGGATGAATCGCCACTGGCCGGAGGCCATCTCGGTCTATCCGCAGGGGCTGAACACGCCGGGGCGGCTGACCGATCCGGAAGGCAAGAAGCCCGGCTGGCAGCATTCCGCCGGCGCGCAAGAGGACCGTGACTTGAAGTTCTTCGACGCGATGCTTGCGCGGCTGAAGCAGGACTACAAGGTGGATGAGAAGCGCATCTATTGCACCGGCCACTCCAACGGCGGCGCGTTCACCTACCTGTTGTGGGCCGAGCGCGGCAGCGTCTTCGCCGCCGTCGCGCCGTCGGGCAGCGCGGCGGCGCAAAGCCTCCCGAAGTTGAAGCCGAAGCCCGCCTTGCACATCGCCGGCGAGAAAGACCCGCTCGTGAAGTTCGTGTGGCAGAAGGCGACGATGGAGGCGGTGCGCAAGCTCAACGGCTGCGATGCGGAAGGAAAGGAGCGGGACAAGAACTGCACGCTCTATTCCTCCAAGACCGGCGCGCCGTTCGTCACGTTCATCCATCCCGGCGGCCACGGTTTCCCGGCCGAGGCGCCGGCGCTGATCGTGAAGTTCTTCAAGGAGCATCCGGCGGCGGGGAAGTGAAGCGGGCTTCCGGCCTGCTCGCGCGGCTTACCGGCGCTGGTGTTGGAGGAACCAGTCGTAAAGTTTCGAGTTGTCGTAGGTCTCGGTCCAGGAATCGTGTTTTGCCTCGGGATAAACGGTCAGCTCGACCTCCTTGCAGCCGAGCTTGCGCAGTGCCGCGACCATCCGCTCGGATTCCTCCAGTTTGACGACGGGGTCTTTGGCGCCGTGAAACGCCCAGACGGGCAGCGACTTGAGCGCTTCGACTTTCTTCGGGTTCCCCAACAGCACGCTGATCCGGTCGCCGCCGCCGCAGACGGGGGCGATGGCGGCGAAGCGTTCCGGGCAGGCCAGCCCCAGGCTCCAGGTGCCGAAGCCGCCCATGCTCAGGCCGGTGAGATAGACGCGGGTCTTGTCCACGCGGTATTTCCCGAGGATGCTGTCCAGCAGCGCGATGAGGGTTTCGTTGTCCCATCGCTGGCCCGGCGGACACTGGGGCGAGAGCACGATGAACGGAAAGTCCGGCTGCTGCCGCACCCGTTTGGGCGGGCCGTGTGCCGAGACCTTCCAGACGTTGGAGCCGCGCTCGCCGGCGCCGTGGAGGAAATAGATCAGCGGCCATTTCTTCTTGCCGCTCGCGCGGTAGTCCTTCGGCAGGAAGAGCAGGTAGTCCGCGCTGACGGCGCGGCTGATCCGGGTCTTGAATGAATGGGTGGTTTGCACGTTGTCGGGGGCGGGTTCGTCGGTGCCAGCGTTGGTGGCAGCGATGCCGAGCAGCAATGTCAGCACTGGGATCGCGGCACGCAGGGTTGGCGGGGTCATTGGCGGGGATTATGCGCGTTTCGCGGCGGGTGGCAAGCGCGGGGCGTGCCTCGCGCGGACATTTTCGACAATCTTGGAGAACGAGCTTGCAAATCTCCAAGCCGGGGTGTATCCGGACGCCGTCAGAACCGGGGGGGCCAGCCGTCTGGCCTCCGAACTTCGAGGGGAATCATGTTGTATCTGACTGAGCGCAGCCGTTGCGGGCGTGGATGCCGAAGCGCGCGTGTCTCTTGCGCGTCGCTGGCTTCTGCCGCTGAAACCCGAGGTGTCCCGCGGCGCGCTCCTGCCTCCATTGGAGAATGACCCATGAATACTCATCCATCCAATCATTCACCATCGCGGCGCGCGCGACTCGCGACGGCCGTCGGCGTCATCTGGCTTTCGCTGGCGGCAGCAGGCCCCGCGTCGGCCGACAACGTGTTGCCCGGTTATGACCTGTTTGTGACGCCTGCACCCACGATGGGAACCAGCGCGTGGCACTTTGCAATCAACCCGTTGCCTGCGAGCTTCTTTGATCCCGGCTCGGACCCGTTCAGCGGCACGGTGCTGTTTCAAGGGGAGCCGCTGTCCACGCCGCTGGCGCCTTGGCCTGGGGACACCCTTGTGAGGCGGCCCAGCACCGCGATACTGCCGACGGTGCCCTCTGCTGACAGCATCCCCATCGAGATCGTGGCGCTGAATCTGGTGTCCGTTAATCCGATCACGGTCACCTATGGCCTCGGGGCGCCGGAGCAGTGGGACGTGCGCATGACGCTGACCAACGCGGCGCCCGGCGCGATGACGATCAGCCACACCGCCCCTGATGGCGGCACCTTCACCAGTTCATTTTTCATAACCCCCACGTTCACGTTCACGCGACACGGTGACCTGGCCGAACGGGACACCAACCAGTTCGACAACATCACGCAGACCTCCATCGTCCAGTGGAGCCACACCGCCCCTGATGGCGCGGTGACGACACCCAGCACGAGCAACTTTTTTCCCGGCGGCGAGCCGGGCAACCCATCGGGGACAGTCCAGCAATACCGCTACTTCAGCAGCCAGTTCACATGGGACATCCAACTGGCTACTGTGCCCGAACCGGGCAGCTTGGCGCTGCTCGGAACCGGGTTGGCCGCGCTGGTGGCGATGCGGCGACGGCGGGACTGAGCTTCCCTTTACGCCCGCAATCCCGCGTCCGCGCGAAAACCGCCTGAATCTGCGCAAAAACACCTTGCGCGCCCGCCGCTGCTTCGCTAGAGTTCGCGCCCCTTTGCGGGACAACTGAAGGACAAAACCATGGCACAAGTATGTGATTTTTGCGGCAAAAGCTCCATCAAGGGGCACTACATTCTGCGCAGCGGCAAGGCCAAGAAGCAGGGCGGCATCGGCACGCACGTGACCGCCATGACCAAGCGCCGGTTCCACCCGAACCTCCAGCGCGTCAAGGCCCTCGTCAGCGGCGCCGTCCGCCACGTGCTCGTCTGCACGGGCTGCATGAAGGCCGGCCGCGTCACGCGCCCGCTCGCCCGCACCTGGAAGCCCGAAGCGAAGGCGGCGTGAGGCGGAAGGCGTAAAACGTGAAACGTGAAACGTGATTCCTTGGTTTTACGTTTTACGTTTCACGTTTTATGTTTCACTGACGTGCGCCTCCTGTAGTTTTAACTGCACGCTGCGCCGTCCCTGATACTCGTTCAGTTCCGGCACGAACACGATGTCCAGCGCGTCGCCGGCGTTGAACTCCTTGTTGCCCATCCCGAACCCGATCGCGTCCACGCTGACCTCGCCATCGGTCAGCCACAGCTTGAGATGTTCGCCTGACTTGCCGACGACGCGCGGCTCGATCTTCACCCGCACGCCGCGCGCGCAGAACAACGGCCGCGGATTCTCCTGCCCCGTCGGCTCGATCTGCGCCAGGTCCTCGATGAATTGCTCGGTGATCTCGTTCAGCGGCAACTCCGCGTCGAGCCGCCACGCGGGTGTCAGCTTCTCGGCGGGAATCACCTGCTTCGCGTGCTCATTCAGCGCCTCGCGCAGCTTCGCGACATTCTCCGGTTTGATCGAAAGTCCCGCCGCCATCTCGTGGCCGCCGAAGTGGAGCAGCAGCTCGCGGCAACTGGCCAGCCCGGCGGTGATGTCATAGCCCTCGATGCTGCGGCCGCTGCCGCGCCAGCCGTCGCCGGTGGCCTCCGGCGGCGCGCCGCCGATGATGATTGTCGGCCGGTAGAACGTCCGCAGCACGCGCGAGGCGACGATGCCCACCACGCCGATGTGCCACGATTCATCAGCCTGCACGATGACGTAGTCGTGGTGGGCGTGGAAATCCTGCCCGACGCGATGCTGCGCTTCCTCCGCGATCTGCTTCTCGATGGTTTGACGCTCGCGGTTGTTGGTGTCCAGCGAGCGCGCCATTTCGGCCGCCCGGCGCGGGTCGGAGGTCAGCAACAACTCCAACGCTTGCTCGGCGGTCTGCAAACGGCCCGCGGCGTTCAGTCGCGGCCCGATGCCGAAGCCGACGTGATAGGGCGTGATGGGCAGCTTGATTTTGGCCACCTCCAGCAACGCGCGCAGCCCGGTGCGCTTGGTCTCGGCGATGAGCGGCAGTCCCGACGCGGCGATCAGCCGGTTCTCTCCAACCAAGGGCACGATGTCGGCGATGGTGCCGATGGCGGCGAGATCGAGCGCGTCTTTGAGTTCGAACGCGGTCGCGCCGGCCAGATTCCGGGCGCGCGCCTCTTTCAACAACGCATGGCCGAACTTGAACGCCAGCCCCGCGCTGGCCAGCCAGCGCGACGGCGTCTCGCCCGCCTGCAACTTCGGGTTGACCACCGCCACGCAGCGGGGCGGCTTCGCGCCTTCAGGAACCTCGTGATGGTCGAGGACGATGACATCCACTCCCTGCGCCGTGAGCCACTCGACCTGCGAGACGGCCGTGGTGCCGCAGTCCACAGCGATGAGCAGCTTGGGTTTGAGCTTCGCGACGCAGGCTTCCACGGCGGTTTGGCTGAGACCGTAGCCCTCGTCCATGCGGTTGGGCAGGTAGCAACCAGTGTCCGCGCCGAGCGCGGCGAGCACTTGCTGCAACTGCGCCGTCGCGGTGACGCCGTCCACGTCGTAGTCGCCGAAGATGGCGATCTTCTCGCGCCGCTCGATGGCGGCGAGGACTCGCTCGACGGCGGGGCGCATATCCGGCAGCAGGAACGGGTCGCTCAGGTCGCGCAGGCGCGGTTTGAGGAAACGCTCGGCTGCCTCCTCCGTCCGGTGGCCGCGGTTGATGAGCACCTGTGCGAGGGCAGGGGAGATGCGCAGCGCGTCGGCGAGTTGCTTCTGCAGTTCAGGTTCGGGCGGTGCGATCAGCCAACGGCGTTTCACGGTCGTAATACGTAATCCGTAATGCGTTATCCGTAAATCGAATTATGGGGCGCGAGCCGATGATCCGATGGACACGGACTCAACTTCGAAGAGGTGCGGGCCAATGCGGAGCCTCGTCGCGGGCCTCGACGGTCGCGAGGTGATCCTGTATGATTCGAGCGCACTGGAATGGGTTGACCGAAGGAGAAACGACCATGACGACGCCACCGCTCAGTCCAACCGCTGCTAATTTCAAAGACCGCCGGGCCGGTCTGATCGTTTTTGGCATCCTGGTGATTCTCCTCGGCTGCTTGTGCGCGCTTCTCTTGCCGCTGATGTTCGCCGGCCAGGCTTTCTCCGCCAAACTGACCGGTGGAGCGGCCAGCTACCGCATGATCATACCCGGCGCGTTGATCTATGGCTGGATGGCGGTGGCGTTCATCTGGCTGGGCATCGGTTCCGTCCTTTGCCGGCGCTGGGCGCGGGCGTTGTTGCTGACCCTGTCATGGTGTTGGTTGGTCGTCGGCATTGTCAGCACGGTGATCATGGCCTTCGTGCTGCCGCAGATCCTCGCGGTCTCGGTTCCCGAAGGACAAAAGATGCCGGAGGCCGCCCGCTGGATGATCGCGGTTGTCATGGTGGGCACGATCAGCGTGATCTACGTGCTGCTGCCCGGCGCGCTGGTGCTGTTCTATCGGAGCCGGCACGTGAAGGCGACGTGCGAGGCGCGCGACCCGGTGAGGCGTTGGACGGATGCGTGTCCGTTGCCCGTGCTCGCGGTCAGCCTGATGCTCGCGTTCAGCGCGTTCTCGATGCTGTCCATGCCGCTGGCCTTCAACAGCGTCATGCCATTCTTCGGCAAGCTGATCTCCGGCGCGCCGGCCACGATGCTGTGTCTGGGGATCACGTTGCTGATGGCGTGGGCCGCGCGGGCCATTTACCGGCTGGAGCCGGCGGCGTGGTGGGTGATGATCGCATTCTTTGCGGTGATGATGGTCTCCGGGGCGTTGACGTTTGCGCGGATTGATCTGATCGAGATGTATCGGCAGATGGGGTTCCCGCCGGATCAGTTGGCCCAGATGGAGAAGTTCAGTTTTGTTCGCGACCGCTCGGCGGCGTGGTGGATGTCGTTGTCCGCCGTGCCGTTCTTCGGCTATCTCATTTGGGTGAAGAGATACTTCCGCCGGGCGACGTGAGCGGGAAAGACGCCATCCGGGTTGGTTCCTGATTCTGGGCGGATTCGCCGCCCGCCATCGGCTGACATGGAGATTCCGCTGCGGGAG
This sequence comes from Verrucomicrobiota bacterium, assembly GCA_016219905.1. Lineage (GTDB taxonomy): Bacteria > Verrucomicrobiota > Verrucomicrobiia > CAIQCK01 > CAIQCK01 > JACRKA01. The sequence goes on from JACRKA010000237.1 coordinate 14,721, forward strand.
GAGCGTTGGGTGTGCGCGCGGTGCAGGCAAAACGGCTGTCAGCATCAACGGCGCGGGAGAGCGCGAGAGCGGCCTGACGAAATCACGCCTTCGGCAGTTCCACGCCGGCGGTCTTCGCATCCTTGCCGCGTTGCTCGGCGATGGCCTGTTCGCGGCGGTGCCAGAAGAGGACGATGGGGCTGGCGATGAAGATGGAGCTGTAGGTGCCGGTGATGATTCCCACCAGGAAGCAGAACGCGAAGTCCTGCACGACGCCCGTGCCGAACCAGTAGAGCGCGAAGGTGGCGATGAACGTCGTGAAGGAGGTCAGCGTCGTGCGCGACAACGTCTGGTTGATGGCGCGGTTCATCACGGCTTTGTAGGAGGACTGGCCCAACATGCCGAGCTTGAGGTCCTCGCGGATGCGGTCGAACACGACGATGGTGTCGTTGATGGAGTAGCCGATGATGGTCAGGATGGCCGCGACGATGGGCGCGGAGAACTCGCGCCCGCTCAGGCAATACCAGCCGATGGTCATCAGCACGTCATGCACGGTGGCCACGACGCCGCCGACGCCGAAGGAGAATTCGGACCGGAACATGACATAGACCAGGATCATGATCAGGCCCCAGAAGATGGCCCAGCCGGCGCTCTTGAGGATTTCCAGCCCGACGGTGGGGCCGACGCGCTCGATGCCGACGCGGGTGAACTGCGCCTCGGGGAACGTCTTTTGCAGCGCGGCCTCGACCTTTGCGCCCTCCTCGTAGCCGACCTTGATCTCCAGCAGTTCCTTGCCGGTGGCGACGCTCTTTTGATACTGGATGACGCTCTCGCGGACGCCCGCGGCGCTGATGGTGGAGTCGAGGCGGTCCACGTTGACGCGCTGGGCGAAGGTCATCGTCAGCGCATCGCCGCCGGCGAAGTCCACGCCATAGACCTCGCCGTTGAGGTGGAGGCCGCCGCGGTTGACGAAGTTGACCGTGCCCGCCGCGATGAGCAGCCAGGAGGCGATGAACCACCACTTGGCCTTGCCCATGAAGTCGAAGTTCGTGTCCGGGACCAGCCGCATCATGCCGAGCTTGTTGAGCCAGCCTTGCTGGAGCTTGAAGTCGAACATCAGCCGCGTGACGACGACGGCGGTGAAGATGTTCGCCGCGATGCCGATGGTCAGCGTCAGGCCGAAGCCCTTGACCGAGCCGGAGCCGAGCAGGATGAGGATGATGGCGGCGAGGATGGTCGTCAGGTTCGAGTCAATGATCGTCGAGAACGCCTTGGCGAAGCCGGCCTCGATGACGGCGCGCATGGACTTGCCCTGGCGCATCTCCTCGCGGATGCGCTCGTAGATGAGGACGTTGGCATCCACGGCCATGCCGATGGTGAGCACGATGCCGGCGATGCCGGGCATGGTGAGCGTCGAGCCGAGGGTGCACATCACGCCCATCAGCACGAGGATGTTCATGGAGAGCGCGATGTTGGCGATGATGCCGGCGCGCCAATAATAGATGATCATGAAGACCAGGACGGCCACCGCGCCGATGAGCGAGGCGCGCACGCCGCTCTCGATGTTGTTGCGGCCCAGCGACGGGTCCACGCCGCGCTCTTCGAGGATTTTTGCGGGCGCTTCGAGCGGGTTCTCGAGCGTGTTGGCGAGCGTGTAGGCTTCCTTGATGTCGAACTGGCCCTCGATGACGCCGTTGCCGTAGATGGCGGAGCGGATGACGGGCGCGCTCTTGACCTCGCCGTCGAGGACGATGGCGAGGCGGCGGCCGATGTTGGCCTTGGTGATCTCGCAGAAAAGCTTGCCACCTTCGCTGTCGAACTTGTACGCGATCTGGGGCGAGCCGGTCATCTGGTCGCCGACGACGCTGGCGCGGGGGAGGTAGCGGCCGGTGCGCGGCTGGGCGGGCGGGCCGGCGGGGCGCTGGGTGACGAGAAGTTTCTCGGTGTAAGGCTGGCCTTCGCGGGTCTCGCTGAGTTCCTTGAACTCATAGCCGGGCGGGATTTCGTTGCGCTGGATGAGGTCCTCCATCGCCGGGTCGCCTTCGCGCTCCGGCTGATAGACGAGCTTGAATTCGAGGTAGGCCGTCTTCTGGATGATGGTGCGCGCGTTCTGCTTGTCGGCTTCGGTCAGGCCGGGAAGCTGGATGAGGATGCGCTTGTCGCCGACGGGCTGGATGACCGGCTCGGCGACGCCGAACTTGTCCACGCGTTTGCGGAAGACCTCGATGGATTGCGCGACGGCCTCGGGCCGGCGGAACTCGTCGAGCTTGGTCACGTCCAACTCAACGAGGAACGACGTGCCGCCTTTGAGGTCGAGGCCGAGGCGGATTTTGCCGGCGTTGAGTTTCTGGACGCGGGCGAGGATGTCGAGGTTGGGGTTCTTGGAGTCCTTCGCCGCGAACTTGGGGAAGTATTTGCGGAGGTCAAGATGCTGTTCCTCGATGGCGTCGCGGATGTTGCCGTAGGTGCGGTCGGGCGCGGCGGCCTGTTTCTTGCGGATGGCGTCGGTGAGCTTGGTGAACGCCTCGTCCTTCTGCGTGGCGGTGCGCTCGAAGGTGGCCACGAGGTCCCGGTCCTGCGGCGGCCACAGCGCGGAGAGCGACAGGGCGACGATGGCCAGGATGAGGAGGGATCGGCCGAGAAGTTTGTTTTCCATGGTCGGCTAGTTTTTCGAGGGGGTCTGCTCGCCCTCGCCGCGCTGGGTGACGGTCTGCACGGCGCTGCGGAGGATTTCGATCTTGGTGTTGTCCGCGATGCGGACGATGACGGTCTTGTCCTTGACGTTGGTGACGGTGCCGAGGATGCCGCCGCTGGTGACGATCTTGTCGCCGCTCCTGAGCGACTCGATGAGCTTCTGCGTTTCCTTGCGGCGCTTTTGCTCGGGCCGGATGAGCATGAAGTAGAACACCACGAAGATGAGCACGATGGGCATCATCGTGGACATGGCCTGCGCCCACGCGGGTTGGTTCGGATTGGGCGGAGCGCCCATCGCCAGGATCGGAGCTATGAAATTCGCAATCACGTCGTCTTTCCTTCTGGGTTGTTGACTCTGTAATTCGCCACAAACTCGCGCCGGAAACTCTCGAACGACCCGTCCGCAATCGCGGCCCGGATGTCGCGCATCAGTTGCAGATAGACGTGCAGGTTGTGCCACGTCAGCAGCCGCAGGCCGAGGATCTCCTCGGCGTTGAACAGATGCCGCACGTAGGCCCGCGAGTAATTCCGGCAGCAGTAGCAACCGCAGCCTTCCTCGACCGGCCGGGAATCGTCCTTCCACGCCGCCACGCGGGCGCTCTGCGTGCCGCGCCGCGTGAACGCCGTGCCGTTGCGCCCGACCCGCGTCGGCAGCGCGCAATCGAACATGTCCACGCCCCGCGCGACCAGTTCCACGAGCTGCCGTGGCGTGCCGACGCCCATCACGTAGCGGGCCTGGTTTGCCGGCAAGAGCGGCGCGGTTTCCGCGGCGATCCGGAGCAATTCCTCGTCCGGTTCGCCGACGCTCAGGCCGCCGATGGCGTAGCCGTCGAAGCCGATCCGCACCAATTCCTCGGCGCAGCGCCGGCGCAAATCGCCATAGACGCCGCCCTGCACGATGCCAAAGAGCTTCCCCACAAGGCCGATTTTCACGGATTCTTCCTTGCAGCGAGCCGCCCACGCTAGCGAACGCTCCACCGCCTTGCAAGCGGTTTCTCGGTCGCAGGGATAGTGCGGGCATTCGTCCAAAACCATCGCGATATCCGAGCCGAGCGCGTGCTGGATGGCGACCACCTCGCGCGGCCCGAGGAAGCACGCCGCGCCGTCAATGTGGCTCTGGAAATGGACGCCGTCGTCGGTGAGCTTGCGCAGCTTCGCCAGCGAGAAGACCTGGAACCCGCCGCTGTCGGTCAGGATTGGCCCGCCCCAACCCATGAACTTGTGCAGCCCGCCCGCGCCGCGGATGATCTCGATGCCGGGCCGGAGGTTCAGGTGGTAGGTGTTCGACAGCAGAATCTGCGCGCCCAGCTCCCGCATCTCGTGGGGCGTCATGCACTTCACCGTCCCCTGAGTGCCGACCGCCATGAAACAAGGCGTGTCCGCGACGCCGTGCGCCAAAGTCAGCCGGCCGATCCGGGCGGCGGATGAGGTGTCGGTTTGTAGAAGCTGAAACATTGGAACGTGAAACGTAAAGCGTGAGGCGTGAATCGAGCGAAGCCGATAATCCCGCCCTGCGGCTGGACTGTCAAGCGGGTGCAAACGACTTCTTCCGGGAGCGGCGGGCGGCTACTTGGGCGGCTCAGTCCGCTTGAAATCGCTGAAGGCGGGCGGCGGCAGCGATGAGGGACCGGGCGTTGTAGTGGCCTGTTCGGCGGTTGCGCGCGCCATGTTGCTTTGGGCTTCGGTGCTTCGCGGATCGGAGGGCGCCCAGTCGGAATTATAGAAGTGAGTCACCAGCCACATCGTGCCAAAAACAAGGAACAGCACGAACACGGACCACATCATGAAGTCCGAGGCCCCTGAACCGTGATGGTGACGACGTCGCTTTTGCATGCCAGCAACCTGTGCGAAGTAAAACCCAACCCCTGCCTTCTGCGCAATCGGGTGATAACCTGACTTTGCGCTAGGGGAAAACCTTAGCCCGATCCGGCCTCTTCTCAACCCGTCACGCCCTGCTGCCGCCGTGGCGCCGCGGGGCAAACCAGTCGCGCAACGCATCGCCCGCCAGATTGCACGCCAGCACCGTCCACGCGATCGCCGCGCCAGGCACGATCACCAGATGCGGCGCTGTGCGGAACACCGCGTATTCCTGCCGCAACATGTTTCCCCACTCCGGCGCGTCCGGCTGCCCGCTCAAGCCCAGGAACGAGAAGCCCGCCGCCTCCAGGATCGCGCCGCCAAACTGCAACGTCGCCGTCACCAGGATGATGCCAGCGCAGTTCGGCAGGATCTGCCCCGCCGCAATCCGCCAACGCCCCGCGCCGAGGGCCTGCGCCGCCAGCACATATTCTTGCGCCCGCTCCGCGAGGAATGCCGCGCGCACCTGCCTCACCATCGCCGGCACACCCGCCACGCCCACCGCCAGCGCCACGCTGCGGGGCGACGGCCCCAGCACCGCCAGCAGAAACAACCCGATCAACAACGGCGGGAAACTGATCAGCGCATCCGTCGCGCGGGACACCATCAAGTCCGTCCAGCCGCCGCGCATCGCGGCCCATGCGCCCAGGACCACACCCGCCACCAGCGACAACGCCGCCGCCGCGCCCGCGACACCGAGCGTCAACCGCGTCCCGTGGAGCACGCGCGTCAACACATCCCGCCCGGCGCCGTCCACGCCGAACGGATGCGCCAGCGACGGCGGCGCGAGCATCCGGTCGCGGAACGGTTGTTCCAGCGGGCCGTGCCGGCCGATCACGCCCGCCAGCAACGCCGCCGCGAGCACGAGCGCGAGCATCACCACGCCGGTTTTGCCGGGGACACTCATGTCGTCAACTTCGAGAGCCGTGGGTCCGCCAGGCGATGCACCACGTCCATGGCCAGATTCACAAGCACCACGGCAAAAACCAGCGCCAACAGCGCCCCCTGGATCGCCGGGTAATCGCGCGCGAGGACCGCGTTCGCGACGTAGCGGCCCAGGCCCGGCCACGAAAACACCGTCTCCGTCAACACGGCGCCGCCGAGCAGGTAGGCGAACTCCAGCCCCGCGATCGTCGCGACCGGCCCCATTGCCGCCCGCAGCGCGTGATGAAACAACACGCCCGCCTCCGGCACACCCTTGGCCCGCGCCGTCCGCACAAAATCCTGGTCGAGCGCCTCCACCACCGCCGCGCGCGTCGTTCGCGCGATGAACGCGGCCGGGATGGCGCCGAGCGTCAACGCGGGCAGCGCCAGGTGTTCCAGCGCATCGGCAAACACGTCGAGCCGCCATTGCAACAGGCTGTCAAGCAACAGCAGCCCCGTCAGCGGTTCAAAGTCCGCATCCGCGCCCAACCGGTCGCCTGCGGGACACCAGCCGAGCCAGAGCGAGAAGACCAGCATCCCCACCAGCCCCAGCCAGAAGACGGGAATCGAAAGACCGAGCAGGCTCACGACGTTGCCTGCGAAATCCGGCCACTGGCCGCGCCGCGCCGCCATCCAGACGCCGAGCGCCAGCCCCGCCACGATGCCGAAGAGCATGGCCGCAATCGCCAGCTCCGCCGTGGCCGCCCACGACCGCGCCAGGTCTTCCATCACCTCGCGCGTCGTGACGATGGAGCGGCCCAACGACCGGTCAACGACCAGGTTTCTCACGAAGGCGGCGTATTGCACCGGCAGCGGCCGGTCCAGCATCAGCCGCGCCCGCGCCTCGGCCACCTTCTCCGGCGTCGGGTTCTTCATCAGCAGCGACACCGGGTCGCCGGGCACGAGGTGGATGATGAGGAATACCGCGACGCTGGCGGTGAACAGCGTCAGCGCAAGCGAGAGCAGGCGTTTGGCGAAGAAAGCGGTCACGCGAACGAGTCAGGAGTTGATGGCCGCTTCGCTCTTCACTCCTGCCTCCTCATCCTTCACTTGAGCGACACCGGCCCGAGCCGCACGTCCAGCGTGGGCTGAAGCACGAAGCCGCGGACGTTCTGCCGGAGGACGACGATGTCCATCGCATGGGCCAGCGGCACCAGCGGCAGCCGTTCGCGGGCCAGCGCCAGCACGCGCGCATACGTCCGCGCCCGCTTGCCCGCGTCCAGTTCGCTGCGGGCCGCGCGCAGCGCCTCCGCGAGGTCGGCATCCTCGTTGAACGAGATGTTGATCGCTGCGCCGGGCTGCGCCGCCTGCGGGTCAATGATGGAGAGGAAATTGTCCGGGTCGCCGTTGTCGCCGATCCAGCCGTGGAGGGCGAGGTCATGCTGCGCGTTGCGGACCGCGGCGAGGTGCGTGCCCCATTCGTTGGCGGCGATCTCGATCTTCAGGCCGATGGCTTCGAGGTCGGCCTTGATCAGTTCGGCGGCGCGCACGGGGTTCGGCAGATACGGCCGCGGGTTGGTCATGACGTGCAGCTTCAGGGGCGGCAACTCGACATGCTCGACGATGTTGGTCTCGATGGTGATCGGCAGGCCGAACACGTCGGTGGTGGTGACCTTGACCGGCCTGATGACGATGCGCATCTGGGCGATCAGGCTGCGCGCTTGTTCGACGTCGAACGGCAGCTCTTCGGCCTGCGCGGCAGGAGGCGCATCCGACGGGCGTCTGGCCGCCTGCGCGGCGGCGGCGGCAATGTTGTCGGCGATCATCGGCGGCAACACGCTCCGGGCCTCGACCGCCGCGCCGCGATAGACGGCTTCGATCAGCGCCGGTTTCTGGATCGCCATCGCCACGGCGCGCCGGAACATGACGTTGGTCATCGGCCCTTTGCGGCAGTTGAACGCGAGGTAGGCGAGGTTCAGCCCGGGCGCCTGCTCGACGCGCAGGTGCGGATCGCTGGAGACGATGGGCAGGCTGTTCGGATCCAGGCCATCCATCGCATGGACGCCGCTCTGCGCGCTCTGGATCTGCACCAGCCGCGACGCGCTGTCGGGGACGACCTTGAAGACGACCCGGCCCAGTTTGGGTTTCTTGCCCCAGTATTCCGGGTTGGCTTCGAGCACGATCCGGTCGTTCGGCAGCCACTCCTTGAACTTGAACGGGCCGGTGCCGACCGGGTGCCGCTGCAAACCCTCGCCGTAATCGGCCAGCGATTTCGGGCTGATGAGATACGCGGGGAAAATGGCCAGGTTGGCCAGCAGCGCCGCGTTGGGTTTCTTCAGCCGGAACTGCAACCGGCCCGGGTCGAGCGCCCGCACTTCCTCGATGTCGCTGTAGAGCGCCGACCAGTAGGCGAAGCTGGCGCCCGCGAAATGCCCCGGCGCTTTCGGGTCCAACTGCCGCCGGAAACTCCACGCCGCCGTCTCCGCCGTCAGCGGCGTGCCGTCGTGGAACTTCACGTTCGCGCGGATCGCGAAGAGGGCGAGGCAGCCGTCGGCGCTGATGCTCCAGCTCTCCGCCAGGCACGGCTCCACGCGCGTCGTGCCGCTCTTGAAGCGCACGAGGCCCTCGCAGACGTTGTTGAGCGCCTTGATGCTCTCGCCGTCGTCCACGTCGGCCGGGTCGAGCTTCTGCGCGTCCGCCCCGCGCGCGAAGACGAAGGTCTTCAGCCCGGCGGCGGTCTTTTGCGCGCTGCGCCCGACGACGTAAAGCGCCCCGATGACGCCGAACAGCACGATGATGAAAACGACCAGCAGATTACGGCTGCGCATGGCGGGTGACTATAACAGCGGTCGCTCGCGTGGAAAGAGGGAAGTTGGGGCGGCAGGACAGGGGACGTTTTCGGATTGCCTGCCACGATGGCGTGATGCAAAAGGGGGGCGCATTTGCATCGGGCATGACGCCATGAATGAAGCCACTTCCATCCGCGCCGCAGCCGGCGGCTATCGCTGGATCATCTGCGCGCTGCTGTTCTTCGCCACGACGGTCAATTACATAGACCGCGCGGTGCTGGGCGTGCTCAAGCCGCTTCTCGACAAGGAACTGGGCTGGACCCAGGTGGACTACGGCTGGATGGTGACGGCGTTCCAACTCACCTACGCGCTCGGTTACGTGGCGGGTGGTCGGTTGATGGACCGCATCGGTGTGCGCGTCGGGTTCACCCTGGCAGTGACACTCTGGAGCGTCGCAGCGATGGCCCACGCGGCGGCGCGGACGGTGTTCGGGTTCAGCGCGGCGCGCGCCGTGTTGGGGTTGGCGGAGGGCGGGGGATTCCCGGCGGCGATCAAGACGATCACGGAGTGGTTCCCGAAGGAGCAGCGCGCTTACGCGACCGGCTGGTTCAACGCCGGCAGCAACGTCGGCGCAATCGCGTGCCCGCTGCTGGTGCCGTGGCTGGCCAGGCACTGGGGCTGGCAGGGGGCGTTCATCGCGACCGGCGCGGTCGGGTTCGTCTGGGTGGTGCTCTGGTGGTGGCTCTATGATGCGCCGGAGAAACATCCGCGCGTGTCGGCGGCTGAACTGGCTTACATCCGGAAAGATCCGCCGGACGCCGAGGCGAAGATTCCGTGGCTGGACCTGCTGCGCCACCGGCAGACGTGGGCGTTCATGGTCGGCATGGCGGCCTCGTCGCCGATCTGGTGGCTCTACATCTACTGGACGCCGGATTTCTTCAACAAACAGCACGGCTTGAACCTGGCCCAGAGCAGTCTGCCGCTGGCGCTGATTTTCCTCGGCTCAAGCTTCGGCGGCATCGGTGGCGGCTGGCTCTCGTCGGCGTTGATCCGGCGCGGCTGGAGCGTCAACGCGGCCCGCAAAACGGCGCTGCTGGTCTGCGCGGTGTGCGTGGTGCCGGTGGTCGCGACACCGCTGGTGGCGAACGTCTGGGTGGCCGTGGCGCTCGTCGGATTGGCCGCGGCGGCGCACTGCGGGTTTGCGGCGAACCTGTTCACGCTGGTCAGCGACACGGTGCCGCGGCAGGCCGTCAGCTCGGTGGTTGGCATCGGCGGCATGGCCGGGTCGCTGGCCGGGATGGTGTTCGCGCAGGTCATCTCGCGCATCCTGCAGTTCACGAACAACAACTACTTCGTGCCATTCGCCTACGCTTCGCTGGTGTATCTGGCGGCGGTGGGGATCATGCACTGGCTGGTGCCGCGTCTGGAGCCGATCGCTTTGAGGAACGCGGACGGGGAGACCAAGCGATGAGCGCGGCCACGCGTGCCGAGGCGGTTTCAGCGGTGCTGCGGCGCGAACGGCCAGCGCGCATTGTCTATGCGCCGAACTGCTGGCAGTGGTTCACGCATCACCGCAACCACGGCCTGCTGGCGGAGCCGTTGCGGCATTGCGGCGGGCAACTGGAACTCATCCGCCATCTCGGTCTCGACGTGTTCAGCCGCAACATCTACTGCGACCCGACCGAATGCTGGTTCGGCGGGCTGGCGCGCGAAGTGTGGGACGGCGTCGGGGTGGACGTGAAGCGTTGGACCGACGGCGAGGACATCGTCACCGAGAAGACCTACTTCACCAAAGGCGGGACGCTGACGGAGCGGTTGCGCTACATCTACGCCGACTCGACGCTGGTGCAGGAGAAGTTCCTCCTCGACGATTACGCGACGCAGGTGGATGCGTTTGCGGCGCTCGTCGCGGGGCGGCGATGGCGGTTCGAGCCGGAGCAATACGCGCGGTGGCAGCGCGAAGTCGGCAGCGACGGCATCGTCAACGCGGGCGAACTGTTCAGCCCGTTGAAGCTGCTGCACTTCACCGCCGGCGCGGCCAACGCGGTCTTCCTGCTGGAGGATTTCCCGGAGCGTTGCCGCGAGATTCTGGCGGCCCACGAGGCGGCCCAGCTCGACCTCGTGGGGCAGATGCTCGCAGCGGGCGTGCCGGCGATGTGCTCGATGGACAACCTCGACACGATGTTCCATCCGCCGCACTACATCGAGCGCTGCTCGGCGGGCTTCTACGAAAAGGCGAGCCGGCTCTGCCACGAGGCGGGCGCGGTGTTTTTCATCCACGCCTGCGGCCAGCAACGCGCCATCCTGCCGTTGATCGCGTCGCTCGGCGTGGACGGCCTCGAAGGCGTCGCGTTTCCACCGCTGGGCGACGTGCAGCTCGACGAGGCGATGCGGCTCGCGGGCGACCGGCTGATCATCACCGGCGGCATCAGCGCGGTGGAGACGGAGAAGTTCGCGTCGCGCGACGAAGTGCGCCGCTACGTCGAGGGCCTCTTTGTGCGCTTGCGGCCTTACGCGCACCGCTTCATGCTGTCCGCCAGTTGCAACACATCCATCCGCACGCCGTGGCGCGTCCTCGAATGGTTCCGCGACGCGTGGCAGGAATTTGGAGATCTGACATGAGACGACAACTCGCGTTTATGCTGTTCGCTATGATTCTGGCTGTCCATCCGCCGCTCGGAAGCGGCAAGGATGCTGTCCAGCCCGCTGGCACGCTGCCGGTGCTCCACGACGTGGACGTGGTCGTGGTGGGCGGCACATCGGGTGGAGTCGCCGCAGCCGTCGCGGCGGCGAAGAGCGGCGCGAAAGTGTTTCTCGCCGCGCCGCGGCCTTACATCGGCGAGGACATCTGCGCCACGTATCGGCTTTGGTTGGAAAAGGGCGAAGAGTCGGCGACCGAGATGGCAAAGGAGGTCTTCAAACCTGCGCCTGTCGCCGCAGGCCCGCAGGTGGGGCCAGGGATGCCGTTCACGTATTCCAGCGATGTGCCGGATTCCCCAAGGCACAAGGACACCAAACCGCCGTCGCTGCTCGCCGACGGCAAGTGGCAGAGCGCCTCGCGCCAGAGCGTGGAATACGGCGGCAACGTGACGCTCACGCTCGATCTCGGCAAGGAACAGCCCATCGCGAAGATCCATGTGCTGGCCTATCAGCGGCCGGGCGATTTCATGGTGGAACGGGTCACCGTCTCCGCCAGCACGGACAAGAAGAACTGGAAACCGGTGGCGGTCATTGAGAACGACGAGCTTCAGCACTGGGAAACCGACGAGGCCGCGATGGCGCTCTCCGCGCCGGCGGCGACGAAAGCCCGTTACCTCAAGCTGGAGGTGAAGAAGACGGCGAGTGCCACGCGCGTGTTGCTTGGCGAGATCGTCTTGCAGAGCGAGGCGGGCGTGGAAAAGGCGCCGGCGGCTGCGGGTGGGTTGCGTCCCGTCACGCCGATGCAGGTCAAGCGCACCCTCGACCAGGCGCTCATCCAGGCCGGCGTGCCGTTCCTCTATGGCAGCTACGCGACGGAACTGCTGCGCGACGCGCAGGGCAAGCCCGCCGGCATCGTCATCGCGAACCGCTCCGGCCGGCAGGCCGTGCTGGCGAAGGTCATCGTGGACGCCACCGACCGCGCCATCGTCGCGCGGATGGCCGGCGCGAAATTCTCGCCGTATCCGCAGCAGACGCAGATTTTCGACCGCATCACCGTCGGCGGCGAGGCGCGCACCGGCGAGAACATCAGCCTCCGTCCGCGCGAGCGGAAGATAGGCATCCAGAACCGCCGCAACGAGACGCTGCCGGTCAACGAGTATCGCGTCCAGGTCCAGATGCGTGACGGCGGCTTCCCGGCATTCGCCGAGGCCGAGCAGCTTGCACGGGACTGGACGTGGACGACGAATGCGGTGGATGCCTCCGAGGTCCTGCTTCAGACGCCGCCCGATTCATTCCGCGGTCAGGGACAGCAGACGGGCGCGTGGCCCGGCGCGGACAAGATTGCGCTCAATTGCTTCCAGCCGGCGGGCGTCGAGCGCGTGTTCGCGCTCGGCGGCTGCGCTGACGTCTCCCGCGAAGCTGCGGCGCAGCTCGTGCGGCCCGTGAACGCGATGGCCGTTGGCGGGCGCATCGGCGCCGCCGCGGCGACGATGGCGAAGAATGAGTCGAAGCCGGAAGGCACGCATGTGGCAGGCGCTCCGGCAAAGCGCGCGGTGAAAGGCGAGGTTCGCGAGGCCAACGCCGCTGCCAATATGCGCGTCGGCAAACAGACCGTGCCTTCGGAAGTCCACGGCCTGCCCGTGCTCGGCGAATACGACGTCGTCGTGGTGGGTGGCGGCACCGGCGGCGCGCCTGCGGCCATCGGCGCGGGCCGTCAGGGTGCGAAGACGCTGTTGCTGGAATACCTGCACGGCCTCGGTGGTGTCGGCACGACCGGTTACATCAGCAGCTACTACCACGGCAATCGCGTCGGTTTCACGAAGCAGGTTGACGAGGGCGTCGCCGAGATCAGCAAGCCCGACCCGAAGCTCGCCGGCCGCGGTTGGGATCCGGAGCACAAGAGCGAGTGGTATCGCCGCGAGATGCGCAAGGCCGGCGTGGACATCTGGTATGGCACGCTCGGCCACGGCGCGGTCGTCGAGAAAGGCCGCGTCAAGGGCGTCGTCGTCCTGACGCCGCAGGGCAGGGGCGTGGTGCTCGCGAAAGCCGTGGTGGACGCCACCGGTAACGCCGACATCGCCGCCGCGGCGGGCGCGACGTGCCGTTACACCGACGACACCGACATCGCCGTGCAGGGCACCGGCCTGCCGCCGCGCGAACTGGGCCAGAAATACACCAACACCGACTACACCTTCGTGGACGACAACGACATCTTCGACATCTGGCGCGTGCTCGTCACCTCGAAGGAGAAGTTCAAGAAAGCCTACGACCTCGGCCAGCTCATTGACACCCGCGAGCGCCGGCAGATCGTCGGCGACTTCACGCTCTCGCCGATGGACATCATGCTCGGCCGGACGCAGCCCGACGTCGTGGTCGTCTCCAAGAGCAACTTCGACACGCACGGCTACATCGTGCATCCGGTCTTCATGCTGCGGCCGCCGCATCGTGAGGACATGATGATCGGCGTGCCGTATCGCTGCCTGTTGCCGCGCGGGCTGGACGGCATCCTCGTCACCGGCCTCGGCGTCAGCGCGCACCGCGACGCCATCCCGATCATCCGGATGCAGGCCGACGTGCAGAACCAAGGCTATGCGGCGGGGGTCGCCGCGGCGATGTCCGCGAAGAAAAACTGCCCGCTGCGCAAAGTGGACATCAAGGCGCTGCAGAGGCATCTCGTCGAGAAAGGCAACCTGCCCGAGACCGTCCTGACCGACAAGGACAGCTTCCCGTTGCCGAAGGACAAAGTCGTGGAAGCCGTCGCCGCCGTCGTCAACGACTACGACAAGCTGGAGGTGCTGCTCGCGCAGTTCGACACCGCGCGGCCGCTGCTGCGCGAAGCGTTCGCGAAGGCCGCAGGCGAGAAGGAAAAGCTCACCTACGCCCACATCCTCGGCATGATGGGCGACGCCACTGGCGCGGACGTGCTGGCGAAAACCGTCTCCTCCACCGCGTGGGACGAAGGCTGGCACTTCAAGGGCGGCGGCCAGTTCGGCGCAAGCATGAGTCCTCTCGACAGCCTCGTCGTCGCGCTCGGCCGCACCAAGTCGCCGCTCGCGCTCAAGCCGCGCATTGAGAAGGTCGCTCAACTCAGTGCGGAATCCGAGTTCTCCCACTTCCGCGCCGTCGCCATCGCGTTGGAGACGCTCGGCGACAAAGCCGCCGCCAAGCCTCTCGCCGAACTCCTCCAGAAGCCCGACATCGGCGGACGTGCCATCACCAGCATCCAGACCGCGCTGGAGAGGACCGTCGCGGGCGGCGCGGAGAACATGACGCGCGAACTGGAGTTGCGGGAGCTTTACACCGCCCGCGCCCTCTACCGCTGCGGCGACTGTGACGGCCTCGGCGAGAAGACCCTGAAGCAGTTTGCCCAGGACCTCCACGGCCACTACGCCCGCCACGCCCAAGCCGTGCTGGGACAGAAGACGGGACGGTAAGGAGTTCTTTGCATGGTGGGGCGAGGCTCTGCCGAGCCTCTGCTTCGCGTCGCGGGTCGGCCGGAAAACGGCTCGGCGGAGCCTCGCCCCACCGTATTCGTAGCCGTCCCATTGGGACGGCAACGAGAATAGCCCGGCGTTTCAACGCCGGGAATCGAAGCAAGAAAAAGGTAGTCCCGTAGGGACGGATGAAAACCCAAACGTGAGCGGCGCGAGCCATCGGGCGCGCCATATTCAATCGTCCCTCCGGGACTGCATGGATTTGGTTCGCGCGTTCCCGGCGTTGAAACACCGGGCTATTCTCATTGGGTCCCTACGGGACCTCGCAGCCTATATCGCGTCATCCTGCGCTTGAATTCCTCGTTTCCGCCGTGCTACCAATCCCCCGTATTCAACGAGGCCGAACGTGACGACCATCGAGGCCAACTCGCGGACGATCTTGCGACAAACCCATCGGGAGAACTCGCCATGAATTCCTTCAAGCGCCTCCAAGTCGCCACGTTTGGACTTGTCCTGCTGGCACAAGCCGCAACGCTCACTTTCGCCGACCCGGCGGACAGCCACAAAGTCCGGCTGGCGGTGATTGACCTCTCCACCGGGGACGGCATCACCGTCGAGGAAGGTAAGATGCTGACGGTTTTCATTCGCGACGCCATCGTCAATAGCGGCCGGTTCGAAGTCATGGATCGCCAGCGGGTGGCTGACATCTTGAAGGAACAAAACTTCTCGGCGGCGTTTTCTGACGAGACAACCCAGTTGGTCAAAGTTGGAAAACTGTTGGACGCCAACCGCATCGTCGGCGGCCGCGTCGGGCGGTTCGGTAAGAACTGGTCGTTAGTTCTGAGCTTGGTGGATGTAAACCTCGGCACCCTCATCAGCAGTTATGCGCTGCCGAACGCAGAATCGAAGGAAAACCTGTTGAAAAGCGCTCCTCGCGCCGGATTGGAGCTCGTGGATGTAGCTGAGTTTCTCAGGACCGCCGCTTCGTTGCCACCCGAACAACAAGTGACGGCCGTCATCGCAAAGCTCAAGGAACTCAATCCCGGCTTCGACGGCAAGGAACAGCACAAGATCGAGGGCGGTGCCGTCACCGAGTTCTCAATCTCCACGATTGGTGTCTCGGATATCTCGCCGCTGCGTGCGCTGAAGCGGCTCGCGAAACTCACCATCGTGCCGTCAGTGGCAAACCAAGACGGCGCGGTGACTGACCTGTCCGCGTTGCAAGGCCTGCCGCTACGATGGCTCTGTTGCCACAACAATCCCATTACCGACCTATCGCCGCTCAAAGGCATGCCGTTAACGGTGCTGAGTTGCAGCGGCACACAAGCGAGCAACCTTTCGCCGTTGCGAGGCATGCCGCTGGCCACGCTCTGGTGTAATAACACGCGGGTCACTGACCTCTCGCCGCTGAGGGACATGCCGTTGCAGGAATTGCGATGCGATTTCGTCGCCGCCCGCGACGCCGCGATCCTTCGCGACATCAAAACACTAGCCAGAATCAATGACATAGCGGCAGCGACGTTTTGGTTTCGCGTTGGAAATGTCGTTCCGAGCCAACGCACCACGAGTGGAACAAGCCAGGGGTCTGCAAATGAAGTCGTGTGGTCGCGCGCCATCAATCTGATGCTGCTGATTGATCTGGAGAAGGATGCCGTCAAGGGCAAATGGACGATGCAAGATGGCAAGCTTGTATCGGCGCCAGAAAGACACGCGCGAATCCAAATTCCTTTCGAACCACCCGAAGAATACGATTTTCGAATCGTGTTCTGCCGCAACGAAGGCATTGAGACTGTGGCACAGTTCATTTCACAGGCGGGCCGGGGTGCGATGTGGAATATGGCCTGCGATCATGGCACGGCTTTCGGCTTTGACATTGTGGGCGGCAGACCTTCGAACAAGAATTCCACAACTTATCGGCCTTCGACCGCTCTGAAAAACGGCCGAGTTTATTCTTCGGTGCTCCAAGTCCGCAAGAACGGTGTTAAGGCATATCTCGACGGTAGACTTGTCTCTCATTGGAAGACTGATTACACCGACGGAGGTGTGTCTGGATCTTGGCAGCTGCCCGACTACCGCCTCTTGGGCGTTGGGGCCTACCAAGCGGTGGTGACCTTCCACAAAATCGAACTGCTAGAAATCACAGGCAGAGGCAAACCTGTGCGGGGATCACGTTAGCCCGCTTGAGTTTCGTAGGGCAGCAAGGTTTTGGGAAAGTTTGCGTCGTAGGCGTGAGTGGGAACGTGCTTGAAAAAAGGGCGCTACGCAAAACTCGTAGGCGACCCTAAACGTCGAAAATCACCGTGGCCATCCAACCGTCGGGGACTTGTTTCACTTCGAGTTGGTGGTAGGTGACGGCTTTGATTTCCTCGGAAGCTTCGGATTGGCTGAAGTCCACAGGGCCGCCGTCCATCTGCGCGACGAGCTTCCTGCCGTCGGTGATCTGGAGGCGGAAATGGTCGAAGTAAAGCTGGCGGGCGTTGAATAGGAAAAGCAGTTCGGCCAGCCAGTGGACGAGCAGTTCGGCGGTGTCGGCGGCTTCCAGTTCGACTTTGAAGACGGCGCGCTCCTTTGTCGCGAAACGGCCCTGGGCTTCGTAGAGGGCGCGGGCGGCGTTGGCGAAGAGTTCCTCCAGCGTGCGGCCATAGGCATGGACGCCGATGTCGGCGGTATGGTCGAAGAACTCGAACGGTTTCATCTCGGACTAACCACGGACGCGGATCTCATTTCACAGAAGGAAACGAAGGGAACGAAGGATGAACGAACCTTCGTTTCCTTCGTTGGCTTCTGTCCCAGTCTGTCGTCAGTTGTCACGTTCTGTTCTCAGCCGCAATTGTCCGCAGGCGGCGGCGATGTCGGTGCCTTTGTCAACGCGGAGCGTGGCAAGGATGCCGTGCTTCTTGAGTTGTTGGGCGAACGCCAGGCAGCGGTTGGTGGGCGGCCGGCGCCACGGCAGGCCCTCGACGGTGTTGTAGGGGATGAGGTTGACCTTGGCGTGAACCTGCCGCGCCAACGCGGCGAGTTTGCCGGCCAGTTCAAACGAGTCGTTCAGGTCTTCGATGAGGATATACTCGAACGTCAGCATCCGGCCTCTGACGCGGCCGTAGTATTCACAGGCGGCGATGAGGTCTTGCAATGGATACTTGCGGTTGACGGGCATGATCTTGGAACGCACCTCGTCGGTGGGGGCGTGGAGCGAGACGGCGAGGCGGAACTGCATCGCTTCGTCGGCGAGGGTGCGGATTTGCGGGGCGAGGCCGCTGGTGGAGACGGTGATCTTGCGCGCGCCGATGCCGAGGCCCCACGGGGCGTTGATGATGCGCAGAGCTTTGATCAGGTTGGTGTAGTTGGCCAGCGGCTCGCCCATGCCCATGACGACGATGTTGTTGATGCGGAAATCGGAGTCGGGCTGGCCCGTCTCGCCCGCGACGCGGATGCCGGCGGTGCGCCCGATGCGGATGATGGCGAGGATCTGGTCCACAATCTCGCCCGCGGTGAGGTTGCGGCGGAATCCGGCCAGGCCGCTTGCGCAGAACCGGCAGCCGTAGGCGCAACCGACCTGGGTGGAGACGCAGACGGTGTGGCGGTCTGCGCGCGAGGTCAGGCCGGGCGTCGCGGGGATGAGGACGGTCTCGACAAGCTGCTGGTCGCGCAACTGCCAGAGGAACTTCTCGGTGGTGTCGGTGGAGTGCTGCTCTCGCAGTTCGCGGACGGTCCAGAGGTCGAACGTTTCCGCGAGCCATTGCCGCAGCGGCGCGGGCAGGTTGCTCATGGCGTCGAACGATTCCGCCGCGCGCTCGTAGGCCCACTGCATGAGCTGACCGGCGCGGTAAGCGGGCTGGCCATTCGCCTTCAGCAACGACGAAAGCTCGGCTAGCGTCAGTGATTTGAAGTCCGGCTTCATGTGACCGGAATAAAGGCGTCGGGCCGCAAGACTACTTCTTTTCTTCCGGCGGCGGTGTTTGCGCAGCCAGTGGCAGGGCCGGCTGGCCGCTCTCGGCAGCGGCTTCCTGCGACTCGGTGATGACGCGGGCGATGGCGACGAGCTTGTCGCCGGAGCCGGGGTTGATGAGACGCACGCCCTGCGTGTTCCGGCCGCTGGTGCGCACGTCCTTCACGCGGCAACGGACGGTCTGGCCGCCGGCGGTGGTGAGCATGATCTCGTCGGTGTCGGTGACGCTGAGCGCGCCGACGACGCGGCCGGTCTTCTCGCTGGTGGCCATCGTGATGATGCCTTTGCCGCCGCGCGACTGGCGGCGGTATTCCTCGAACTCGGTGCGCTTGCCGATGCCGTTCTCACCGGCGACGAGCAGCGTGGCCTGCGGGTCCACGATTTCGATGGCGACTAGGAGGTCGTCCTTGTCCAAGTCCATGCCCCAGACGCCGGTGGCGGTGCGGCCCATGTCGCGGGCCTCTTCCTCGTGGAAACGGATGGACTGGCCGGTGCGCGAGACGAGCACGATCTCGCTGTTGCCGTTGGTCAGCTTGACGCCGATGAGGCGGTCGTCCTTCTCGATGTTGACGCCTTGGATGCCGCCGCGGCGGACGTTGCTGAACTCGCTGAGGTTGGTCTTCTTGATGATGCCGTTTTGCGTGGCGAACAGCAGGTGAAGCTGGTCGCTGAAGTCCTGGATGCGGATCATCGCGGCGATCTTCTCACCCTCGCGGAGAGCCAGCAGGTTGGCGATGGACTTGCCGCGGGCGGCGCGGCCCGCCTCGGGGATGTCATAGACCTTCTCGCAATAGACGCGCCCGTTCTCGGTGGAGAACATGATGAAGTCGTGCGTGCTGGCCGTGAACAGGTGCTCGACGAAATCGGTGTCGTCCTTGGTGTCCTGCCCGCTCACGCCCTTGCCGCCGCGGCGCTGGGCGCGGTAGGCGGAGACGGCGGTGCGCTTGATGTAACCGCTATGGGTGATGGTGATTATGGCCGGCTCGTTGGCGATGAGGTCCTCGATCTTGATCTCGCCTTCCTCGGGCACGATGTCGGTCAGGCGCGTGTCGCCAAACTTCTCCTTCAACTCCTTCAGTTCCTTTTTGACGATGCCCCAGATTTTCGCCTCGCTGGCGAGCACGCCGGTCAACTCGCCGATCCGGGCGATGATCTCCTTGTATTCCTTGGTGACCTTGTCGCGTTCGAGGCCGGTGAGTTGGTAGAGGCGCAGGTCGAGGATCTGGTCCACCTGTTTTTCGCTGAACTCGTAACGGCCGCTGACGAGCCGCGCTTCGCTGCGGATGTGCAGGCCGAAGTGCTGGACCTGTGCCTTGGTCCACGAGAACGACATGAGTTTGATCTTCGCCTCCTCGCGCGTGCGGGATTCGCGGATGATGCGGATGAACTCGTCGAGGTTGGCGAGCGCGATGAGGTAGGCGTCGAGGATCTCGGCGCGGGCCTCGGCGGCGCGCAGTTCGAACTGGGTGCGGCGGATGACGACTTCGCGGCGGTGCTCGGTGTGGCAGGCCAGGAGTTGTTTGATGTCGAGCGTGCGCGGCCGGCCGTGGTCAATCGCGAGCAGATTGATGCCGATGGTGGTTTCGAGCGAGGTGTGCTTGAAAAGGTTGCTGAGGATGACCTTCGGGATGGCGCCGCGTTTCAGTTCGATGACGAGGCGGACGCCGTCCTTGTTGGTCTCGTTGCGGATGTCGGAGATGCCCTCGATCCGCTTGTCGTTGACGAGCGAGGCGACCTGGGTCTCGACGGTGGACGGCGCGACGTTGAACGGCATCTGGGTGATGATGATCTGGTCTTTGCCGCCGGATTCCTCAACACCGGCGCGCCCGCGGAGTTTGATCGTGCCGCGGCCGGTCTTGTAGGCATCGAGGATGGGGCCTTTGCCGCAGATCATGCCGCCCGTGGGAAAATCGGGGCCGGTGATTATTTTGCAGATGGCCTCGACTTCGCACTCTGGGTTGTCAATCAGGTGGATGCACGCGTCCACGACCTCGCTGAGGTTGTGGGGCGGGATGCTCGTGGCCATGCCGACGGCGATGCCGGTGGAGCCGTTGCAGATGAGATTCGGGAAGCCGGCGGCGAGCACTTTCGGCTCGCGGCGCGTCTCGTCGTAGTTGGGCTGGAAATCAACCGTGTCCTTGTCGAGGTCGGCGAGCATCAACATGCCGATGGGCGACAGCCGGGCCTCGGTGTAACGCATCGCGGCGGGATCGTCGCCATCAATCGAGCCGAAGTTTCCCTGGCCGTCAATGAGCGGATAGCGCAGGGCGAAGTCCTGCGCCATGTGGACGAGGGTGGGGTAGATGACCTGTTCGCCGTGCGGGTGATAGTTGCCCGAGGTGTCGCCGGCGATCTTGGCGCATTTGCGGTGCGGGCGGTTCGGCGCGAGGCCCAGCTCGTGCATCGCGAAGAGGATGCGGCGCTGGGAGGGCTTCAAGCCGTCGCGGGCGTCGGGCAGCGCGCGCGAGATGATGACGCTCATCGAGTAATCAATGAACGACTTCTGCATCTCGTCGGCGATGTTGATGGGGCTTATTTTTTCGCCTTGGGCATACATGACTGGAAGAAGCGGCTGGTTCCCGGTGGGGTTGAGGCGTGATTGGCGCAAGGGTGGTGGGCCGGCTTAAACGTCCAAGTTGCGCACGTTGAGGGCGTTTTCCTCGATGAACTGGCGGCGCGGTTCAACTTCCTCGCCCATGCAAATGGTGAAAATCTCCTCGGCCTTGGCGAGGTCGGGCATCTCGACCTTGATGAGCTTGCGGCGCGACGGGTCCATGGTGGTCTCCCAAAGCTGCTCCGGGTCCATCTCGCCCAAGCCCTTGTAACGCTGGATGGTCAGGCCGCGTTTGCCGTTTTCCTTGATGCGCGGGAGGATTTCACCGACGGCGAAAATGGGCGTGACGTTCTCGCCCTCGATCATCTCGAACACCGACTCGGGCTTCTCGCGCGGGTTCTGTTCGTCGCGCGGGAGGGAAAGGTAGCGGTCCACTTCGAGGCCCTTTTTTTCGAGCGCGACGAGGACCTTGTTCAACTCCTGGCTCTCGTAAATCTCGCCCGTCTTGACGGAAGTGCGGATGGCGGTCGTGTCGGGCGCCTTGCCGTTGGTCGCGCCACGGTCGGGGACGCGGTCAAGCTCCTCGGACTGCTCGTGCGTCTCGTTGAACTTGCGGAGCGCCTTGTCGTCGGCAAGGAACTCGATGCGCTCCTCACCGTTCTCCTTGATGCGGGCGACGTATTGCGGCAGCGCACCGGTCTTCTTGTCGCGCGCGTCGAGGTAAGGCTGGAAATCAATGCGGCGGCGTTTGAGCGCGTCGGCGAGCTTGTCGAGTTCGGCCAGCGTTTCGCAGAGGCCGCGAAGTTGCGCGCCGCTGAACTCCTTGTTGCCTTTGGGCCGGGAGAGCTTCACGTCCTCGGTGCCCAGTTCCAGCAGCATCTTGTCGAGCTGCTCGGTGTTGTCCACGTATTCCTCGCGGTTCTTGCGCTTCACCTTGTAGAGCGGCGGCTGCGCAATGAAGATGGAGCCTTTCTCGATGAGTTGCTTCATCTGCCGGTAGAAGAACGTCAACAGCAGCGTGCGGATGTGGGAGCCGTCCACGTCGGCGTCGGTCATGATGATGACGCGGTGGTAGCGGAGCTTCTCAAAGTTGAACGATCCCTCGCCCTCGCCGGTGCCGATGCCGGTGCCGATGGCGGTGATGATGGTCTGGATTTCGGTGTTGGCGAGCACCTTGTCTATCCGGGCCTTCTCGACGTTGATGATCTTGCCCTTGATGGGGAGGATGGCCTGGAACTTCCGGTCGCGGCCCATGCGGGCGGAGCCGCCGGCCGAGTCGCCCTCGACGATGTAAAGCTCGCACAGCGCCGGGTCGCGCTCGGAGCAGTCGGCGAGCTTGCCGGGCAGGCCACCGCCGGTCAGCGCGCTCTTGCGGACGGCATCGCGGGCTTTGCGGGCCGCGTCACGCGCGCGGGCGGCCGTGAGGCACTTCTCGACGACGCGCTTGGCGATGGGCGGCGTTTCCTCGAAGAACGTCATCAGCCCCTCGTAGGCGACGCTGGAGACGATGCCCTCGATCTCGGTGTTGACCAGCTTGACCTTCGTCTGCGACTCGAAGCGCGGGTTCGGCAGCTTGACGCTGACGACGGCGGTGAGGCCCTCGCGC
This sequence comes from Verrucomicrobiota bacterium, assembly GCA_016219905.1. GTDB lineage: Bacteria > Verrucomicrobiota > Verrucomicrobiia > CAIQCK01 > CAIQCK01 > JACRKA01. The sequence goes on from JACRKA010000237.1 coordinate 37,087, forward strand.
ACGTCGTCGCCGGAGATCGGCGGGTCCTTCTCCTTCACGAGTTGGTTGGCGCGCGCGTATTGGTTGATGGCGCGGGTCAACGCGGTGCGGAAGCCGACCATGTGCGTGCCGCCGTCGGTGTTCGCGATAGAGTTGGCGTAGCAGAGGATGTTGTCGGCGTAGCCGTCGTTGTATTGGAGCACCACGTCCACCATCACATCGTCCTTCTGCTTGCTGATGGCGATTGCCTTGGGGTGAACGACTTCCTTTGCGCGGTTGAGTTCCTTGATGAACTCCGGGATGCCGCCCTTGTAGAAGAAGGTCTCGGTCTTGTTGGCGCGCTCGTCGGTGAAGACGATTTCGATGCCGGGATTGAGGAACGCCAGCTCGCGCATGCGTGCGGCCAGCGCATCATATTTCGGCGAGGTGGTGATTTTGAAAATCTCCGGGTCGGCCTTGAAGGTGATCTTGGTGCCGGTGTGCTTGGACTTGCCGATGACCTCCAGCGGCGAGGTGGTTTTGCCGCGGGCGAACTTCATGTGGTAGATCTTCAGGTCGCGATAGATCTCGACCTCGAACCACTCGGAGAGCGCGTTGACGCACTTCGCGCCAACGCCGTGGAGGCCGCCGGAGTATTTGTAGGCGCCCTGGCCGAACTTGCCGCCCGCGTGGAGGTTCGTCAGCACAAGCTCGACGGCGGGCATCTTGAACTTCGGGTGCATGTCCACCGGGATGCCGCGGCCGTTGTCGGCGAGCGTCACGGAATCGTCGGCGTGGATGGTGACCTTGATCGTGTCGCAGAAGCCGGCGAGATGCTCGTCAATCGAGTTGTCGAGCACTTCAAAGACGCACTGGTGGAGGCCGCGCTCGTCCGGGTCGCCGATATACATGCCGGGGCGTTTACGGACGGCTTCCAAGCCTTCGAGCTTGTCAATTTTCGAGGCGTCGTATTGTTGCGAGGCTGCAACTTTAGTGAGTTGGGCGGCGTCAGGTTCTGAGTTTGGCATTGAATTCTTTTCCAACCGGAAATCCACGGTGATTATAGTGAAATTCGGGTGACATTCAATGCAAATCTGGCAAATTGCGCCAGCGCAAAGCGTTGCCCTCAAGCCAGATATACGCTTGTTTTGCGAACAGAAATGCAAGCAGGCAAGGCACGCAGGAATCGTGCGCAAGACGTGTCGAGAGTTGACACAAATCAGATTTGTGGCAGTATAAGCGCCATCTTTAGTTCTGGACTAAAGATTGAAAATGGTTGCATGAAACTGTTCATAAAGACCGATTACGCCTGCCGTGCCGTGGAACTCATGGCGCGGGAATATGGCCGTGGCGAGACGCTGCACCTGGACCGTCTTGCGCGGCTCCAATCCATTCCCGAAGGCTACTTGGTCCAGATTCTCACGGCGATGAAGGTCGCCGGCCTCGTGAAGAGCAAGCGCGGCAAGGACGGCGGCTATTGCCTGGCGCGACCGCCGGCGCAGATCACGTTCGGCGATGTGGTGCGCGCGATTCAAGGGGAAGTGATCGAGATTCCGAGCTTGGCGGATCCGAAGTGCCCGAGGGAACTGAAGAATGTGTGGGCGCAGATCCAGCGTGTTGCAGAGAAGGTCGCGGACGAGGTGAATTTTGAAGACCTCGCGGCGGCAACCGAGCCGAACCGGCGGATGTTCTATATATGAATCCCGACGACATCAGACGTTGGAACGCAGAACTGCGCGACAAACCGCCGTTGGAGATTGTCCGATGGGCCATTGGGCACGCGAAGGGGCGGGCCATCGTCTCGACAAACTTCCGTCCATACGAGGCGGTGGTCTTGCATCTCAGCGTCAGTGTGCAGCCCGACATCCCGGTGTTGTGGGTGGACCACGGCTACAATCGTCCCGCGACTTACCGGCACGCCGAGGAGTTGAAGCGGCTGTTGAAGCTGAACCTCAAGCCCTATCTGCCCAAGATCAGCGCATCGCATCGCGACGCGATTCATGGGCCCATCCCGACGACCGAGGACGAGGCTGGGTTGAAACAGTTCAGCGCGGTGATGAAACTGGAGCCGTTCCAACGCGGCATGAAAGAGCTTGCCCCGACGGTCTGGATCACGGCACTCCGCAAGGTGCAAAATCCCAACCGTGCCGGCCTCGATATCGTTACCGAGGACGCGAACTTCGGCGCGATGAAGGTCAGTCCCGTGTTTTACTGGACTGATGCGGACATGGAGGCTTACTTGCGCGAACACAATCTGCCGAACGAGTGGGACTACTTTGACCCCGCCAAGGCCGACGAGAAACGCGAGTGCGGCCTTCACGCGGCGTGGGGCGGGCAAGCGATCAAGAGCTAGGTTCCCAAGGCGGAGCAGATGAACAACTACCATCTCGACCATCTTCAGTATCTCGAAACCGAGGCGATCCACATCATGCGGGAGGTTGCAGCGGAGTTCGAGCGGCCGGTGTTGTTGTTCTCCGGCGGCAAGGACTCGATCTGCATGCTGCGTCTCGCGGAAAAAGCGTTCCGGCCGTCGGACATCCCGATGCCGTTGTTGAACGTGGACACCGGCCACCATTTCCCTGAGCTTAACGACTTCCGCGACCGACGTGCGCAGCAGCTTGGCGCGAAGTTGATTGTCCGGAAAGTGGAGGATGCCATCGCTGCCGGCATCGCCGTGCCCGCGCCGGGCGAGATCAGCCGCAATCGGCTCCAGATTCCCACGCTGCTCGCGGCGGTCGAGGAGTTCCGCTTCGATTGCGCCATCGGCGGCGCGCGGCGTGACGAGGAAAAGGCTCGCGCCAAGGAACGCTTCTTCAGCTTCCGCGACGCCTTTGGCCAGTGGGACCCGAAGAACCAGCGCCCGGAAATCTGGAACCTCTACAATGCCCGCGTGAATCCCGGCGAGCACATGCGCATTTTCCCTCTCTCCAACTGGACCGAGATGGACGTGTGGGAATACATCAAGCGCGAGGAGTTGGAGGTGCCGACGATTTACTTCAGCCATCCGCGCAAGTGCGTCCGGCGTCATGGCCAGTGGCTGCCCGTGACCGACCTGATGCCGCCGAAGCCACGCGAAGAGGTCGGCGACCTCATCGTCCGCGTCCGCACCATCGGCGACATCATCAGCACTGGCATGGTGGAGAGCCGCGCCGACAGCGTGGACGACATTCTTGCCGAGATCGCCGCCGCGCGCGTGACCGAGCGCGGTTCGCGCGCCGACGACAAGGCCTCCGAGGCGGCGATGGAAGACCGCAAGAAGGCCGGATACTTTTGATTTCAACAGACGCACCCATGTCACCGCACACGCATCATCCGATAGACATCCTCCGGTTCAACACCTGCGGCTCGGTGGACGACGGCAAGTCCACGCTCATCGGCCGGCTGCTCTACGACTCCAAGTCGTTGATGGAGGACCAGCTCGACGCGCTGGAGCGTTCCGCCGACATCACGGGTGGCGGGCAGATCAACCTCGCCAACCTCACCGATGGCCTCCGCGCCGAGCGCGAGCAGGGGATCACGATTGACGTCGCTTACCGCTACTTCGCCACGCCGAAGCGCAAGTTCATCGTGGCCGACACGCCGGGCCACGTCCAATACACCCGCAACATGGTCACCGGCGCCTCGACCGCGAACCTCTCGATTGTGCTCGTGGACGCGCGATTGGGGGTCATCGAGCAGAGCCGCCGGCACACCTACATCGCCGCGTTGCTGGGCATTCCGCACTTGATCATTGCGGTCAACAAAATGGATCTCGTGGGCTGGAGCGAGGAACGTTTTCGCGAGATCCGCGACGAATTCGAGTCGTTCCTGCCGCGGCTCGACGTGCTCCGCGACATCAAGTTCATTCCGATCAGCGCGCTCAACGGCGACAACGTCGTGACGCCGTCGCCGCACACGCCGTGGTATGAGGGGCCGACGTTGCTGGGCCATCTGGAGAACGTCCACATTGCCAGCGACTGGAACATGCACGCGTTCCGGTTCCCGGTGCAGTGGGTGAACCGTCCGAACAATCCGACCGACCCGGCGCTGCACGATTTCCGCGGCCTCAGCGGCCAGATTGCGGGCGGCATCGTCCGCGTCGGCCAGCCGGTGCTGACGCTGCGGAGCGGGCTGAAAACCAGCGTGAAGGAAATCTGGACGTATGACGGCCCGTTGAAGGAGGCGTTCTGCCCGCAGTCGGTGACGCTCGTGCTAGGCGACGACGTGGACATCAGCCGCGGCGACATGTTGGTGGGCCTCGACCATCTGCCCGGCATGGGGAGCGACCTGCGCGCGAATGTCTGCTGGATGCAGCAGCGGCCGTTGCAGCGCGGGAAGAAGTATTCTCTCAAGCACACGACGCAGACCGTGCAGGCCGTCGTCACGGGCATCGAGAGCCGGATGGACATCACCACCTACGAGCCGCAGCCTGAGCCGGCCGAACTGGCGCTCAACGACATCGGTGAAATCCGCCTGAAAACCGCCAAGCCGATCGTGTATGACGGTTACGAGCACAACCGCCTCACCGGCTCGTTCGTCCTGATCGAGCAGGGGACCAACCTCACCGCCGGCGCGGGCATGCTGTTGCCGCCGCTGGAGGCCGTGAAACCGGAATACAGCGACTTCGCCATCTGAACGAAGAAACGGGGGACCTCATGACAACCACTGTGGCCGAATACTTCTGGCCGGGCCTGGCCGTCGCGGCGACGACCATCATCGAGTGCGCCTACATCCCGCAACTGCTGCGCCTGCTGCGGCTGAAAGAGGCTAACGCGATCTCGCTGTTCTTCCCGATGCTCAGCGTGGCAGGCCGGCTCCTGGCCATCGGCTACATGGCGCACAAGGGCGAAAACATCTTCGCGGTGGGCATCTGCATCGGCGTGCTGCTGCGCGGCATGTTCCTGGCCCAGGTCGGCTACTACAAGTGGCGCCAGTGGTGGGCTCGGCGGCTGCGCGAGCAGACCGTGGAGATTTAGCCCGCGCAGGTGGCCAGCCACAACAGGGCGCACGCGAGCGCCAGCCAGAACGGGTGCTCGATCGGCGGCAGGTGCTCGAGCGCAGGCAGTTGTTTCGCGGCGGTTCTCACGGCAGAACTTACGCCGCCCGCCCGCGCCGTCAAAGCCCGCGCTTCGTAGGCGACGACGTAAAGAGGCGAGAGTTTGGAGCGAGGATGCATCCGCCTTTGCATGAACCTGACGGATTCCTTGGCCTGGTTCGTGGCTGGGTTCTTCTCCATTGGCGGGGGAAAGGCGGCAGGGGGCTGCCGCAGTCCAAGACGCTGTCGCATTGGAGACGCGCCTTTCAAGCACGCGCGAGCGTCTTGGACTGCGCCAGCCCTCTGGCGCTTTGGGGCGCAGACGAAACAGGTTCACGGTCTGGACGCGCCAACGCCGTGTTGGTGAAATACCCGCGTCACTCCTCCGTCCGTCGCTGCGTCTCGACACGGTAGGCTGCGCCGTCGGATTCGATGCGGACGTTGCCGTGAAGGCCGGTGACATAGACCTTCGAGCCGACCTTGGCATACACGCGCCGCGCGGTGCAGGTCTTGCCCCAACGCGCGAAGATGCTCGCCACCGTCACTTCGGGCCGCGTCGCCTCGGCGAACTCCGGTGCGGAATGCAGTCCGTGGCCGGGGGCGATGAGGACGTGGCACTTGAGCTTCTCCTTCGCCACCAGCGGCAACAGGTGCTTCACCTGGTCCTCCAACTCGATGTCGCCGCCGAGCAGGAAAACGATCTTGCCATGCGTGATGCGCAGGATGAGCGAGTTGGCGTTGAGCGCGTAGTGGGCGGCCGGGTCGTTCTTCGGCCGGCGTTCAGGGTGAAGCTCCGCGAAGAACTCCTTCGGCGGCGAGAGCACCTCCACGTCGAGGCGGTCGTCGAGTTGCAGCTTGTCGCCGGCGTGCGCCGCCTGATACGCGCCCTCGCGCTTCTGAAATCCTTCGCGCAGCTTTTCGTAGAGGCCAAGCTCCGAGGTGTAGTCCGCGTTGCTCCGGCCCGCGAACTTGTAGCCGGGGTCAATCAGCTTCTTGATCGGA
>JACRKA010000239.1 GCA_016219905.1 Verrucomicrobiota bacterium
ACGATGCGGCTCGCGTCGGCTTTCTCGCGGAAGACGACGAAGACCGAACCGTGCGAGCCGAGTTGCAGCGGCAGACGCACGGTGCCGTCGGCGTCATCATAGACTGCCGGGCGCGTGATACGGCCGGTGACCGGGCACCACAGTTCCGGCGCTTTGCCGGTGACGCGGAACGCCGCCATCGTCGCCACCTCCTGCGCCTGCGGGTTGGCGACGAAGTAAATGTCGGCGTTCGCACTGCGGCGATGGGTGAAGCGCAGCTTCGTCGCGCTCTGGAAATCCGGCGCGATGTCGAGACGTTTCTCCGTGCGCAGTTCTTTCGCGACCCGGCGCACTTCCTCATCGCAACGCGGATAATTCTCCATGCTCGGCGAGCGCGTCGGCGCGGGGCCGACGACGGTCGCCCCGGCCTTGGCGAGCGCCACGATCTTGCGCAACACCGCGGGTCGCATCGTGGCGAGTTCTGGCAGCACGAGCGCGCGATAGGTCGTGCCGTGGGGCAGCGTGAGCAGGCCATTCTTCACGGTCAGCTTGTCGAGGATGACCTCGGCGTTGATGTAGTCGAAGTCGCAGCCCGGCGGCAGTTCGGGCTGGCGGATGCCGGTCATCTTCGGCGCGTCCTCGCCGATGAAGTAGGCCACGTCGGCGACGCGCGTGCCTTGTTGCAACAGGAAACAGCAGCGGCGCAGGTAATCAATCCACGCGCGGCCGGCATCGAACCACGTGTTGTGGCGGTTGAACTCCGTGCCGAACCACGCGTTGAGGCCCGGCCGACGGTCTTCCCACGGCTGGTGGATATACACGTGGAGAACGAAGTGGTTGATGCCCTCGCAGAACGCCCAGTCGCCTCGCGCCTTCAGCGACGCCGGCGTGAGTTGGAAGGGCGAGATGCCGGACGTGAACGCCTCGGAGGAAACGACCGGCTTGCCGTAAATGTTCGCGGCCGAGGACGCGGCGCGCAACTCGACGCTGCCCAGCGCCCAACTCGCGCCATCGCGGACCCAGAATTCGCCGCCGAGTTCGTCGGTCTGGCCGCCGTATTCGAGGAACTCGCCGGGGAATCCCCAGTGGCCGTAGTTCTCCAGCCACAGCCGCAGGTCGTGGCGGTGGCACAGGTCGCGCAGCCCGCCCACGTAGTCGCGGGCAACGCGGCCCGCCACCAGCCGCCGCAGGTCCCAGAGGAAACGGTCCGATTGATCGGCGCTGCCGACAATCCGTCCCGTGAGCACCGGCAGCCACGGTTTCGGGTCATAGCCGCAGGTCTTCTGGAAATCCCCGCCGAAACCGTCCGTCCAGTTCTGCGAACCGACTTCGTAGCTGTCAATCACCACGCGCCGAAGCGCGCGGCGGGACGGGGCGGGCATCCGCGCCAGCAGCTTGCCGACGAAGCCGTCGAAGTGCGTGGCGATGGCCGCGCGACTCATCTTGTCGCACTCGGGACCTTTGCCTTCGACAGTGGTCGGGTGATTGACCGCGCCCGTGGGCGTCATGCCCGTCCGCAAGATGATCCACTCGCCGTCCGGCACGTCCCAACGCAGCGTGCCGTCGGCGCCGAGCTTGTCGCGCAAGTCAACGATCCGGCCGGGCACGACAGCCAGGTCCGGCTGGTCTGGTTCGGGGGCGGGCGGCCAGAGATAAGCGTCCCAGAGCGGCAGCGGTTGCGGAAACATCTTGCCAAGCTGCTTCTCGACGAATCGTTCGAGCCGCGCCGCGCCGGTCAGTTCAATCTCCGCCAGGCCGCCCTTGCCCTCCAAGCCAGTGACCACGAGGCGGAAATGCTTCGACGTGCGCGGCGGAAACGCGATGACCGCGGGGCCTTTGATCATCGGGCCGACGTTCACCTTGTGCTCCGGGGGCGGGCCGCGCCGATCCAGTTCAAACTCGCGCACCGTGGCGAAGCCTCCTTGATCATCGGCGGTCTGAAGCTCGCACTTCACCTTGAAGTCCCCATCGTGCGGATACAACAGCAGCGTCCGGGCGGTGAAGGGTTGCGTCGTCTCCAGATCAACCGTAAACGGTTTGCCCTTCGACGCAGCGCCTTCAGGAAAAGAAACGCCGGTCGCAGGATCGCCATCGGCCAGCACGCCGGCCTGCTCCACCGCGGGACTGCATCGCACGCGCGGCGACATCGCCGAGAGCCGCGTCGCATCGGCGCGGGGCGCCGGAAAAGCCAGCACGGCGATGTCCTCAAACGGCTCCTTGGGCGCAGGCAGTTTGCCATCGAACTTCGCCAGGCCTTTGACCCGCGTTTCCGACGACACCACATAGCGCATCGCCTGCTTCGGCGTGATCCACGGCCCGCCCGACTGGCTCCAGCCCGGCCCGTTGAACACGCCGATTTGCACGCCGACGCGCCCGGCCTCGCGAATCGCGTGCTCCAGCGACGCCCACCATTCGTCCGAGAAAATCCGCACCGTGCCGAGCGGCGCGTCCTTATCCACCACGTTGCCGATCAATGCGCCACCGATGCCGACGCGCGCCATCACCTCCAGGTCGCGCGTGAGGCCGTCGCGGGAGATGTTGTCGCTGATCCAATACCAATAACACCACGGCTTGGTGGAGTCGGGCGGGGCAGCGAAGCCGCGCGCGAGCGCATCGTCCGCCGCAGCGGTTGTCGGCGGACTGCAAACGAGCGTTGCAGCAATCGCTGCCAAGAGGAACAACGGGGCCGGCCTTTTCATGATGGTGCTTTCCCGAACGCCCCGATGAGACACCAATCCGCCGCAAACGTCCATGCACGAAATGACCGATGCTTTGCAGTTTCTGGCCGGATGGTTAAGCCGGGAATATCGGCGGGGTGTTCGATCCGTATTCAGGGCGGACACTGCGTCAGCGAGCAATCGTCGTAGGTGACGTGGCCTTCCTGATAGGGACAGTGCATGACGGTGTCGAGGATGAAGCGGACTTGCACGGTGGATGCGCCGGTTGTGAAGCGAGCGGTCAACTGTTGATACGGGCCGGCTTTCTTGACTTCGATCTTGGGGTGGCGGTGGACGACCTTGCCGGTGTTGTCGAGTTCTAGAACGATGAGGCCGGCGGAGTCTTTGGGGTCTTGGCCGAAACCTTTGCCGTGCAGGTCTGCGGCGCGCACCCAGACGGACGCCGTGTAAGCCGTTTTGGGCGCGACATCAACATCCTGCGCGATCATCGTGTGGCCGTTGCCGTCGCAGTGAGTGCGGATGGCGCCTTTGCCGCTGTGAAACTCCGGCAAACCCCACTGCGGGTGCTTGATGTAGTCTGTCTCCTGCCAGATGTAGGACTTTGTCGGGCCGGCGAACTCGTAAGTCCAGCCTGCAGCGTCGCGTTTGACTCCGCGTGGCATCGTTGCGCCGTGTTCTGTCTCCTCGAATCCCGGATTCACCAGCAGATTGCCGGCCGGCTCCGGCGCGGATGACGGAACGGGCTGCGTTCCTTTGCCGCCATCGCCGGGGCCGAGTTCGAGAGCTTGGACGAACGCCTCGCCGCGGAATAGCTTGTCGCCATCCGCAACGCGCGCGGCCTTGAAGCGGACCTCAATGACGCCGTTGCGGGGCGCGATGTCGTTGAAGACGAGGTCGGCGGCGCGATTCGGACCACCGGCGGTGGCGGCCACGTCGAGCTTCTTCACGACGCGCTGGCCGTTGATGCGAATGTCGAAGCAGTTCAGCCGCGTGTCGAGGCCGCGCGTGGCGGCGAACTTCAGCCGCACGTGATACTTGGCGGGGCCGACCGTCGCGTTCACCCAGAATTCGCGACCGTGAATGCCGTAGCGATAGAGTTCAGGCTCTGTCGTGTTGCTGATCGCGTTGGTGGACGGCGTGGGCCACCATGAAGTGGCCACCGAGTCCGCGCCGGGGCCTGTGCGGGTGACAAACTCGGTGGCGGGCCGCCAACTCTGGCCTTGTGAGTCGCGGTAGTCATTCCCGCTCGTGAAGCCAAAGATCATCCGTTGAGTCTCCACCGGCCCGGTGCCGGTCGGGAAAGCGTGCGCCTTGTTTGCGCTGGAGAACTGCACGGCCGCCACAGCGACGCGGTTTCCTTTTGAATACGGGTTGTGTTCGCCGCGCGGCACGATCTTCAGCGTGTGCCGGCCCTGCGCGAGGCCGTTCTTGTAGTAGAGCACCTGACGGCTTCGTGGTGTCGGGTTCCATGCGTCTATGTGAACCAACTGTTTCTGGCCGTCGAGATAGACATCGGCCAAACCGCCATCGAGTCCCACGCTCCCAATCAGGCGGACTTGATTGCCCTCGAACTCATGCACCAATGCCGTGCTCTCGATCTCCTGTTGCGGATCATCGCCGACAACGACGATCTTCTTCGCGCCGTCGTGGCGGATGGTGACGATCACGTCGCCGTTGGGAAGTTGTTTCACCGCGTAGCCGTTGGCATCGGTGTTGGCCCGTTGCTCCAACTTCTTCCCATCCGCCGTCACCGACTTCGGCGCAAACGCGAGGCGCAACACTTCGGTGGTGTTCTCCGGCGCATCGAAGGTGGTGTATTCGATCCGGCCATCGCCGTAGTTCACCGAGTTCACCACCGCCGTCGAGCGGACGATGTGGTTCTCCCGGCTGGCGCCCACCTCTTCCGGCAGCCAGCCGATGCTGGCGAGCACGAACCGCAGCGGCAGCGGATGCGCGATGTTGAACCACGCGCCGTTGACGATGGCGCCGCCGTCTATGTTGTCCTCGGAGACGCCCGTCTCGTGGATGTCGTAGGTTTGCAGCACCATCTGGCGGTAGGCCAGTTCGCGCATCCAGGCGTCGCCTGTCTCGACGGCGTATTGGGCCAACGCGGGCGCGTGAATCATCGGGCTATACCAGAGCGAGCGCCCGCAGCAACCCGACGATTCCGGATACGCCCAAGCCCCGCTATACACGTCGCCGTTGGAGCCGGGGCTGACGCTGGTGTGGTTGAGGAACAGCGTGAGGATGTTCCGCGCATCGTAGCCCCAGTTGGGAAACTCGGCCTTGTTGTCCAGGATGTAGCGCGCCACCTCGGAGGTGATGAGGCACGACTGCACCGGGTCTTCCCAGTCCCAGAAGTAGCGGCCCCAAGTGTCGTTCACCCACCACGCCGGCAGCAGCCTGTCGCGCAGGTAGCGCCGCCCCGCATCGCGCGCGGCCACGATGGCGTTGGCCTTGCCCGTGTAGCCGAGCCGGATGACCTCATCCAGGAAGCGCGCGATCATCACCACGCCGGCGGTTTGTTTGTTGCCGAGTTCCTTCTTTCCCCACTTCGCGTCGTCAGGATTGGCATAACGCGGCCACGGATTGGCGCCAGGGTTGAGATTGCATTTCGCGGCAAGGACGTCGGCCCAATGTTTTGCCGCAGCCAGCCAGCGATCGTTACCGGCGAGCTGATACGCGCGCAGCAGGCCCTCGCCGGTGGAACCAATGATGTCGAGTTGGATCATCCGCGTCGGGTTGGCCTTGCGGTAGGTTATGCCCTTGGTCGGCACACTGATGAACACGCCGGGCCACGGGTGATCGTCCGCCGTCACGCTGTGATCCAAAACGAAATCCGCCATGTAGGTGACGTGGGCGATGGCCGCGGGGTCGCCGGTGTAGCGGTAGTAGTCCACGAAACCGTTGAGCACGCTGGTCGCGCGCTGGCCGAGATCGCCGTTGTTCCACTCACCCGTGCTCAGCGGCGTGATCGCGCCGTCGTTGGCGATTTTCCAATGGCCGGTGAAGACGTAATGCGGATACACGGCGATGGCATTGGTTGCCGTGGTCCACGGATAACGCTTCAACGTCTCCGCCGCGATGCGCACGCGCAGGTCGCACTGGCCGTTCAACCCGCGATACCACGGCGCGATGACGCCGTGCACGTCGTGAACGGTTTCGTGGCCGTAGTAGCGCTCCTGGACGGTGGCTGCGGAGAGAGGCAAAGCCGCCGCAGCGCCAAGAAAGGCAGCGACGGTCGCACACATCATCCAGCCGCCGGCGCTTTGAACGACAAACTGGCGGCGAGTGAGCGGATGGGGTGTGTCTGTGGTGTTTTTCATGTTTGCTTTGTCCTGTCTGTTTGTTGAATGAGAAGTTTGCGCAACCCGGCTTGGGTAGCCTCGCTCACACGCTCCAGGCCGCCGCTGGCGATGGGCGTCTGCCACACGGTGTAGAGGTTGCGGTCGTAGAGCGGCGCGGGCGGGAGATAGCCGATGGAGCCGTTGCAGAGGTTCAGCACGAGCAGCGGTGTGTCAGGGAACGCGGCGCGGAGTCCAGTTTGAAAGACGGAGTAAGCTTCGAAGGGCAGCGCGCACAGCGCGGCATCGCCGAGCCGCCAGAGCCAGATCTTTTCGGCGGAATGGGCGCCGTCGCCCACGGAGGCGCGCACGCGACGCTGGCGCAGCAGACGCTCGTATCGGAAGCCGTCGGGCTTCCGCGCGAGCGCGGCATCAATCTCCGCAACGGTGGGCAGGTCGGATTTCAACTCGATGTCGAGCGCGATGGCTGCGGCGCGCAGCGATTTGCTCGCCGGTTGCTTGCAGGCGTGCCACATGGCCAGCGGCGCGCCGGACTCCACCGGGCCGTCGTAGCGCAGATGCGAACAGCCCTCCGCCAATGGCGCCAGCGCGGACAGCGCGGCATGGCCTAGCTCGCGGCCATGCCGGTCGGCCAGGTTTGAATCGCCGCTGTATTGCTCGGCGGGGGCCAGTTCGCCAGACGCGCCTTGCAGGAAAAGACAGGGTGCGCCGCCGGTCTGGTTCTCGATCAACTCGCGCATCGCGCCGGGGTAGTCGGGCGAGAGGAGCGTGTTGTCCCACGCGAGCGTGGTGGGATGGCAGGCGTAGTTCACCAGCGTGGCGAGCGCGCGGCCTTCATCGTTGAGCAGGAGCGCGGCGAGCAGCGTGTCATCGGCGGTAGCGCCGGGATCAAAGCCGGTGAGGTAACGATCCGGCTTCGCGGGGTCGTTGAAATCACGCTCGCTGGCGAGTGCGCAGCGGCCATGACGGAAGAGCGCCGTGGCTGTCTCCAGCTTGCACAATGCTTCGCGTCCGCCCTGCACACATGATTCTGTGAGACGAGCGAGGTAGGCGCGGCACGCATCGGGATTCGCCTCCGCGGGAGCATCCGAGTCGAGCGCAGGCCCCGCGTGGGTGTGGATGAGGTGAATGATGACGTTGGCCTCTGGCAGGGCAAGCTGCTCCAGCACTTGCGAGCGCAGCGCATCGGCATCGCGACGACTGCGCCACCAGCCCAGGTCCAGACTTATCAGCAGCAAGGGCGGTTCGTTGCCATCGCATGATGCCATCGCCAATGCCGTGCCCGTGAGCCGGCGGTGCACGCCGGTGGCGAACCAGTGCTTCGCCGCGCCCCAGTTCTTCGCGCACACGTCGAGATCGGGCGTGATGTCCCAGCGGCTCACTCCCACACGTGCGCAGAAGCCGGGGAAGCGTTCATGGATCTGTGGGTTCATGGTTTGCTTGCCGGTCCACGCAGCAGCGACAGGCCGCCATCGAGCAGCAGTGTGGACCCGGTGAGATTCCGATGCGCGGGCGAGCACAGATAGGCGATGGCGGCGGCGACCTCGCCAGGCTCGATCAACTGGCCGAGTGGCACGGCCGCGCTCGAACGGGCCGCGAGCGCCGGGTCTTTCCTGAAAAACTGTCCGCTCAATCCGGCGTTCACAAAGCCGGGCGCGACTTCGTTCACGAGGATGCCTTTGCCGGCGAGTTCCAGCGCGAGGCACTGCGCCAGCATCCGCACGCCGGCCTTTGCCGCGCAGTAAGCGGCCAGTTCCACATGCGGCGCATGGGCGGCCCAACTGCCGACGAAGACGATGCGTCCGGGCATTTGCTTTTCGATCAAGCGCCGCGCGCCGGCGCGGGCGGTGAGCCATGCGCCGGTGAGGTTCACCGACAACGTGCGGTTCCAGTCGTCCAACGTGGCCGACATCGCGCTGCCCGTGCAAGCGATGCCGGCGTTCACCACGATGATGGAGGCCGGCTCGCCAAAGGCCGCCTCCACCGCGCCAAACCATGCCTGCACGGAAGCCTCGCTCGCCACGTCCACGTGATGAACATGAAAGCCGCCGGTATCGCGTCCGGCGTCGCGAAGATCACCGAGCGCCACGCGGCAGCCGGTCTTCTTCAGGGCGTGAGCCGCGGCGAAGCCGATGTCGCCCAGGCCGCCGCTGATGGCGGCCACGGGTTGGGTTGGGAATGTCGTAGTCATGATCGTGAGCAGATTTGACGGAGCGCTGCAAAGAGCCGCAGCGCTTCGTTCTCCGTGGCGGCATCGAGCTTGAACCCGACCGGCCCGCGCACACGGCGGTTTTTCAGGACGTTCTGGTGATACAGGAGCAGTTTCTCCACGGCAAGGAAACCATCCAGTCCATGCTGGAGCGCGATGAGCGGGGCGATGAGGCCTTGAAGGGCCGTCGCGCGGTCGAGATCGCCCGCTTGCAAGGCGTCCCACTCGGCGCGGATGGCCCACACGATCTCCGTGCCGGGCATGGTTCCCGCGATGCCGCGACGATGCGCATCCAGCAGCGCAATGCCGCCGCTGCCTTCAAAGATGGCCGCCTGGCTGCCGGTGGCCTCGCGCAGCAAGGAGAGGTTCTGCCCCAGCGGCTGCGCCTCCGGCTTGAACATCACCCGCGCGGGATGACAGCGAAACAGGTCGGCCTGCGCGGCAATCGGCAGCGGCGCGCCCACATAACCGCTCGCATCCTGCACCACGAGCGGCAGCGTGGTCGCGGCCAGGATGCTTTCATAATAGGCGATGACTTCGGCGGCAGACGCGCGGGTGTTCGTCGGCGGAATGGCCATGAGCGCGGTGACGCCCGCCTTCTCCGCCGCGCGCGCATGATGCACCGCCTGCCACGCGCTCTCCGCGCCCACGCTCATCACCACCGGGCCGCGACCGTTCACGCTCGCGACCATGCGCGCGGCGAGTTCATCGCGCTCGGCATCGGTGAGCCGCAGCACTTCGGTCACCATCGCGGCGACCGCGCCCTGCGCGCCGTTTTCAAAGGCCCAGTCCACCTCGCGGTCGAGCGTCTTCCAGTCAATGGAATCGTCATCGCCGTAGGGCAGTTGCAAAACAGGAAGGACTCCGGAGATTGTAGTCATAAATCGGATAAGGGTTGGATCACCAATCGCCAACGGATCCATCGCGATGGAACACCCGCTGGAGGGTCTCCTGTTGGAACGGATGTTTGCGCACCTCGGCTTCGTTGATCTCGATGCCGAGACCGGGGCGCGTGTTGGGACGCACGATGCGGCCTTTTGTTTCCACCGTGAAGCCTTCGCTCACCACATCCTGCCGCCACGGCACATCGCTGTGGACGCTCTCACAGATGATGTAGCCCGGCGTGGCGAAGCCGAACTCCAGCGACGCGGCGGTGCTGACGGGGCCTTGCGGGTTGTGCGGCGCGAGGGCCACGCGATACGCCTCCGCCATCGCGGCGATGCGCCGCGCTTCGGAGAGTCCGCCGCAGTGCGTGATGTCGGGTTGCAACACGGAGCAAGCCCGTTTCTCCAGCAACTCGCGAAACGCATGTTGCGTCACGAGCCGCTCGCCGGTGGCAATCGGCGTGCGCACCGCGCGCTGGATGAGCGCGATGTCGTCCACCGTCTCCGGCCAGCAGGGTTCCTCGAACCAGTAGAGGTTATAAGGCTCCAGCGCCTTCGCGAACAGCATGCCCATGCGCGGAGAGGGGCGCGCGTGGCAATCCACCATGATGTCAATGTCCGGCCCCACGGCCTCGCGCATCGCCGCGACGCAACCCTCCGC
>JACRKA010000240.1 GCA_016219905.1 Verrucomicrobiota bacterium
ACCTGGCTCTCGACCGTGTGAACGCGGCCGATCTTTCCCTGAAGCACCATGTCGCGCGCGAACCGATACGACGCAGTCGAACGGCGCTGCGTGCCGGCTTGGTAGATTGTGCCGAGCCGGCGGCAAGTCTCCACGAGCTGGCGGCCCTCGCCGATGGTGAGGCTGATCGGTTTCTCGCAATAGACGTCCTTGCCAGCGTGCGCGGCGAACATCGAGGCCATCGAGTGCCAGCGATTGCCGGTGGCGATGTAAACCGCATCCACGTCCTTCTGCGCGAGCAACTCGCGGAAATCGGCGTAGGCGCGGCAATCCTTCGTGCCGTAGTGGGTGTCCACCTGTTCCTTGGCCGCCGCGAGCCGCTCGGCGCGGGCGTCGGCGACGGCCACCCACTGGATTTCGGGGAACGAGAGAAAAGTCGGCAGGGTGGCGCGCGCGCGGTTGCCGATGCCGATGCCGCCGAAAACGATGCGGTTGCTCGGCGCGACGGCGCCATCGAGGCCGAGCACGCGGCCCGGCACAATCATCGGGGCCGCAACCACGGCCGCGGCGCGTTGGAGGAACTGGCGGCGGTTCATGCGCGGGGAAAGAGGTTGCTTCATGTGGACACTCCGAAGTTCAGCGGGGCCAGGGCTTCATGGCGGCCGGCATGATTAACAGATGGCCGCAGCTTGTAAAGGATTTCGAGAAGCCACGCCGCGCGCGGTTATTCCGCGCGGACCTGGTAGGCGAAGAGATTGCTGCCGTGGCGCAGGTAGAGCCGGCCGCCACAGACGATCGGGTGCGTCCAGAACTCGTCCTTGCCGCCGGTCTTCGCCACCTCGAACTCGCTGACGACATCGAATCCGTCCGCGCGCGGCGACAGCAGCAGCATCGCGCCGTTGTTGCGGATGGCGTAGAGCAGGCCTTCGGCGAGCGTCAGCGAGAGCTTGCCCATCTTCAGGTCGCGGAACTTCGTCTCGCCGGTCATGAAGTCGGCACAGAAGAACCCCTTGCCGCCGCTGCGGCACGCGCTGCCGTAGATGCGGTCGCCGACGAGCATCACGCCGCCGTGGCAGCAGTCGAGGTCCTTCTTCCACCACACCTCGGTCGCCTTGCGGCTGTCGGCGCTGAGCTTCACGAGCCGCGCGCCGCCGGAATGGCCGCTCGCGGTGCAGACGTAGCCATTATGATAGATGGGCGCGTTGATGTTCTGGTCGTTGCGCGTCTCGTGCGGGTGCGACCACAGCAGCTTGCCGGTGGCCGGCTCGATAGCGACGATGGACTTCGCCGTCATCGTGATGAGCTGCCGCACGCCGCCGTGCGTGACGAGGATCGGCGAGCAGTAGGCCGCGATCTCCTTGAGGTCGGTGTTGGTCCAGAGCGTCTTGCCGGTGCGCTTGTCGAGCGCGGCCACAAGTGCCTTCTCGCCGCCGGGCGTGCAGAAGAGCCGGTCGCCCTCGATGGCGACGTTCTCGCAGAGGCCCCACGTGCCGTGCGTCGCGCCGAAGCGTTCCTTCAGGTCCACTGACCAGACCACCTTGCCCGTGGCGGCCTTGAACGCGGTCAGCTTGCCGTGCGCGTTCATCTGATAGACGACGCCGTTATCGAACGTCGGTGTCGTGCGCGAGCCGGGATACGCGCCCTGCCAGCTCGCGCCATTCTGCGTCTTCCAGAGCAGCTTGCCGTTCATGTCCAGCGCGAGCACCCACACCTCGTCGCCGAAATCGCCCGCCGTAAAGATGCGGCTGTCGGCGATCGAGACGCCAGAGTAGCCGCGGCCCGCCTCGGAGAACTGCCACGCGAGCTTCGGCCCCTCGGCGGGCCATTTCTTCAGCAGGCCGGTGTCGGCGGAGACATTGTCGCGCTTCGGGCCGTGGAACTGCGGCCAGCACGGCTTGGCGGCGGGCTCGGCGGCGGTCAATGCGGCGGCGGAGGCGAGGAACACAATGAGTGTGGGTCGGATAGTCATGGTGGGAATGTCCGGGGTCTTCAGACGTTGGCGCCGCTCCATTTCAGTTTGCGGCGGAGGGTCTCGTAGTAAGAGTAGCCCTGCGGCACGACGAGCTGGAGCTGGCGGTTGCCGCGGCGCACCTCGACCACGTCACCGCTGCACAACTGCATGCTGACCTGGCCGTCCATCGTCAGCAACAACTCTTCCGGCTGGCTGAGCACGCGCGTCTGCACGACCGTGCTGCGGCCGATGACCAGCGAACGGCTGGTGAGCGAATGCGGGCAGATCGGCGACATCACGAACGCCTCGGTGCCGGGAATCAGGATCGGCCCGCCGGCGGCCATCGAGTAAGCCGTCGAGCCGGTCTGCGTCGCAAAAATCATCCCGTCGCAGACGTAATGAGTGAGCAGTTCGCCGTCAACCCGCACTTCCAGCCGCACGATGCGCGCGGTGGCGCCGCGGGCGATGACGGCGTCGTTGAGAGCGTAGTGGATCGCACGGCGGCGGCCTTTGCGGAGCACGACCGTCTGGAGTAACGTGCGCGCGCGCAGCCGGCAGCGGCCCGCCAGCACCGCTTTCAGCGCCCGCTTCATGTCATCGGAGGGGACGGTGGTCAGGAAACCCAGCGCCCCGGCGTTGATGCCGAGCACCGGCGTGTCCGCGCCGTCCATCTCGCGCGCTGCCCGCAGCATCGTGCCGTCGCCGCCGAAAACCAGCAGCAGGTCGGAGCGCGCCGCCAAGGCCGCCGCGGGGCCGCGCGCGGCCAGCACGCGCACGCCAGCCGCTTCGAGTTGGGCACGAGCCTTGCGCGCCAGTTCGTGCGCCAGCTTTTTCTCCGGGTTGATGATCAACCCGGCGGTTTTGATTTTCGCAGGCAAATCAGGAATTCCTTGTTGCCGGCCGGGCCGAGCAGCGGCGACTCGATCACGCCGTCGCAGCGCAGGCCCAGCTCGCGTTCCGTAAACGTCCGCACCGACTCGACGACGCGGGCGTGGACCGCTTCGTCGCGCACCACGCCGCCCTTGCCGACATCCTTCGGGCCGGCCTCGAACTGCGGCTTGATCAGCGCCACGATCGTGCCGCCCGGTTTCAGCAAACAGTTCGCCGCTGGCAGCAGCTTGGTCAAGCTGATAAACGCGGCGTCCATCGTCACCACGTCGGCCGGCTCGCCGATGGCGCCTGCTTGCAGGTGGCGGGCGTTGACGCCGTCGTGGACGACCACGCGCCGGTCGCGCCGGAGCTTCCAGGCGAGCTGGCCCTTGCCGACGTCCACGGCGTGGACGCGCGCCGCGCCGCGCTGGAGCAGGCAGTCGGTGAACCCACCCGTGGAGGCGCCGATGTCCACGCAGACCGCGCCGGTCACGTCGAGTTGGAAGTGGTCGAGCGCGGCCTCGAGTTTGTGGCCGCCGCGGCTGACGAACTTCTCCGCCGCCTTCAACTCGACCGCCGCGTCGTCAGCGACCTCGACGCTCGGCTTGGGGGCGACCTGGCCCGCCACGAGGACCTGGCCGGCCATGATGGCGCGCTTGGCCTTCTCGCGGCTCTCGCAGAGGCCGCGTGCCACCAGCAGCAGGTCGAGGCGGATTTTTTTCACAGCGCCGGCAGTGTTCCGGCTGGGCCGCCGCTTGTCAACGAGATCGCGGCCCGTGCGGGGTTTTATGCTGACTTCCGGCCAAGAAAATGACATAAGGGCATCGTCAGCGCCGCTCACGCTGGCCGCATGGGGTTCTGCCGCCGACAGCCAGTCCGCATGAACACGCAAGAAGATTTCTTCCGGAACCGGAACGTCCTCATCACGGGCGGGCTGGGGTTCATCGGCTCCACGCTCGCGCGCCGGCTGCTTGAACTGGGCGCGAAGGTGACGTTGGTGGACAGCCTGATCCCGGAATACGGCGGCAACCCGTTCAACATCGAGGGCATCCGCGACCGCGTGTGCGTGAACATCTCCGACGTGCGCGATCCGCACGCCTTCCGTCATCTTGTGCAGGGCCAGGACGTGCTCTTCAACCTCGCGGGCCAGACCAGCCATCTCGACTCGATGCGCGACCCGGAGCCGGACCTGGAGATCAACTGCAAAGCCCAACTCTCCATCCTGGAGACCTGCCGTCACGTGAACCCCGCCGTGCGGATCGTGTTCGCCGGCACGCGGCAGATCTACGGCAAGCCCGATTACCTGCCGGTGGACGAGGCGCACCCGATCCGGCCCGTGGACGTCAACGGCATCAACAAGACCGCCGGCGAATGGTATCACCTGCTCTACAGCGCGACCTACGGGATTCCCTGCTGCGTGCTGCGACTGACCAACACCTACGGCCCGCGGATGCGCGTGAAGGACGCCCGCCAGACCTTCCTCGGCATCTGGCTGCGGCTGATCATCGAGGGGCAGCCGATCCAGGTCTTCGGCGACGGCACTCAGCGGCGCGACTTCAACTACGTGGATGACGTGGTGGAGGCGCTGCTGCTGGCCGCCTCATCCGACCAGGCCGCCGGCAGGGTCTATAACCTGGGCAGCGCGGAAGTCCTCTCGCTCAAGGACCTCGCGGCTCTTCTGGTGGAGGTCAACGGCGCGGGCCGGTGGGAGTGCGTGCCGTTCAGCGAGGAGTTGAAGCACATAGACATCGGCGACTACTACGGCGACTTCCGGAAAATCGAGTCCGAGCTGGGCTGGCGGCCGAAAGTGTCGTTGCGCGAAGGGTTGAAGCGCAGCCTCGACTACTACCGCCGGCATGGGAAACAGTATTGGGAGTGAACTACTTTCTGGCGAGAGCGAAGACGGAGGTGCCGAGGGGCAGCGGAATGGGGATGGTGAGGAAACGATTCTCGGCTTTCACGCAGCGGGTGAGGAATTGATTCATCCAGCGAGGGCACGGTCGGGCCGTGTCCGAGCAAACCCGGCCGTCGCTTGCGCGCGGAGGAAAGGCGCGTGTCATGCAACGCCAGACCAACACAGGCAGGAAGAACGGGAGCAGGCGGTAGGAGGCGAACTCGACGGTGAAGCCGGCGGACTCCAGCAAGCGGACGAGTTCCGCGCGCCGGTAGCGCCGCCGGGTGTGGACGGCAAGGTCGTGGGCGCCGCGCAGCGGTTCGAAGGCGGGCAGGTGGAGGATGAGCAATCCGCCTTTTCGCAGGGCGCGGTGCAGGTTGCGGAGGGCGGCCTGTTCATCGGTGACGGCGCGGTGGTAGAGGACGTCCACGGAGGTGATGAGGTCGTATTGCTCGATCCCCAAGTCGTCGGCGACAAGGTTGCGCCGCAGCACCCGGCGGACGCCGCGTTTTTCAGTCGCCTCGATGGCGAGCGGATGGATGTCGCAGCCGGTGACTTCTCCGAAGGGTTGCAGGAGCTGGCAGAGGCGGCCGGTGCCGCAGCCGGCGTCGAGAATGTCGAGAGGCCGTCGCCGCGGGACGGCTTCGCGCCGGACGAGGCGGATGACGAGGTCGTGAAGCCCCCCATACCACCAGTGGCGCTCCTCAACGGCAGCCATGCGATGGTATTCGGCCGGTTCCATCACGGGACGGCGCGGGGCGGGTGCGCCAAGGATTCAATCCGCGTGATGGCGAGGTTGAGTTGCGGGTCCGCGGGCGGGAGCGATGCGGCAATCCGCCAGTGGTCCAGCGCCTTGCCGTATTGCTGCTGCCGGGCGTAGATCGTGCCGAGCGAGAGATGCGCGGGCCGGTAACGCGGATTGATGGCGATGGAGCTTCTCAGCAACTGGATGCTTTTTGCAGTGTCTCCCAACCCGGCGTAAGCCACACCCATGTCGCAATGAATCTCGTGGTCGTGGGGTGCGTAGCGCAGTCCCGCCTGCGAGACTTGGAGGGCTTCCCGGAACCTGCCGCTCCAATACAACACTTTCGCCAGATTCCGGTAAGTCGCGACGGCGGCTGGCTCATGCTGGATGACCCGCTGGAAACATGCAATGGCCTCCTGGGGCTGTTTGTGTTCGTAGTATGCGGTGCCGAGGTTGAACCAGGCGCGGAGTTTCTTGGGGCTTTTCGTTGTGACATCTCTCCACATGCTGATCTCTGAACTCCAGACATCGTTCCGCGCAAAGGTGGCCGCGCCCAACGCCAGAATCCAGAGCGCGATGCCGGCTGGAACGACATATCGCGCGCTCCACCGGTGATCGAATCGGGTCCGCAGCAGGTCGGCGCAGCAGGCCAGGGCGGTCAGCGCGCCGATGGAGGGGAGATAGGAGCGGTGTTCGGACAGCAGGTCCGGGAGCGGCACGACGCTCGAATCAATCGCCAGCGCCAGGAAATACCAGAGGATCGAGCCGAAGAACAACGAGACGCGCACGTCCTCCTGCCGCCGGCGATACCAGAGCCAGGCGCCGGCGATGATGCCCGCGATCAGCGCGGCGGAGACGAGGACCCGCCCTTGCAGCAGCGAGGTGGACAACGGGTAATCCCAATCCATGTTGAGTCCCACAGGAGCGAGGATCAGCCGCAGATACGTCAGGACAACACTGAGTTGGGTCAGCGCGTAATGATATGGCGACACGCCCGCCGGGTTCGTGATGTTGAGGGCGGCAGCAAGGCTGGCGTTGCCGCTGTGCTGCGCCCACGATGTCAGCACGATGAGGGCGGGGATGATCGGGAGGCAGAGGAAATGGGGCAGCGCGCGCCTGCATGCGACCTTCAAGCCCGTGCCCATCACCAGCCAGTCCAGCATGACGAGCATGAACGGCGCGGTGAACAGGAACTCTTTCGTCAGCATCCCGACGACCAGCCCCGCGACGGAGGCCCGGCGAAACGCCCGCGCGGCCGTCCGGTTCCTGGAAGACTCCGAGAGCAGGTAGGTCTTCTCGGAAACATTCGAGAGCAGGTAGGCCAGGATTGTGAAGAGGTAGAAGAAGGTGCCCAGCGATGTGAACCGCTGCACGATGTAGGTGACCGATTCGGTTTGCAGCGGGTGCGCGAGGAACAGCAGGGCCGAGGCGAAGGCGATGAACCCCGCCGACGAGGACGGCAAGGAACCGGCTTTTCCCGACCGGCGCAGCAGGTGCGAGAGAAGCAGGAACAACAGCGCGGCGTTCGCGCAGTGGATGGCGATGTTCACGGCCCGGAACCCCCGTGGGTTCATTCCGCCGAGCGCGTAGTTGATGTAGAACGTGAGATAAGCGAACGGGCGCAGGATGAAGTTGGTGGCTAGGTCGGGATCCAGCCCCAGCTTCCTGGGATAGGTGGCAAACGCGAGAAAATCGCCGTTGAACGTGAAACTGCCGGCGTCTTTCACCAGGGGATTGCCCACCAGATAGATGTGGTCGTCGAACACGAACGGGAACGGCAGCGTATGGCCGTAGAGCAGCACGCCCGTGGCGATGAGGATGCCGATGGCGATGCTATGGAATCGGGAGAGGCTCATCGGCGCATGGCTTGGGGCGATGTATTCTCCGCGTCAATGGCCGGCCGCGTCACTTGCGTGGTTGGTGTCTGAGGATGTGGCGGACGATGAACTGCGGATCGCGGGTGAGGTGCATGTAGATGCGCCCCACGTATTCGCCGACGATGCCGACGGCGAGCAACACGAGGCCGCGGAAGAACCAGTTGGCGGCGTTCAGCGCGTGATAGGCATCGGGGTCTTTGATGGAGGGGGCGGCCCATGCCACCAAAGTGTAGAGACCATAGGAAGCGCCGGCGGCCGTCATGATCAGCCCGAAGAGATTCAGCAGCCGCAAGGGATAGAGGGAAAAGCTCACGATCATGTTCCCCCAGAGCGAGACCAGTTTGCCGAGGGTGTAGCCGGACCTTCCGTGGCTGCGCGGCACATGCCGGGTCGTCACGACGCCGATCTTGCGGGTCGCTCTGAGAATGATGGCATCCAGATACGGAGCCGGGCCGGTGTAACGGACGACCTCCTGCACCGCGAACCGCGACAGCGCCTTGAAACTGGAGAGGTAAAGGTCCGCCGGTTTGCCGAGCGCGCGGATGGCCATCCAGTTGTGCAGCCGGCTGCCGAGGTTCCTGAAGGACGAGTGCTCCTTCGACTCGTAGCGGGCATACACCACATCGTGCCCCTTCTTGATCTCCTCGACCAGGGCGCGCACCTCCGACGGCGGATTCTGGAAATCATCGTCCATGATGACGCAATAGTCGCCCTCGGCGCAGTTGAGACCCGCCATGACGGCATTGTGCTCGCCGAAGTTCCTCGACAGGATGACGCAGTCCACCACTTCCGGGTGCCGCTCATGCAGCCGCCGGCAGGCCGCCGCCGACTGGTCCGTGCTGGCGTCATCCACCAGCACGACCTGCAACCGATAGAAAGGACGCAGCTCTTTGATCAGTAGATTGCAGAGGTTTTCAATCGTCGCTTCGGAATTGTAAACGGGGATCACGATCGAGACGGTGATCGCATCTTCTCCCGCATGCGGTTGGGACAGGGGTGGATGGTCTGCCGCGCCGGGCGCCGGGCGCTCCTGCGCCCACTTGCGGGTCTCGCCATTCACCACATGGGCCGCCCGCTCGCTCAGGTAGGACTGGCCCGACGCCACGCGGCGGATCGCCTCGATGACGCTGCCGGTGGCCGCCTGCTTCATGACGTAACCGTTGGCGCCCGCCCGCAGCGCGCGCTCCGCGTAGAACAACTCATCGTGCATGGAGAGCACCAGCACGGGCAGCCGCGGATAGTCCTGCCGCAGGGTCGAGATCAACTCGGAGGCATCGCGCGTCTTCAGCGACCAGTCCACCACCGCCACGTCGGGTTGGAGTTCCTGGACCGCCTCCAACGCGCCCTTCTCATCCTCCGCCTCGCCGCACACGGCCAGGTCGTCCTCCCGGTTGATGAGCTGCGCCAGCCCCATGCGGACGACCGAGTGGTCATCCACCACCAACACTTTTTTCTTGGTCGTCTTGGATTCTTGTTCGGTCATCGCGGCGCAGGATATGGGACAGGCGCGATGGTGGGGCAGTCAGGAAGCTCCTGCTTTGCGCATAGGGGTTTGCCCTATCCCCACCCACCAGCAATGGAGAAGTTTTTTGCTGACTTTCGCCGCGGAAAATGACAAGACCGCGCCTCCGGTGATGCCAGTCGAATCGAACACCATCCAAGCCAAGGCCGCGCAGCAGCCCCATCCTGTCCGCCCGGCAGTCGCCGCCGCGGACACCCGGACGCGCGCGGCGTGGGAGCGGCTCGCCGGCTCCGCCGCGGTGCGCCAATACCGCGAGGCGTTTGCCCGCGCGACGGGCCTGCCGCTGTCCACGGTGCCGGCGGAGGTTTCCACCGAATGCCTGTGCGCGGCGCTCTCGGCGGTTTCGTTCTGCGCGATGATCGCGCGGGGCGGGTGCAGCGGCGAGCTGTGCCGGCGCGTGATGTCGGCGGCGCACCTGCGCGCGGGCCAGCGGGCCGTGCCGGTGCAGCACCGGTGCTTCTCCGGCTTGCGGGAGATTTTTGTGCCGGTCATCATCGGCGGCCGTCACGCGGGCAGCCTGCTGGTCGGGCCGTTCTTCGAGCGGCCGCCGACGCGGCAGGAGTTCGCGCTGGTCGGCACGGCGATGAAGGAGATGGTGCGCGAGTCGGACCTGCACCGGTTCCGGGCGGCCTATCTGCGCGCGCCGGTGATGGCGCGCGAGAAGGCCGACGCGGTGGTGACGCTGGCCGCGGCGTTCGCGCAGTATCTCGG
Organism: Verrucomicrobiota bacterium; assembly: GCA_016219905.1. Lineage (GTDB taxonomy): Bacteria > Verrucomicrobiota > Verrucomicrobiia > CAIQCK01 > CAIQCK01 > JACRKA01. The sequence continues at coordinate 9,550 of JACRKA010000240.1, forward strand.
CGAGTGCGGCGGCCGCCTCGTGCTGGAGGAGGCGCGGCGGCGTTCGCCGCTGGTGCAGAGGATTGACCACTACATCGCGGAGCACGCCGACGGGCCGTTGTCGCTGGCGAAGGTGGCGGCGCACGTCAACGTCAGCCCCGGCCATCTCTGCCGGCTTTTCAAGCGCGACACGAACCTGACGTTGACGGAATACTGGACGCGCGTGCGGGTCGAGAAGGCCAAGCAGTTGCTGGCCAACCGCCACCTGCGCGTGTCGGAGGTGTCGTTCCAGGCGGGCTTCGAGTCCATCCCCTATTTCAACCGCGTCTTCCGGCGTCACGAAGGCTGTTCGCCCTCGCAATACCGCAGCCGGCACGGGCTGCCAATGGAAGATAAGAAGTTGTGAATCCAGGAGTAGTCGCCGGAGGCGGGTTCTGGCAGATTTCAAGGCATCAGGGCAGGCGCGCAACGGCTGCGCGTCAGGAATGCGTGTCCGCGTGAATCGCACCGTGAAAAACAACCTTCTCGTGAGCAAAGCTTCGCTTCTTGTCTTGGCGGGCGTGTTGTCTCTGGGCGCGCCGTCACCTGATTGCGCTTGGTCGCAGCATCCGGGGGGGGCTGCGGCCAGGGCACAGCTTGAAGCCGGCAAGTTCGCCTACGACCGCTACTGCGCCGGTTGTCACGGCGCGAAGGGCGACGGCAAAGGCCCGGCTGCGAAATTCCTCAACCCGCAGCCGCGCGATTTCATTTCCGGCAAATTCAAGTTTGCCTCCGTGCCCAGCGGCGAACTGCCCGCCGACGAGGATTTGTTGCGCACGATCACGCGCGGGTTGCACGGCACCTCGATGCCCGCGTGGAACCTGCTGCCGGAGCACCAGCGGCTGGCGCTCGTGGCCTACCTCAAGACTTTTGCGCCGCGGTGGAAGGAAGAGCCGCCGGGCACGCCGATCCAGATCCCCGAAGACCCGTATCGCGGCAGCGCGGCCGACATCCGCAAGGCGGTCAAGGAAGGCGAGAAGCTCTATCACACGCTGACGGTGTGCTGGCAGTGCCATCCCGGCTACGTCGCGCCGTCGCAGATCGCGGCGTGGGCGAAAGAGGCGAACCAGCCGTTCACCAGCGTGCGGCCGAACTGGTATCAGCCGGTCGTCAAGGAAGACGGCTGGGGCCAGATGCTGAAGCCGACGCACTTCGCCACCGACCGCATCAAGACCGGCCTCGAACTGAACAGCCTGTTCCGCATCATCGCGGCCGGCGTCGGCGGCACGGCGATGCCGACGTGGAAGAACACGATCAAGGATGAACAGATCTGGGCGGTCGCCTACTACGTCCGTTCGCTGGCCGACCAGCGCAACAACCCGCTGCGCAACCTGCCGCTGTCGTCTCCGACCCCGGCTGCGCCGCCGCCAGCGCAGGCCGCCGCGGCTCCCGCGCCGGTCGCTGCATCCGCTGCCGCGCCCGCGAAAGCGGCCGAATCGAAACCCGCGCCGGCGAAAGCCGCCGCCACCAATCCGTATGAATGATCAACCGCTGGTAGATCAGAAGCTGGTCAAGTATCACTTCGTCGCGGGCATGGTCTATCTCATGGTCGCGCTGATGGCGGGGTTCCTGTTCGCGCTCCAGTTCCTGCAACACTACCCGCACTCCGGCGTCGAGTGGCTTTCGCCGGGCCGCATCCGGATGATCCACACCAACGCCGTGGCCTACGGCTTCCTGCTGAACTGCCTGCTCGCCGGCGCGTATTGGGCGGTGCCGCGCCTGTCGGGCCACCCGGTGTGGAGCCGTTTCGTGAGTTGGTTCCTGTTCTGGGCGATCCAGGCCATCGTCATCTTCACCGTGTTCGGCATCCTGTTCGGCCCGACGCTCGGCTACAAGTGGGGCATCCAGCACTGGCTGCAGGCGCAGGCCATCGAGTGGGGCGAGACGCCCATCCTGATTGACCCGGTGGTGGTCGTGGGCTTGATCCTCATCGCGATCAACTTCATGCGCCCCATCATCAAGGGCGCGGACAAACCGCTCTACGTCTCGCTCTGGTATTTCTCGGCCGGGTTCATCTGGACGATCCTGAATTACGTGATGGGCAACTACATCCCGGAGTTCTACACGCCCGGCGCGTCCGGCGCGGCGATCGCGGGCCTGTTCATCCACGACCTCGTCGGCCTGTTCGTCACGCCGCTGGGCTGGGGGCTGATGTATTACTTCGTGCCGGTCATCATGAAGCGGCCGATCTGGAGCCACGCCGTGTCGCTGATCGGTTTCTGGGGCCTCGCGTTCTTCTACCCGCTCAACGGCGTCCATCACTTCCTCTACAGCACCATCCCGATGTTCGCCCAATACAGCGCGGTCGTGGCGACCGTCGGCGTCGAGGTGGTCGTGATGACCGTCTTCATCAACTTCGTCGCCACCATCCGCCAACAGGGCGGCATGCTCAGCACCAGCCTGCCGATCCGGTGGATGTTCACCGGCATCGTCTTCTACATGATCACCTGCATGCAGTGCGCCTACCAGGTGCTGTTGACCACGCAGCAGATCATCCACTTCACCGACTGGGTCGTCGGCCACGCGCACCTCGTCATGTTCGGCGTCTTCGGCTTCTGGATCCTCGGCATGATCACCGAACTCTGGCCGCGGCTGGTGGACCGGCCGTGGCATTCGCGGACGCTGAACACGTGGCACTACTGGCTCTCGATGATCGGCACGATCACGATGTTCATTGACCTGATGGCGGCCGGCTTGGTGCAGGGTTTCTCGTGGCGCTCGCTCCAGCCGTGGGAGGAATCGGTCGTCGCCTCGGTGCCGTTCTGGCTGTTCCGCAGCTTCGCCGGCACGATGATCTTCGTCGGCCAGATCCTCTTCGTCTATAACATGTGGCGCACGGCGCGCGCGCCGGCCCCGGCCGCCGCCGCGCAGCCCGTCACCGGCCTCGGCGCCCAACCGGCATGAAACAAACCCTTCTCATCGAACGCTTCGGCACCATCGCCCTCGTGGGCGGGCTGGGGTTCTTTGCGCTCTCGGTCGTCATCTTCGCCGTCATCCCCGTCGCGCTGATGAAGGAAGTGAAGATGGTGACCATCGAGGAGATCTCGCAGCACGTCCTGCCCGACTTCCGCGACCTCGCCGAGCGTTACCCGGAGCAGTTCAAGAAATACTTCGGCGAGGCCAGCCCGAAGACCTACGCCGAGGCGCTGCGGCTCGGCCGCGACGTTTATATCGGCGAGGCGTGCTGGCACTGCCACTCGCAGTTCATCCGGCCCGTCTCCAACGAGGACCTCCGCTTCGGCCGCGTCTCCTACGCCGGCGAGCACCAGACCGAATTGCAGATGCCGCCGCTGTTCGGCACGCGCCGCGTCGGCCCCGACCTCATCCGCGAAGCGGGCCGGCACGCCAACGACTGGCAGGCGGCGCATCTCTGGGAACCGAAGGATGTCGTGTCCACCTCCGTCATGCCGTCGTTCAAGTGGTTCTTCGACAAGCCTGCCGACCCGAATGGCGTGCCGCAGCCGAACAAGCGCGGCCTCGCGCTCATCACGTATCTTCAATGGCTCGGCAGTTGGGCGGAACCGCTCGACCCGCCAATCCTGCCGGAGCTGGCGTCGGCGAAACCCGCCGAGGCCGCGCCCGCGAAGGCTGAAACCAAGGTTGAGGCAGCGCCGGCGCGCAAACCCCAACCCGCCACCACGAATCCCTACGAATGAAAAAGCCCACCGCACAATCACTCGCGTCGTGGATCGTCGGCATCGCCGTGGTCATCGGCGGCGGCACGTTCATCTACAAACTCTGGGAGTTCGCCTCGACCGCCGGCCGGG
>JACRKA010000241.1 GCA_016219905.1 Verrucomicrobiota bacterium
CAAGACGGCGACCTCCAGCAATAATGCGGCGTTGGTGACGGGCGCTGGCTCGCTCTGGACCAACTCGGTCAGTCTTTTCATCGGCTATCACAGCCCCGGCAACCGGCTCGACATCACCGCGGGCGGCACGGTTCAGGACAGCAACGCGGTCGTCGGATGGGACAACATCTTCCCAACCTCCTACGCCACGGCCCGGCACAATGCGGTGACCGTCAACGGTGCCGGCTCGGTCTGGAACAACAGCGGCACCTTGACGATAGGCGCGAACACTGACAGCAACACGCTGACCATTGCCGGCGGTGGTGCCGTGAACAGCGCCGGCGGCTACGTCGGCCAGGGCGGCATCGGCAACGCCGCGACTGTTTCCGGCACCGGCTCGGTTTGGAACAGCACGGGCTGGCTCAATGTCGGTGTTCTTGGAGGATCGGGCAGCACTCTGACCCTGACCAACGGCGGCCGTGTTTACGGCAGCGGATCCTTTGTCGGCAGCGCCGGTAACAACAACACAGCGATTGTTGCCGGCACGGGTTCGGTCTGGGGCGCCGCGGGTGATTTCACGATGGGCAGCGGCGGCGCGGGCAACACCCTGACCGTCATCAACGGCGGTGTCGTGAGCAATAACACCGCTCATGTGGGCAGTAGATTCTTTGGTTTGCTCGACACCTACTTCGATGGCAACAACAACAACGTGGTCGTGGCAGGCGTGGGGTCGCTTTGGAACAACAGCGGTTCTTTGTTCCTGGGCGAGAGCGGCACGAACAACTCCCTCACCATTGCTGACGGCGGCACGGTTTTGTCACTCACCGGTTTCGTCGGCTTCACCGCCACGGCCACCAGCAATTCCGTGCTCGTGACCGGCCCCGGCTCGCTGTGGGCCAACAGCAGCGACCTTCGCATTGGCGACACCGGCTCGTTCAACCAACTCACCGTTACCAACGGCGGGATCGTATCCAGTTTCAGTGCGCGACTTGGCAATGCCACAGCCAGCAGCAACAACAGCGTGTTGATCTCCGGCGCCGGCTCTCTCTGGGGTATCACGGAAGTGCTCGTGGTCGGTCAATACGGTTCCGGGAACAGTCTGACCATCACCAACGGCGGCCAAGTGGTGGACGGCTCCGGCTACGTGGGGAACTACTACAGCGCGAGCAACAACGCGGTGTTGGTCAGCGGTGCCGGTTCTGTTTGGAGCAACAGTGGCAGTCTCTTCGTTGGCTACTTCGGTTCGGCCAACAGCTTGACCATCACCAACGGCGGCCGGGTGATGAGCGTCGTTGGCTACGTAGGCGAGGACGCCAGCGCGAGCAACAACGCGGTGCTGGTCAGCGGCGCCGGCTCCGTCTTGAACAATGGAGACGACTACATCGGCAATTCTGGTTCGGGCAATCTGTTGATCGTCACCAACGGCGGCCGGGTGGTGGACAACTCCGGCTACGTGGGCAACTACGCCGGCGCGAACAACAACGCGGCGCGGGTTATCGGCTCCGGTTCGGTCTGGACCAATTACCTCAGCTTTCGAGTCGGCAACGCCGGCTCCAGCAACAGCTTGACCATCGGCAACGGTGGCACAGTGGTCGCCCCCAACCTCATAGCAGGCTACGACGTTTCCTCCACCGGCAACCTTCTTGCTGTAACCGATGGCTTCCTCTATGCAACCAACACATCCAGAACCGGCATCCTCGACATCCGCCGCGGCACGCTGACGTTCGACGGCGGTAACATTGAAGCAGATTGGCTCTACGCCACCAACAACACCGCCACCGCCACCAACTCCGTCTTCAACTTCAACGCTGGCACGCTGACCACGCGCGGCGGCTCGCTGATCATTGCGCCGAAGGGAAACAACTTCGTCATCGGCGCCACGCCGGGCCAGACCGCGACATGGAACGTCCTCGGCGGGACCAACGTTGTGCGGCAGATGTCGGGCAGCACCAGCAACACCATCCTCGGCGGCGTGGCGGGCGCGGTCGGCATCGTGAATGTGACCGGCGCGGGCACGGTGTGGAGCAACTCGGCTGACGTGTGGGTGGGCGGCGACAGCGGCGGCAACTCGCTAATCGTCACCAACGGCGGCCGCGCCATGAGCCAGGATTCCGTCATCGGCATGGGCCTCGGCGCGAGCAACAACCTCGTGCTGGTGAGCGATCCCGGCTCGGTGTTGAGCAACAGCGGGCCGCTGTATCTGGGCTATTACGGTTCCGGCAACCAACTCATCGTCAGCAACGGCGCGCAGGTGGCCTCGCTGCGCGGCTACATCGGCCACCGGCCGGAGTCCTTCGGCAATCTCGCGCTCATCACCGGCGCTGGGTCGCTTTGGACCAACGTGGACACCCTCAGCGTCGGCCGCGATGGCGTGGGCAACCAGTTGATCGTCACCAACGGCGGCCGCGTCGTTGCCGGCAACAGCTTCATCGGCGTCATCAGCACCGGCACCAACAACCTGGCGGTGGTCAGCGGCCCCGGCTCGACATGGATCAACCTCACCAACCTCCATGTGGGCCAGCGCAGTTCGGGCAACAGCCTCATCGTCTCCGATGGCGGCCAGGTGCTTGACGACTTCGGCCTCATCGGGACGCAGAGTGGTGTCAGCAACAACTCCGCCTTGGTGACCGGCTCCGGCTCGCTGTGGAGCAATCGCCTCGACCTCTATGTCGGCTACACGGGATCGTTCAATCAGTTGACCATCAGCGACGGGGCGCGTGTGGTGAATCAAGACGGCTTTATCGGCATGGGCCTTGGCACCAGCAAGAATTCGGTTCTGGTCAGCGGTTCCGGCACCGTCTGGCACAACACCAGCGTCCTTTATCCCGGCTATTATGGCTCTGACAATCAAATGGTTGTGAGCAATGGTGCCGTGGTCACATCCTTGAGTGGTTACATCGGGCGTTACATCGAATCTGTCGGCAACCTCGCCCTGATCACTGGCGCCGGTTCAGTTTGGACGAACCAGACGTTCCTCAGTATAGGCCGCGACGGTGCCGACAATCGGTTGTTGATTACAAATGGCGGCCAGGTGGTCAACAGCTACGGCTATATCGGTGTGGGCACGTCGGCCAGCAACAACGCGGTGGTGGTGGCCGGCGCCGGCTCGGTCTGGATGAACACCAATGATGTTCATGTCGGCCAGCGCAGTTCCGGCAACAACCTCACCGTGGCCGACGGCGGGCAAGTGTTCGATGGTATTGGCTTCATCGGAACCCAAAGTGGCGCCAGCAACAACTCGGCATTGGTCACCGGTTTCGGCTCGCTTTGGAGCAACACCTTGGCTTTGCACGTCGGGAGCACCGGCTGGAACAGCCGTCTCACGGTCGCGGACAGCGGCAGCGTCATCGCCCCCACCGTCCTGGTTGGCACGCTGGCAACCTCCAGCAACAATCTCATCACAATCTCCGGCGGCAGCCTCTTCGCGACAAACATCGCGGGAACCGGCGTCCTCGACATCCGCCGCGGCGCGCTGACGCTCAACAGCGGCACGGTGACGGTGAACCAACTCCTCGCCACCAACTTTGCGGATAGCGTGGTGACCTTCAACGGTGGCACGCTCAACAGTGGCGGCTGCACGGTCAACAACAGCACGCTGTTCCAAGTCGGCAACGGCGTCAGCGCCGCCACGCTTCATCTGGTCGGCGGCAATCACTCGTTCGCCGATGGCCTCTTCATCAACACCAACGGCTGGCTCACCGGCACCGGCGCGATCACAGGCTCCATCACCGACTCCGGCACCATCGCCCCCGGCGATTCGGCGGGCATCATCACCGGCAGCGGCGACCTGACGTTGCTCAACGACGCACTGCTGTTGATGCAACTGGCCGGCACCAACGCCTGGCTCTACGACCAGATCGTCCTCGCCGGCACGCTCAACTTCGGCGGCACGCTCACGCTCTCGTTGCTCGACGGCTTCAACCCGGTGGCGGGCAACCGGTTCGACCTCTTCGACTTCAGCAGCGGCAGCGGCTTCTTCAGTTCGACCAACCTGCCGACGC
>JACRKA010000244.1 GCA_016219905.1 Verrucomicrobiota bacterium
GATCACCGCCTCCTGCGGCTGGGGTTGGGCGCAGTTGAATGCGGGAAAGGATTTGCGGACGGATTTCTCCGGCAACAAGCTGATCGCGCCGATGGGCATGGTCTGGGGCGACGGCACGCTGGAGCGCACCACCTCGCGCGGGTTTGAGGCGGGCGAGAAGCCGCCGACGACCGTCCACGCGGGCCGCGCGCTGCACTTCGTGCTCGAACACATGGCGGGACGGTTCGAACTCGGCCCCGATGACATGGACCAGGCTTCTGCGACGATCACCACCGCGGCGCGCGCATTGCCGCCAAACGACACGACGTTCCTGCCGAAGCTCAGCAAGCTCGCCAGTGACGACAAGGTCAAGGTGCTGCCGACGCCGAAGTCGCCGATCAAGAAGAGTGACCTCAGCGCGCGGCTGGCAGTGACGTTCCAAGCGATGACGGCGAAAATCCTTCCGCCGGAGCGGGTGAAGGAGCATCTGGCCGCGAAAGTGTTTCCCGGCGAAGTGCCGGCGAACACGCCGCGCGTGTCGCGGTCGGTGACGCTCGACACACAGGTTCCCGCCTGGCACAGCACCGGCCTCTACGCGCCTGCGGGCGGCGTGGTGACGGTGGAGATTCCGGAGCCGGCGGCGCGCAAGAGCCTCTGGCTCCGCATCGGCGCCCACAGCGACCATCTTTGGAATCTCGACAAGTGGGACCGGTTCCCGGAAATCTCGGTGCGCGCGCGGCTCGACAAGCCGGTGACCAAGGCGGCGAACATGTTCGGCGGGCTGATCTACGTCGAGGTGCCGGCCAAGTGCGACCTCGGCGACGTGCCGGTCAAGATCAGCGGCGCCGTCGGCGCGCCGCACTACGTGCTCGGCAAGACCGCGCCGTTGGATTGGAAAGACAGACTTCGCAAGGAACCCGCGCCGTGGGCGGAACTGGAGTGCGCGAAGGTCATCGTCACCGTGCCGTCATCGGCCGTGCGCGCGCTCGACGACCCGGAGGCGTTGATGAAGGTGTGGGAGCGCATCGTGGACCTGGAGGACGAACTGGCCGGCACCGCCGCCGAGCGCCGGCGGCCGGAGCGCGTCGTTTGCGACCAGCAGATCAGCGCCGGTTACATGCACTCCGGCTACCCCATCATGACGTGGATGGACCAGCCGAAGAATTTCACCAGCAAGGAATCGCTGCTCAAAGGCAACTGGGGCATCTTCCACGAACTGGGCCACAACCACCAGAGCGGCTACTGGACGTTCGAGGGCACCGGCGAGGTGACGTGCAACATTTTCTCGATGTATGTCTTCGACGCGCTCTGCGGCGTGAAGCCGGCGAAGGGCCGCGTCAACTTGGAGAAGGTCGAGGAGTATTACCGCAAGCACGCCGCTGGCGGCAAGAGCTTCGACCAATGGAAGAAAGACCCGTTCCTCGCGCTGGCGATGTATGTGCAGTTGCAGGACGCGTTCGGATGGGACGCTTACAAGAAAGCCTTCGCCGACTATCGCGCCGCCCCGAAGGACGAGTTGCCCAAGAACGACGACGCGAAGCGCGACCAGTGGATGGTGCGGTTCTCGAAGACCGCCGGCAAGAACCTCGGCCCGTTTTTTCAGGCGTGGGGCGTGCCGGTGTCGAAAGCCGCGCTTGACGAGATTGCGAAGCTCCCGGCATGGATGCCGCCGCACTTTCCGCCCAAACGATGAAAACGTTCTCATTCACCGCCATCTTGCTTACGCTGCTGATGGCGTCCGGCTGCAAGACCGCCGCGCCTTCCAGCGCGCCCGCCGGTGGCTTGACGCTTCAGCAAGTCCAGAACACCGGCTACGATTCCGAGTGGCCCGCCAACCGCCGCGCCAGGCTCCGCAACGGCGCGTATCGCGAGCCATACACCTTCGGCTCGAACGAACTGGTCATCTGGCTCAGCCAGAAGGTCGCGTTCGGCGAACTCAACGGTGACGGCGCGGGCGATGCAGCCGTCGTGCTCATCGCCGACCCCGGCGGCAGCGGCACTTTCTTCAACCTCGCCGTCGTGCTCAACGAGAGCGGCCAGCCGCGCCACGTCGCCTCCACGCCGCTCGGCGACCGCGTGAAGATCGAGTCGCTCGCCATCACCGACCGGAAGATCATCGTCGGGATGCTCGTGCGCGGCCCCGGCGACCCGAAGGACAATCCCACGCTGCGCGTCTCGCGCGTCTTCACGTTCCACACCGGCCGGTTGGCCGAGGTGACCCAATGATCGCGACGCACCGAAACATCCTGCTCGTTATTTCGCTCGCCTGCGCGCTCGTCTGCGGCGCCGCGTCGCCTGAAAAGCCCGCCTTTTTCCAGATCCAGGTCGTGGACGACCAGACCGGCCGCGGCGTGCCGCTGGTGGAACTGGAGACCGTCAACCACCTGCAGTTTTTCTCGGACAGCGCCGGCCGAATCGCTTTCGCCGAGCCGGGCCTCGCTGGCCAGACCGTTTTCATCCGCGTCCGCAGCCACGGCTACGAGTTTCCCAAGGACGGTTTCGGTTTTGCCGGCGCGCGGCTGAAGATCGAACCGGGCGGCAAGTCCGTCCTCAAGATAAAGCGCCTCAACATCGCCGAACGGCTCTATCGCATCACCGGCGAAGGCATCTACCGCGACAGCGTGTTGCTCGGCGAGAAGACGCCGCTGGCCGAACCGCTCGGCAGCGGCCAGGTCGCCGGCCAGGACTCGGTGCAGGTCACGCCGTATCGCGGCAAGCTCCACTGGTTCTGGGGCGACACGAACCGGCTGAAATATCCGCTGGGCCATTTCTGGACCGCCGGCGCGACGAGCGAGTTGCCCGGCAAGGGCGGACTCGATCCCGCCGACGGCGTGAACCTCCGCTACTTCGTGGACAGCGACGGCTTCAGCAGGCCAATGGCCCGGCTCGGCGTGAAAAGCGGCCCGGTGTGGATTGACGGCCTGCTCACCATCGCCGACGAATCCGGCCGCGAGCGGCTCGTCTGCCACTACGCCCACATGAAGTCGCTCGGCGAGATGCTCGACCACGGCCTCGCCGCCTACAACGACGACAAGGCCGAGTTTGAGAAGCTCGCGGAATTCAAACTCGACGACAAGACCCGCTGCCCGCACGGCCACCCGATCCGCCACCGCGACGCGAGCGGCGACCACTTCTACTTCGGGCAGCCGTTCCCGGTGACGCGCGTGAAGGCGGAGTTCAAGCGGCTTGCCGACCCGTCGAGCTACGAGGTCTGGACCGGTTCCGGCTGGAAGCGCGACGCGAAGCCGCTCGACGCCGCCGAGGAACGCAAGCTCATCAAGTCTGGAAAGCTCAAGCAGAGCGACACGCACTTCCAGCCCGTGGACGTGGACACCGGCAAGCCGTTGGCGATGCACTACGGCTCGGTTTGCTGGAACGAATTCCGCAAACGCTGGATCCTGATCGCGGTGGCGCAGGGCGGCGGGCCATCGTTTTTGGGTGAGGTTTGTTACGCCGAAGCGCCGGCGCTGACCGGCCCGTGGCTGCGCGCGAAGAAGGTCGTCACGCACACCAAATACACCTTCTACAACCCGGTCCAGCATCCGTTCTTCGACCAAGCCGGAGGGCGCGTCATTTACTTCGAGGGGACCTACGCCGAGACCTTCTCCGGCAACCCGGTCGCCACGCCCCGCTACGACTACAACCAGATCATGTATCGGCTCGACCTCGCCGACCCTCGGTTGCAGCCCGCGCAACGTTAAAGGCCGGCTTGACGGCGGCGCGTGGCGGCGTAAACATCCGCGCCATGAGCGAACCCACGGGAGAACAACCGCCGGCGGCGAAGCCCCGCTCGCCGGAATACGCCATCTACAAACCCAACGCCCGCGGCAGCGGCGGCGTGGTGCGGTTCGAACTGAACCGCGAGAAAGGCGCGGTGTTCGTGGACGCCGCGAACCAATCCGGCCCGAAGAAGTTCGACTGGGAGAAGAAGATCACGATGAAGTGGGGTATGAGCGACATCGGCTCGGCGCTGGCCGTGCTGGAGCAGCGCGCGCCCACGGCGAAGCTGTTCCACCAGACCGAGAACGCCAACAGCGCGTTCGAGCTGGCGACGCAGAGCGATCCCGAACGCGCGCCTTATTTTATCCACGTCTCGCGCCAGGACGCGAAGACGAAGGAGGTCCACAAGGTCGCCATCCCGCTCACGCACAGCGAGGCGGCCGTGTTGGAGACGCTGCTGAAGGCGGCGGTGGTGCGGATCGCGGGGTGGTGAGCGGGGCGTGAAACGTGAGATTTGGACTGCAGGACAGCCGGTAGTCGCCGCGCTGGTTTACGTTTCACGTTTCACGTTTTACGCTTTCCGTCCCCACTTCACCACCCGCGGCAGCGACGGAATGTTGCCGCTCATCGAGATCAACTCGTAGCTCTGCGGTTGCTGTGCAGGCCGCAGCAGCGTCCGGCCGCCGGCGTTCTCCACCAGCAGCAGGCCCGCCGCGATGTCCCACAGCTTCACCCCGAACTCGATGTAGGCGTCGAACCGCCCGCACGCGACGTAGGCCATGTCGAGCGCCGCAGCGCCGAGCAGCCGCATCTTGCGCACGCGCGGCAGCAGCGTGTTGAACGCCGCCAGTCCGTGCTGGATGGTGTAGGGATGTTTGAAGAACGCCACGGCGCAGACGCTGTCGCCGAGGGTGCGACGACGGCTGACGCGGACGATGCGGCCGTTCATGCGCGTCGGCTGGCCCGCGGCGGTCGAGAACAGTTCGTCGCGCATCGAATCGTAGATGACGCCGGCGACGTTGCGCCACGCACCGTCCGGCTGGCGCTCCTGCGCCGCGATGCTCACGCAGAAGACGGGGATGTTGTAGAAGAAGTTCACCGTGCCGTCGAGCGGGTCAATCACCCATCTGATTTCGGATTTCGGATTTCGGATTTCGGATTTCCGGGCGCTTGCGCCCGGCTGGCTTCCTTCCTCGCCGAGGATTTCGTGGCCGGGAAAGCGGCGGAGAATCGTCCGCTCGATGAGCTTCTGGCTGCGCACGTCGAGGACGAGCTTGACGTCGTGGGCCATCTTGGCGGTGACCTTCGGCGGCTTGTAGAAGTTGCGGCGCTGGAGTTCGCCGGCGGCGCGCGCGGCGGCGATAGCGGTGTCGAGCAGGGGTTGGTAGCGGTTCATGGGATGACTTCGTGGCGCTGAATGACGGCGTCTTGGAGTTGCCGGCGCGTCTCGTCGGACAGGCCGGAGCGGACCTGCTCCAGCACCTTGAGCAGGTCGTCGGCGACCTCCAGCCGCGGCACGCTCACATAGGTCGCGCCGGCTGCGTAGAGCGCGCGTGCGTCTTTGAGCGTCTCGGCGGTGGCGATAATCGCGGCTTTCGGGTTGAGCCGGCGCAGCATCTGGACCATGCGGAGGTTGGTGATGCCGCGCAGGTAGTGGTCGGGGATCGTGGAAAGGATGACCTCGGCGTGCTCGATGCCGGCGTGGCGCAACGAGTCGGCGTGGCTGATGTCGCCGAAGTGGACGTGGATGCCTCGCTGCCGCAATTCGTGCACGGTCTCCGGGTTGAAGTCCACGACGCCGATCTCCTCCTTCAGCGCCGGCGCATGGCGCTCGATCTCCTCCAGCAGCGAACTGGCGACTTTGGCGAAGCCCAGCAGCATCAGGCGCGGCCGTTCCTCGGCGGCGAGCTGCTCGGCCTGGTCGAGGTCGCGGACGCCGCAACGCTTGAGCAACCGGCTGATGAACTGCTGGATCGGATAATTATAGGTGATCTTGTAGGTCGTCAGCGTGGCGCTCAGGGCGAAGGTGATGATGATCAACGTCTGCGCGTCATGGCTGATGTGGCCTGACTTGAGGCCCATCGCCGCGATGACGATGGAGAACTCGCTGACGTTGGCGAGGTTGATGGCCGGGATGAGGCTGACGCGGTGGCCACGGCGCAACGCCAGCAGCAGCGGCGTGACGCTGGCGTAGCGGGACACCTGGACGAAGATGGCGCACCCGATGGCGGCGGCGAGCAGTTGCGGGGTCGGCTGTGGAATCTCCGCGCCCAGCGCGACAAAGAACAGCGTCACGAAGAAGTCGCGCAGGCTGGTGAGCTTGCTGATGACGTCGGGGTTGTAGGGAAACGTCGAGATGCTCACGCCGCCGATGAGCGCGCCCATCGAGCGGCTCATCCCCGCCGCGTCAGCCGCCGCGACGAGCAGGAAACACCAGGCCAGCGAACCGGCGAGGATCAGTTCCGGCGACTTGGCGAGGCTTCGGAACAGCGCCGGCAGCACGTAGCGCGTCGCGGCAAACGCCAGCGCCACCAGCCCGATGCCTTTGGCGAACGACAGCGCCACCGGCAGGAACTGCGGCGACTGCAGGTTCGGCTGGACTGCGATGAACAGGATCGCCGCGACATCCTGCAGCACCAGCACGCCGAGCGTGATGCGGCCCGGCAGCGTGTCGAGTTCGAGCTTGTCGTGGAGCAGCTTGATGACAATGAGCGTGCTGCTCATCGCCGCGCACACGGCGAGGTAAAGCACGTCGAACCGCCCGCCGCCGATGCCCAGCCAGCGGAAGAACCCCCAGCCCAGCAACGCGCAAACCGTGACCTGCGCCACGCCAGCCAGGGTGACGGTCTTGCCAGCCTCGCGGATCTTTTTCAGGTCCATCTCGAGGCCGATCATGAACAGCAGCAGGATCAGGCCGATCTCGGCGATGGTCTCGATACTCTGCACGTCGTCGAGCCAGCCCAGCCCCATGTTCTGGCCCAGCAACACGCCCGCGCCGATGTAGGCGAGGATCAGCGGCTGGCGCGCGAGGTGGGCCACGTAGGCCAGCGCCATCGAGACGAGAATGCAGCGGCCAATGTCCGCCAGCAGATCGGCATGCATGGGCAGTAGCTAGAGGCCGCGCTTCAGGAAGTCAAGAAACGCCTTGGTGTCGCGCGTCATGCCCGAGAACCGCGCGATCTCCTTGTCGTCCGCGCTCATGAGGACGTAGAGCGGCAGCGCCGCGTCGCCGAAGCGCGCGACCTGGAAATCCTGGTTCTGCTGGCCGCGCGGGCCGCCGTCGGTGTAGAGCCGCACCCGCACGAACTGCCCCAGCGCCGCCCCGACCTCCGGCTGCGGGAACATGCTGATCTCCATCCACCGGCAGTTGGTGCAGGTGTAGCCGGTGAAATCAATGAAGACCTTCCTGCCCTCCGCCTTCGCCTTGACCAACGCGGCTTGGTAGTCGTCGCCCCACGCCAGCTTCTCCTCCTGCTGCAACGCGATGGGCACCGGCAGGTAGGAATCAATCAACCCCGGCGGCGGGATTCTCACCAACCCCGGCAGCATCACCAGGGCCAGCACGAAGAACATCGTGCTGAACATCACCCGCAAGCCGCCGACGCTCTCCACCGGCGTGTCATGCGGCAACCGGATCTTGCCGAGGATGTAGAGGCCGATCAGCACCGACAACGCGACCCAGCTCGCCAGCACCACCGGTGTCGTGAACACGTCCCACTGCCAGATCAACTCGGCGTTGCTGAAGAACTTCATCGCCGCCGCCAGCTCCAGAAAACCCATCACCACCTTCGTCGAGTTCAGCCACCCGCCGCTCTTCGGCAATCCCGCGATCCAGCCGGGGAACAGCGCCAGAAGGAAAAACGGCGATGCGAACGTCGCCGCGAACACGCTCATCCCGATCAACGGCCAGAACCACGCGCCCTGCGTGATCGCCACCAGCAACGGCCCGATGAACGGCGCCGTGCAGGTGAAGCTCGTCAGCGTGAACACCAACCCCATGAAGATCGCGCCGACCGTGCCCGCGCCCGCGCGCGATTGCGCCGCGTCCACCCACGACGACGGCAGGTGGATATCGAACACCCCGAACAAGCTCAGCGCGAACGCCACGAACAGCAGGCCGATGGCGATGTTGACGATGGGGCTGGCGGCGACCTTGTTGGCGCTGCCCGCGCCGAGCAGCAGCGTCAGCACCACGCCGACCAGCGTGAACGTCGCGATGATTGCCAGCGCATAGACCACCGACAGCTTCAGCGCGCGCTTCCGGTCGTGCGACGCCTCCTTGGTGAAGAAGCTCACCGTGATCGGGATCATCGGGAACACACACGGCGTCAACAGCGACACCAGCCCGGAGATGATCGCGAGCAGGAGCAACCCGCCCAGCCCGTCGGCCTGGCCGCCGAACTTTTCCGGCGCGGCAGCAGCGGCAACGGCGGCGACAAACTCCGGCCGCGCCGCGCCCGGCTCGATGGTGAACTCCGCCACGAACGCTGCGTTCATCGGCGGCAGACAACTCTGCGCGTCGCAAACCATGAACCGCATCTTCCCCTCGATCTTCTGCGCACCCGCCACCGCGCCGGCCTTCAACGCCAGCGGCGCGGTGAACTCCACCTTGCCCTCGTGCTGTTCGACATCCATGTCGAACGCCGTGTCGCGCACGCGCTTCGGCGCGGGGCCGGTGAACGCGCCCGCCTTCTCGACGACGGCATTGTCTGCAAGCGTGAGCGTCGTCTTCTCCGGGCCGCCGGGCTTCTGCGTGAGGGAATAGAGGTGCCAGTGTTCGTCCACGACGGCGGTGACGATGAGCTTCACTGTTTCGCCGGCCCGCGCCGTCGCCGGCTCGACACGGGCGCTGACGGCAACATGCGGCGTCGGCGCAGCGATGGCCGCCGCGCAGACGAACGAAGTGAGCAGCCAAAGAGATTTCTTCATCGCAGTGATCGTTCCGGCCGGCCTGAAGGGCCGGCAGTAAACCAGCCCAGGGCAAGCGAGTCCGCGAGCGCCGCCCTGGGTAACGTCGCCAACAACAAGAGCCGCCCTGAAAGGGCGGCAGGAATTCCCGGCGCCCTTTCAGGGCGCCACGATTTTTCCGGGATGCCGGTCCCCTGGGCGTTGCCCTGGGCTGGCTTACTCCAGCCTTTCAGGCTGGCGATTCGGGTTTTCCTCATGGACGCCATGTTAGATGCGCAAGACGCGCGGAAGTTACACCATCGCGGGCCAACGGTCACGGCTTTGGCTTCGCTTTCAACGCCAGTTCCCAGTCGCGCTCGTTATTGAGCCAGGCCAGGTATTCGGCGATGGCGGCGAGCAGGTGGGCGCAGCCGGCGGCGTCGCTCAACTCCGCGCCGGCAATCTCCCTGCCCTTGCCCGGCAGCGAGGCGGCGGGCACGCAGCCAAATTCCCGAAACTGCTTCTGCCAGAACCGCAGGCCGTCGGCGACCTCCACCGCGAGCCGCGCGCGCACCGCGTCGGGCGTGCTTAAAAAGATCAGGTTGCGCGGCGCGCCGCCGTCCACGCTCAGCGTCCAGCGACATTCCTCGGCGGCGTTGAGCCAGCGTTTCTGCTGCTTCGCGACGGTGAACGGGATCTCGATCTCGACGCGGCCGTCGGGCTGAGGCGCGAAGGCGAGTTGCAGCGGCGCGCCATCCTCGGCGAGTGCGGCGGCCCGGCCGCTGGCGTCAATCGTGACCGTCGCGCGCAGGCCGGTGGCGGGCGGCAGCGGCGCGAAGGCGAGCGACCGCGGCCCGCGCGTGCGGAGCACGAGGCTCGACGGCGTCCAGCCCATCTCCATGAGCGCGCTGCCGTCGGCGACAATCGGCGCAATCTTTTCGCTGACGCGAGTGTCGGCCGGATGGTTCGCGTTGCGCCACGATTCCCACGCGTCGGGGAACGCGCCGAGGAGCTGGAGGGTGATGGCGGCGTTGCAGAGCATCCGCGGGCCAAGGCGCGGCGCGCGCGGCAGGTCGCGCGCGTCGGAAGCGTAGAACTCGAGCTTCGCGCCGACTTTGGGCAGGGCGGTTTCCGGCAGGCCGAGGCCCGCCTGCGCAGGCGCGTCGTCGTGCCAGAGGTCGGCCAGCCGCAGGCTGCTGTAGGCGGCGTAGATGAAGTGTTTGGCGAACTCCTCGCGCATCGGCTGGAACGGCTGGAGGGCGACGGCGATCAAGTATTCGCGCAGCGCGTCGGCGTTCGCGCCCCACACGTCGCCGGCCTTGCCGGCGGCGAGCGCGTCGAAAACAGCGTGGCCGGCCGGCCCGTCGTAGGTCTGCCAGCGGCGCTGCGGCAGGCAACGCACGCGCAGCGGGGCGTCGTCGGCGATCACGCCCGCGGCGAGGCCGAGGGCGAGCGGCGGCTCGGCCGCGTCGTAGTGGGCGCGGTCGCCGTTGAGGAGGTAGGCGGCGGCCAGCGTGAGGTCGGTGTCGTCCACGACCATGCCGGCGGTCATGAACATCGCGGCGAGGTCGGCGGCGAGCGCGTTGCTGGTGGGCTTCGGCGGCGCGGGGAAGCCTTTCAACGGCGCGCCGTCGGCCAGCGAGAGCGAGGCGCCGTCGTCCCACCAGAACGGGCAGATGCCCTTGGAGGTCTTGAAGAACTCGTCGCTGCGGGTGAGGGCGCGGGTGAAGAACGGCAGGACGTGGTTTTTCAGCGCGGCGAGCGGTTCGGGGTCGCGCGTGGCGCGGTGGAAGAGGGCGAGCGCGGTGGCGAACGAGACGCCGTCGCCGAGCATGTTGGCGCGCGGGTCCAGGAGCCAGCGGCCGTCGCTGGGGCGATACCAGCGATAGACCATGCCGGCGAGCGGCGAGGCGGTGTCGCGGCGGATGTGGTGGACGGTGACGTAGTCGCTGAGGTCGTGGGCGAAGGCGCGCAGTTCGGCGGGCGTCCACGGGTCAGCGGCGGCCGCCATCCACGGCAGCGAGGCGATGACAATGGCGGCCAGTGTTCGCACGCGCGCAATCCTCGTGATGTTCCTACTGCCGCCCGCCGCCGAGTTGCTGGCGGAGCTGGTCGAGGTCGAGGTTTCGCATGATGCCGCCGACATCCTGGAACTGGATGTTGGACGGCGGCGCGAACAAGGCGTCGGCCAGCGGCACGTCGAGCTGGATTTCGGTGACGGTCATTTCAGCGCCGCTGGTGACGCTGCGCAGCGGGAAGCCGTTGGCGGTCCAGAGCCAGACTTTGCCGGAGGCGGCGCGGCCCATGACCGTCTCGCTGAACTCGTAGATGTCGCAGGGGCGGCCGTGGACGGCTTCGGAGCCGACCTTGCGGCCGCGTTGTTTCCACTCGACCGCTTTGCGGAGCATCTGGTCGGCGGACTGTTCGCCGCCGGGCATCGAGGCGCGGTTGAGTTTCATGCCGATCGGCACGCCTTGCTGGAAGGTGAAGACGTCCTGGCCGACCATGATGCTGGTCATCGGGCGGCCCATGACGATGTTGACCATGCGGAAACGGTCGGGGGCGCGGAACCAGATTTCGCTGGGGATGCCGGACATGCCGGCGGCGGAGACGAGGATCTTGGCGTGGAAAGACTTGTAGGGCAGCGCGGTGGCGGCGGACGGCGTCTGCGCAGTCGCGTCGGCGGCGAGGGCGGCGGCCAGCAGCAGCCAGCAAGTGATGCGGAAGGTTTTCATGTGGGTTTCCAGTTTCGGGATGGCGCGGGACTCTGTGCGACGAGGGGGCAACGCCCAGCTATCGGTGCTCGGCCAGTATTTCATCGGAGGCGTCGCCGATGGGTGTGAGTTGGTAGCCATGCTCGCGCAACAATTGGCAGCACGGGTCGTGGGTGTTGTAGCCGAGGTCGGGCATGGCGTGCGTGGCGAGGAAGATCGTCGGGCGGCGGCCCGTGAGGAGTTTCTTCGCGCCTTTCAAGACGCTTACCTCCGCGCCTTCGACATCAATCTTCAGGAGGTCGGGAACCGGCAGCCGGCCTTGGGCGATCAGGTCGTCGAGCGCGACGGTTTCGATCTGGAGTTCGCCGCCGGGCAACAGGTGCCCCTCATAACTGCTGCCGGCCGCGGTGAACGCCGCCACGCCGGCCGCATCGGCCACGGCCTTCTCGATGATCGTGACATTGGTGACGCCGTTGATCCGCAGGTGCTCGCGGAGACAGGCCAGGTTGCGCGGCATCGGCTCGAAGGCAAACACGCGGCCGGCCGGCCCGAGGCGCGAGGACGCCAGGAGACTGTAGAACCCGACGTGCGAGCTGATGTCGAAGACGATGCTGCCGGGCTTGACGGTCCGGGCGAAGAGCCGTTGTTTGCCGGCTTCGTAGGAGCCGAGCCAGCAGTCGCGGATGCTCGAGCCGACGACCCATTTCCAGCCGCGCAGCGGCCCGCTGAGGACCGGCTTGCGGACGCGGCCGGGCACCTGCCGCAGCGGCAACCGCAGCAGCCGGCCCAGGAATGATCGTTGTCGGCGTCGCCTTCTCATCGGCAAGCAGTGGCAGGAGGCTTAACAATTCAACCGGCGGATTCCAAATCAAATCGCGCCCGGAGTCCGTGTCCGCCCGACCTGTTGGAAGTTTCGAGTTGTGGCGGGGGCGGCGTTTGGCAATAAACAACGCTGCGTGACCTCGGCGCCTCACATCCCTGAGCCGGTCCGCCGCGCGCTGGTGGCGCTGGCGCTGCTGGCGTTGTGGGCGGGCGCGGCGTGGTTCAAGGCGGAGCGGGTGGCGGGCAACCCGGACTTCAGCGCGCGGGACGACACGGCGATGTTCTGGGGCACCGACGCGCTGCGCTATCGCTACGCGAAGATGCTGGCCACGGGCATCGAGATCCCGGAGCAGGACACGGCGGTGCTGTGGCCGCGCGGCGTGAGCACGCGGGCCGAAGACGCGCGGATCATGGAGAAGCTGGCGGCGGCGTCCTACCGGACAGTGGCGGCAGCGGGATGCCCGGCGTCGTTTCACGCGTTCCTGGTGTGGTGGGCGAGCGCGATGTCGGCGCTGGCGGTGTGGCCGGTTTACCTGCTGTCGCGGCGCCTGTGGCACCGGAGGCCGGCGGGGCTGGCGAGCGTGGTGTTGTGGGCCACGGCCTACGGGGGCCTGCACGCATCCAACCTGCCGCGGTTTTCGGCGGCGGACTTTGCGCAGCCGTGGCTGTTCCTGACGGTGTATCTGGCATTGACGGCCGTGACGGAGAACACGCCGCGACGCATCGCGCGCGGGTTGCTGGCGGCGGGCTGTTGTTGGTGGACGCTGACGCTGTGGCCGTCGGCGAGCTGGATGCTGCTGCTGGTGATGGTGATCGCGGCGGCGATTGACTATCACCACCTGGCGATTGACCTGGTGACGGAGCCGGAGCCGACGCGGACGCCGCGCACCCTCCAAGGCCGGGCGCTTTACGAGCCGGCGATTCTCGTCGGGCTGGCGATGGTGGGCGCGGGATTGACGGTGCCGTCGCTGACGGCGCGCGGCACGGCGTGGTCGTTGCCGGTGATTTTCGGCGGGGCGTGGGTGGTGCTGGGTTTTCTGCTGCGGCGGGTGGAACTGCCGCTGCCGGCGGGCTGGCGGTTGTTGGGAGACACGGCGCGGTTGATGCCGCGGGCGTTCCGGTGGCGGCGGCGGCTGGCGCCGATGGCTTTGTGGTTGCTGGCGTCCGGCTTGTTGGTCGCGCTGGCGGTGGCGACGCGATGGTTCACGCGGTCGAAGCTGGCGGATTATCCGGTGTTGCTGAATCTGGTGCTGGCGAAGCTGGTGAACTTCGGCCAGATCCCGATCGTGCCGCACGCGCTGGAGGACGACGTGCGGTGGTTGTGGACGCAGTCGTTCCTGGGGCCGGAGGTGACGACGTTGTGGTTGTCGGCGCTGGGGCTGTTGCTGCTGACGCCCCTGGCGATGGTGCTGCCGTTCATCCAGATGCGGCACCAGGCGGGCGCGGCGGCCATCGCGAGCGGCGCGCGGCTGGTGGTGCCGTTCGGGCGGGTGGTGATGATCGGGTTGACGGGCGTGCTGGCGTTCTTCTGGGTGCTCGCCTCGGACCTGGACGGGTGGTTTGTGTGGGCCGCGTCGGTCACGGCGGGGTCGCTGGTGGACGTGGCGCTGAACGTGGGCCGTTATCCGCCGTTGTGGCGGCTCGGGGCGCGGCCCAAAATCATTGCGGCTTTTTTGCTGGCGGGCGCGGTGGCGGCGAACGTCGTCGGGCTGTTGAAGTTCACCGGCGGCAACGACCGGCCGCCGCCGGGCTTCGTGCTGGCGCTGATCAAACAGGTGCGGTCGCTGGCCGAACCGGACGCGGCGCTGGCGGCCCCGGCGATGCTCGGCAGCACGCTGCTGGCGGCCACCGGCCGGCCGATCCTCGTGCATGACGACGTGCTCAACCGCGGCAACCGCGCGCGGCTGGCGGCCTTCAGCGAGGCGCTGTTCGGTTCGGAGGCGGACCTGGCGGCGTTCTGCCGGCAGCACGGCGCGCGTTACGTGGTGGTGGCGGCGGCGACGATGCTGGAACTGGCGCCCGGCCAGTGGCGCTACGACAGCAACCACCTGATGGTCCGCCGCGACTGCGCGGCGTATCGGCTGCATTTCGAGCCGGAGACCCTGACCCGGTTCCGTCTCATCTACACCGGCCCGCTTTACCGGCTCTTCAAGGTGGGCGAGCGGTGGCAGCCCAGCCCGCTGGGCGACGCGCGGTATCTCACGTGGAACCGCGCGGGTTTCTCCGATGACCGGCTGCGGCTGCTGCCGCGGTAGGAGGTTTGCGGCCGCAGGATGCCGATGGTAATTTCGCCCGTGAAAACGCTCCCCCTTGCAATGCTCCTCCTGGCCGGGTCGGCCGGCTGGGCGGCCGCCGCCGAGGACAAGCCGATGTATCCCGCGCCGAAGACGATCCAGAAGTTCAGCGACGTCGAGGTGCGCGCAGTGCCCAACCCGACCTGGTCGCCCCTGGAGGTCGAGTCGCGCCTGCGCTGGCGCACCGAACGCGAGCTGACGGCGCGCGATGAACCCAACTTCAAGCTCGGAAAGACCGGCCTCGTCATCGAGGTCAAGTTCCTCCTCTACGAAGAGCCGAAGGCACCCTGGCCCCCGCGGCGCGTCCCGCGCTCCATTCCAAACCCCAAAGGCGGCGGCTCGATCCTGATCGGGCCGGAAGCCGAGCCGATGCCGGTGCCGCTGCTTGGCGTGGCGCGCATCCAGTTCAGCTTCCTCGCGCCGGACGGCACGCAGTTGGCCCAATACGAATTTGTGGACTCGGTCCGCGAACGCAAGGAGTGGGTCAACGACGATGGCTTCATCCCGAAAGCCGCGAGGCTGGCCGCCCACTACGCGCGCTACTACTTCCTCGACCCGGCCCGCGCCGCGCCGCCCGCGCGCTGAGCCGCGCCCGCCTCACAGCGTCTTCAGCGACACCTCGGCCGCCGCGACCGTCTTCTGGATGTCCTCCTCCGTGTGCGCGGCGCTGACAAACCACACACCGCGTGGCAGCAGCCGCACGCCGTGGTCGAGCATCGCGCGGCAGAACCGGACATAGCGCGCGCGGTCATAGCGGGTCGTGTCGCGATAGTCGCGCACGCGGAGCTGCGAGGTGAAGCCCAGGTGGAACATCGGCCCCGGCCCTTGCAGCAACACCGGCACCCGCGCCGCCTGCGCCGCGCGCCGCAGGCCCTCCATGAGATGCTTCGCGCGGTCGGCCAGTTGCTTGAACACCGCGCCGTGGTCGGCCTCCAACTTCTCGATCGTGGCCAGCGCGGACGTGACCGACGCGCAGCCCGCGTTGGCCGTGCCTGCGTGGGCGCAGGCGCCCGTGGCCACCAGGTCCATCAGCTTGCGCCGGCCGGCCAGCGCGCTGATCGGAAACCCGTTTCCCATCGCGCCGCCGAACACGGCCAGGTCCGGCGTGACGCCGAAATGTTGTTGCGCGCCGCCGGCCGACAAGCGGAAACCGGTGAGGCACTCATCGAAAATCAACAGCACGTTGTGCGTGTCACACGTCCGGCGCAGCCCCTCCAGGAATCCCTGCTCCGGCATCACGCAGCCGTTGTGGCCCATCACCGGCTCGGTGATGACCGCCGCGATGTCATCCTGCAACCGCTCCACCGTCCGCCGCGCCAGGTCCAGGTCGTTCCACGGCAGCACCACGCACTCGGCCAGCGCGCTCGCCCGCTGGCCGTCGCTCCACGGCACCGGCATCGGGTTCTCGCGCGGCCCGTGCTGGTCCGGCGTCGGGTTCACGCTCACCGCCTCGCCGTCCATCCAGCCGTGGTAGTGCCCCTCGAACCGGATGAACCGCGGCCGCCGTTTCGCCGCCCGCGCCAGCCGCAACGCCAGGTGCACCGCCTCGCTGCCCGACAGGGCCAGCCGCGTCACCTCCGCGCACGGGATGAGCTTGCACAACTTCTCCGCCAGCAACACCTCCGCCTCGTGCTGCCCGCCGTAGAGCTGGCCCCCGCATATCGCCTCGATGATCCGCTCGATCACCCCCGCCGGCGAATGGCCCAGCACCATCGTCCCTTCGCCCAGCGCCCAGTCCACGTATTCGTTGTCGTCGGCGTCCCACAGCCGCGAGCCAGCCCCGCGCGTGAAGAACAGCGGATGCGGCGGCTGCTGCGCGCGCCACTGGCTGTTGACGCCGCCCGCGACGGCCCGCGAGGCCCGCTCGAACAGCTTCTTGGAATGCGCGTAACGGCTCATGGTTCTTCAGCGTTCAAAAAAGGCAGGCGTTTCCACGCAGCCGCTCGTGGCCCGGACGGGAGCGGCGTCTCCTTGTTCAACGGCGTCATTTCTCAGGCCAGCACCGCCAGCTTCGGGAACTCCCGGCCCAGCACGTGCGCCGGCTTCACGCCCATCCAGCCCTCCAGCACCGTTGCATACACACCGCGGAAATCCACCGTCATCTTCAGGTCGCCGCCGTCGAGATCCGTCAGGCCCGGCATGACCCCGTGCAAGCCGCCGCGCACCGGCCGGCCCCACAGGAACACCGGCCCCGCCGCGCCGTGATCGCAGCCGTCGGAACCGTTCTCGGTCACGCGCCGGCCGAACTCGCTGAACGCCATCACCAACACCCGTTCCGCGGCGCCGCGCCGCTCCAGGTCGCGGAAAAACGCCGCCAGCCCCGCGCCCGTCTCGTTCCAGAGCCGCGCGTGGTTCGGCAACTGGTTCGCGTGCGTGTCGAAACCGCAGATCTCGTGGCAATACACCCGCGCGTCCAGCCCGCCGCCGACCATCGCGGCGATTTGGGCCAGCCCGTGCCCGAACGTCGTGTCCGGATACGCCGCGCCGTTGACCCTGCCGCGTGCCAGCGCCGCGCCGATCTTTTCCGACGCGCCGTCCACCGCCACGCCCACGCCGGCCCGGCCGGTGATCGCGTGCGGCACCTCGCGCGCCACGCTCACCGCCAGCTCCGGCGTGCCGCACTCCGGGCACGCGTGATCGAAGTAACGCCCCAGCCAGCCGTGCGGCTCCGTCGCGTCGGCGTCCGCCGCCGTGTGCCAGATCTCCATCGAGCGAAAATGGCTCCGGTTCGGGTTCGGATAACCGACGCCGTTGACCACCGCCATCTGCCCGCCGTCCCACAGCGGCATCAGCGGCTTCAGGCTGGCATTGAAACCAAGCCGGTCGCCGATCTTGAGCACGTCGGCGGGCTTGATGGCGAGCGTCGGCCGCTCGCGGTAATAGGCGTCGTCGCCAAACGGCACGATGGTGTTGAGACCGTCGTTGCCGCCACTCAGTTCGAGGACGACGAGAGCGCGCTCGCCTCTCGAAGGCCGCGCGAGCAGCGACGGCGCGCCGACACTCGCGGCGGCAAGGCCCAGGCTGGTGGTGCGGAGGAAATCACGGCGGGTCAGTGTCGAGGTTCGTTTCATGGTGTTGTCCTCTGTTCTGCGCGGCGACTTATACAGGATTGGCTCCGATTAGCAAAGCTGTTTGACGCAATGTGGATTCTTCACTTCCACGCTGCCAGCGGCGTCAACGGCGGGCGGGTGTCCGCCGCGCCGCCCGGCGAGAGCAGCACCGCAATGCGCGTGTCGCAGGTCTTCGATGGCAGCCGGACCGTCAGATTGCGGACTTTCGGCTGCTGGTGCTGCGGCTTGGGCGGATTGGCTGACACGACCTCGAACCGCGCGTCCGCCGGCGCGAGGATGCGCGCCTCCAGCTTCGCGCCGCCTTGCGTCAACGTCGCGCGCCGGCCGTCAATCTTGACCTTCGCCTCGGTCAGCAAACTCCAGACGACCTCGACCGGTTGTGGAGCCTGCAATTCGTCCTGCACCAGCACGTCGCGCCGGCCGAGCAACGCCATGCCGCGCTGCACACACGTCGCCTTCGCGCGATAGCCGCCGGTCAGGTCCGCCACCGCGAACGCGCGCTGCGGCGTCGAGCCGGACGCGATGATCGGCGCCTTGCCGGACGGGTCCTGGTTCTCGCCGTCGAGCGTCAGCGTGTTGTGGCTCTCGGTCCGGAGGCGGTAGTAACTCCAGCGCTGTTTGCCGAAGTAGCCCGGCAGGTTGTAGTCGTCGCCGCCGAGGTCGAGCGCCCAGCGCTGGCCGAGCGCGTCGAGCACAAAGCTGCCGAGGTCGAGGTGGCTGTGGTTGGCCTTGTTGTCGCCGCCCTTGAAGCCGACAAACGTCGCGGCCGGGTCGCCCCACGCGCCGCGGAAGAACGCGACGTTGACGCCGCGGAAGAACGCGTCGGGCGGCAGCGCCGCGTCGCGCAACGCGCCGCCGCGGCCGTCGAACCAAAGCAGGTGGAAGATGCCCGGATGCGTCACCGCCGACTCACGCTCAAAGGCCGCATAGACCGGCCGGTCGAACGCGCGCGCCAGCCACAGCATCTCGGACGTGGTTCCACGCTTGTCGCCCGCGTCGGCGAAGTTGAACGGCCGTCCCATCGGTCCGACGCTGTGGATTCGGAACAAGCCCGCGTCGGCAAAGCCCGGCAGCCGGCTCAGATCGAAATCCGTGCCCAGCGCGCTTTGGAGCGCGGCGATCATGAACACGTTGTAGCGTGTCGCGTAGCTCCAGTAACCGGGGCCTTCCTCCCAGCCGCCGTCCGGCGCATAGCTGGCCATCGCCAGCGGCACCGACGCGACCGCTTCCGTGACGGTCCGCCGCGCCAGCTCCGGCTCTTCGTCGGCAATCGCCAGCGCGCCGGCGGTCATGCCGCCGTTGCAGACCTGGTTCCAATTGTGGTGCGCCTTCGCCCACCAGCGATGCGCCGCGTAGATGGGCAGCGATTCCTTCAGCCCCTTCTCGACGATCGCCCGGCGGATCGTCGCGCGGTCTTCCGCTGGCAGGAAATCAAACAGCCAGTCGTAGCCGATGGCCAGCGCGTTGGTCATCTCGGCCACGTCGAGGAAATGTTTCGGGTTCCAGTCCGAAAACGCCGCGGCGGCCAGCATCTCCTTGCGCGCGCGCTCCGCGAAACGCCGGTCGCCGTCGAGCCGGTAGAGCGCCGCCAGCGTGCTCACGCGCGCCAGCGCGGTGCGGCTCTTGTCGAGCAGGCGCGGGCCGATCAGCTTGCGCTCGATGGGCGGCTGGCCGAGCATCTTCTCCGCGTCGGCCCGCAGTTGCCCGTGCCACTGCTTCGCGAGCGGCTCCTTCCCGATGGTTTGTTTCACACGCGCCCAATCGGCGCCGGTCAGGAACACCCGCGGATGGCCCGACCGCAGCGTGCGCAGCACGTCGTTGGTCTGCGCGACGGCCGGCCCGGCAAGTGAAGCGGCAACCAGAAGGGCAGTGAGTGCGAGTGGAAGAAGGCGGCGTGTGTTCATGGCGTCCGGCGGTCGCGCGTGTCGCGGCATGATGACACGAACCGCCTGAACTTCAACGCTGGCGTGGAATCCTCCGGCCGGATCGCCGGCTTAGCGCTCCGGGGCGGCTGGCGCGCTGTTCGGGATGTTCTCGCGGGTCATCTGGCTGCCGGCGCTGTCCATCGTCTGGGTCATGTTGCTCGAGAGGAAACGCATGACGATGACAGACACCAATGCGACCAAGGCCAGCATCAACGCGTATTCGACCACGCTCGCTCCGGCTTCACAGGCCTCGATCCGCTTTCCTATCATCCTGCACACCTCGATGCGGCTGGGGCGGCCCTCTCCGCTGCCACTCTCGCGGATGAACCCGCCGCTGTCAAATGGCGCGCCAAGCTTCGCTTTACGGGCCGCGCATTTGCTGTAATATCACGCACCATGAAGGCCACACTTCCACTGATCGCGCTCTGTGCATGGGCCGCCGCGGCCCCCGCCGCGCCGCCAGCGCCGACACCGCTGCGGCTGCCCTCGCTCACGCCCGCAGCTGCGCCCGCCCGCGTCCCGGCGTTCGCCGAGATGAACACGGCCCTCGGCATCCCGCTCTGGCAGGACGATGCGCTCTGGGACGACACGGACGCCGCCGTGGCCACGCGACTGAGCTGGCCGCAGGAGTCGCGCACGACCACGCAGTCCAGCTTCCGGCTCTACGCGAGGGACGACGCGCGCGTGCTCGGCTGCCGGCCGTATTCCCTCGCGTTCTGGGCGGCCAAGGGCAAGCCCACGGAGTTCTCCATGATCTTCGCCAACAAAGGCGACCGTTCATCGGCGGCCGAGATGGAGCAGGACGCGGCGGCGATTGAAAGGGCGTTCAAGTCCGCCCTCGGCGACCCGGTGGCGGCGCGGTTCGGCCAGGGCAGCGAGACGCGCACCAAGGCGCATCGCTGGAACTGGAAGGGCCACGCCCTCCTGCTGGAGGTGCCGCGCGACAACTACGTCGGCGTGCGCATCGTGCCGGCGGCCATCGCCGACAAGGAGGGCCGCATCGAGCGCGTCAGCGACGTCGAGTTGCGCCAGCTCCTCGGCCAGCGCGTCAAACGCCGCGACAACGGCGACGTGGTCGTCACTGACATCCCGATGGTGGATCAAGGCCCGAAAGGTTACTGCGTGCCGGCGACCTGGGAGCGTTACCTGCGCTACCTCGGCATCCCGGCGGACATGTATGTGCTGGCGATGGCCGGCCAGACCAAGGCCGGCGGCGGCACCTACGCGGGGTTGATGGCCGAGAACGTCCAGTCCCTCGTCTCCCGCTATGGCCGCAAGCTCAGCCGGGTGGACGCCGAACTGAAGATCATGAGCCTGGCGCGCTACATAGACAAAGGCCTGCCGCTGATGTGGGGCGTGTTCGTCGAGAAGGATCTTTACAAGGAACTCAGCACCCGCGCCGTCGAGCGCCGCAAGGTCACCGACTGGAACGGCTGGATCGAGCAGCTCAAGCCGAAACGCAAGGCCGCCAAGCAGATCTCCGTCTCGCCCATGAACGCCCACCTGTGCATGATCATCGGCTACAACGGCCGCACCAAGGAGGTTGCCACCTCCGATTCGTGGGGCAAGGAGTTCGAGGAACGCTGGCTCACGCTGGAGGAAGCCGCCGCCCTCAGCCAGCCCGGCGAGTTCTGGGAAGTGAAGTGGTGAGCCGGAGGTCTGCCGTCATTTTTTAGGAACCCAGGGAGTTGTATCCTTGAAACTGATGTTGCGGAGAGCTGATAGCCTGGAACTCCAAGCTGGCTCCGTCCGCTCCATGAACCAGAACGCCCCCAGCACCACGATGATCGCCGAGCCGAGCCGCGCCAGCGAGCGATGGCCGAGCTGGCTGAGGTGTTCCAGCCCCCACAACACCGGGAAAATCGCCGCCACGATCATCACCTGGCCGATCTCGACGCCGACGTTGAAGCAGACCAGCGAGACGGCGATGCCCTGCGCGCTGAGGTCCATCTCCTTCAGCACGTTGGCGAAGCCGAAGCCGTGGATGAGGCCGAAGCAGAACGCGAGGACCCAGCGTTTCCCGCGGTGGATGTGCCACTCGACCGGCGCGTAGAACATCACGCGGCGCGCGCGGAACAGGTTCTCGACGCCGACGGCTGCGATGGTCAGC
>JACRKA010000245.1 GCA_016219905.1 Verrucomicrobiota bacterium
CCAGCGGCTCGTCGAGCAGGATGATTGAAGGCTGGCGCAGGTAGCAGCGGGCGATGGCGATCGAGACCTGCTCGCCACCGCTGAAGGCGTTGACGTTGGTGTCGTAGCCGGAGCAGCGGCCATCGAACTTCCGCATGATCACGTCGTGGATCTGCGCGTCCTGGCAGGCGCGGATGATCTGCTCCTCGGTGGCATCGGGTTTGGCCAGCAGGAGGTTCTCTTTGACGCTCGCCTGTTTGAAGAACGGCTTTTGCGTGACCATGCCAAACTGGGCGCGGACGCTGGCCAGCGTGTATTGGCGGATGTCCACGCCGTCGAGTTCAATGACACCCTGGCTGTCTTCAGTTTCGAGGAACCGGCAGAGCAGGTTGAAGATGGTGCTCTTGCCGCAGCCGCGCCGGCCGACGAGGGCGACGCGCTGGCCCGCCTTGATCTCGAAGCTGAGGTCGCGAAGCACCGGGGGTGAGTCCGGCGAAAAGGCGAACGTGACGTTGCGGAATGCAATCTTGTCGTGCATCGGCGGCATCGGGCGCGCGTCGGGCCGGTCCACGACGCGCGGCGGGGTCTCCAGGATGTCGAAGCCTTCGGCCACCTGCGGCCGCAGCTCGGTGTAGCGCGCGGAGGTGCTGCAGAGCGACACCAGCAGCGAGAAGACGCTCGGCACCAGCGTGTAGAACACGAACAGCTCCGGCCAGCCGCCGGCGAGTTTCTTGGTCATGACCAGCCAACTGCCCGCGCCGAGGATGACCAGCATCGTGACCGTGCCGATGAGCGAGGTGGTCTGGCGATTGATTCCTTCCCATCGCTCCACGCGCAGGTTGCGCCCGATGAGATCCTCGGTCAGTTTGCGCATGTCGCTGATGATCCAGCCCTGGGCGTTGTTGAGCTGGATCTCCTTCACGCCGACGATGCCCTCGAACATCTTGCCGCCATAGACGTTGTCCAGCTCGTTGCGCTCGAACGACACCCGTTCCAGCGTCGGGTAGATGAGCCAGACGATAATGAACGGGATCGCGCTGCACGCGGCGAGCAACAACAGCGTGAGCTGCCAGTTCAACGAGAAGAGATACGCGACGTAGGCGAGGAGAAAGAGAATGTCCGAGAGCGCAAGCACGACGGTGTCGCAGAGCAGGAACTGGACGGCGGTGGCTGCCTTGCCCAACTGGCGCATCAACTCGCCGGGGTTGCGCCCCATGAAAAAGTCCACCGACTGGGCCTGCATGAACTCGAAGACCCGGAACTGGAAAAGCTTGCTGAGTCGTTCGCGCAGCACCTCCGCCCAGTAATTCCGGTAATACTCCAACGGCACGTTCAACAAGGTCAGCCCGACGAAGACGCAGAAGGCCGTCAACCACGGGCTGGACTGCATGAGGGCTCCCGTGAGCGCGCCCGATTGGCGCGCCACGATGACCAGCGCGATGCCGGCCACAAGCCGCGCGGCGAGCAGTTGCCACATCGTGACACGAACGACGCGTTTCTCGTCGTCGGTCAGCATCCGCCACGAGCCGCGCAGGAAGTAGCCGAGCGATCGCCGGGGCGCTGGCGGGCCAGGCGGCGGCATCATGCCGGGCGGGGGTCGTTGGGGGCCGGCCGTCGGCTGGCCGGATGGTGGACCGGATTGTGGATTATTCACGGGGATGGGCGGAGTAAAGCCCCTTTCGACGTTTGCCTCAAGTGCAGAGTGCGCTCATCGCCGTTCCTCCCCGGCCGGGGCTTCGGTGCATGGCCGGGGAGGAAGAAACGATGCGACGCGGCAGCTCACCAGCCGCCGCCGTAGTTATAGTAGTTCCGGTAGTTGGAGTAGTTGTTATAGGAGGCGGCTGCGGCTGCGGTCAGCGCCAGGCCCGCAAGTCCCCACCACCCCGCGCCACCGCCGTGGTGACCGCCGTGGTGACCGCCGTGACCGCCGTGATGGCCGCCGCCGTAGGCTTCCACTTGGTTTTGCGGCCCCATGCCTTGCCCCATTGTCATGACGCGTGGCGGTTCATCACCCACGACGTAGATGATGACGGAGGGCGTGCCGCCGCGGCGGGCGCAGCACGGCTGTTGCTGTTGCTGCACGATGCCGGCCGCGCGCAGGGTTTCCTCCACTTTGTCGGGCGGCACGAGGCATTTCTCGGCTTTGTCGTCCGGCACTTGGTAGAATTGCCCGTTGATGCTTTGCAGGATTGCCATGGCTTATTCCCTTTCGTTGGTCCGTTGATAAAATGTCCGCCACGGATCATGCGGCAAGTCGGCGCAACCATGGCGGGTTCGGTTGCGGAGGCGATTCCGCCCCAGCCGCGTATCGGATTGCGACTGGGGCGGAATCAACGATGCGGCGATGGCGTTACCAGCCGTAGTAGTTGTTGTAGTTCTGGTAGTTGGAGTAGTTGTTGTAGGGAGCCGCGACAACGAAGCCGCCCCA
>JACRKA010000242.1 GCA_016219905.1 Verrucomicrobiota bacterium
GGACAATAGGTCGTCGGCGAGGCGATTTGTTTTTCGGCGGTTTCAATCAGAGTGGCGGGACATTTTCGCAGTTCAAACGGCGCCAACTGGAGCCGGATTTCGATCTGCTGCCTCAGCCGATCCGCCATCTCGGCCCGCACCAAGGCTGCTGCGACATGACGCTGGATCTGAACGAGGGCCTCCAGCCTCGCGAGAGAGGAGACGGTGATATGAGGCTCGCGGCCGATGAGCACCGCCGTCTTCGCCGACTCCGGCTCATTGAAGAAGACCTTCAACAATACGCTGGTGTCCAAGTAGAGGCTCATGGTGCTTCCTTCTTGCGGTCACACTCGCCGAGAGCCACTACGGCAAGCAATCCTCGCTGACATCACTTGGCGGGCTTCCATTCGTCATCCTCCCTGTCCTCGCGCAGCAGTTTGTCCGTGGAGGGTTGATGCGGCTCGTCCTTCCACATTTCTCGCAACCACCGCATGTGTTCCTCCGGGTCAAATCGCGCCCTCTTCTTCCTAGCCGGTGCGGTGTAGGGGATGATCTTCGCCACCGGCTTGGCGTCGCGTGTCACCACGATTTCGCCGTCCTCCGCCAAAGCCTTCTCAGCCTCTGGCCATCGGTGCCGGATGTCACGAACAGTCATCGTCTTCATGCCGCCTGTATAACATGTTTCACATCTCGCCGCAACCCTCGCCACTGCCTGTCTCTGCCATGCTCCTTTCCCTTGGTTATTCCACTGTCACATCGCCCGCAGTGCCGCGCGCCAGCAGGTTGCCCGGCAGCAGCACGTCACGGCTGGTGCGGCGGAGCAGGACAGCTTCGCGCATGGTCGCTTGCGGCTGGCGGCAGTGCACGGCACAGTTGCTCACCTGCGCGTTGCGGACGCCGTCGAGGTGGAGGCCGCGATGGAGGGGGTCGAAGACCTGGCAGTTGGCGATGGCAATCTCGCTGGAATCGAACACCTCGATCGCACCGCCGGACTCGGCGCTGCCGGCGCGCGCGGACTCGACGATGAGGCCGTGGAGGTTGATGCCGGAGGAACCACGCACGGTGATACCGTCCACGCGGTCGCCTTTGTAGTCGGGGTTGTAGTCGAGCGTGTTTGAGCCGACGACGATGTTGCGGCACTTCTCGATGACAATGTTCCGCTCGTAGCCGGAGCAGAACGAATTGCCGGTCACCACGACGCCGCGGCAGGAGCGCAGCAACAGGTTTGTCTCCTGGCTCTGGATGACATTGCCGGCGATGGTCCAGAGACCGGCCTTGCGCGACGCGGGGTCGTCGCTGCCTTCGATGCGGACGTTGGCGCCGCCGGGGCTGCGCTTGGCCTGGATGGTGCACGAGGCGATGGTGCCCTCGCGCACGGTGCTCTCGCGGGCGTCAATCCACACGTCCGCGGAGTCGGGCGCGGTCTCGTCGAAGTTGTATTCGATGTCGCAGCCGGTGACCTGGAAGTTGCGGATTTCGCTTCGCTGAATCTTGATGCCGGCGTGGCGGCAATAGCTGATGTGACAGCCGACGATGTTGGTCTGGTGAAGGTTGACGCCGTCGAAGTAGATGCCGATGGCCGGGCCGCGCCCGTGGTAGATGTGCGAGTCGGCGATGAGGACGTTGCGGTTGCGTTTGACCAGATGCACGCCGTAGCGGCATTGGCGGATGAACACACCGCTGAGGGTCGGTTGCATCGTGCCGGACAGTTCGATGCCGTCGGCTTCGTCGTGCGCGCCGACGATCTCGATGGCGCTGACGGTCGGCATCCGCTCCATCGCCCACACACCCGGCTTGAACGAATTCGGGTCGGCCGTCCCACCGTGTGTGCCGATGAGGCGGATGGCCGGCCCCGGCCCGTCCATGATGAGACTCGCGACGCCGCCCGTGCCGCTGATAGCCGTGCGCCCGAGGCGGCTCAGGTCAATCTCCAGCGGTTTGGTGATGCGATAATCGCCGCGCGGCAACGCAACGTGGCCGTCGCATTGCTCGATGAAGTGTTGGATGGCGGCGGTGTCGTCCGCCTTGCCGTCGCCCTTGGCCCCGAAGTGGTTGAGGTGGCTCATGACAGGCGAGTTTCTACGCCGACGGCGGGCGCGAGGCGAGGATTTCGTAGCAGCTGATGCTACTTCGCATCTGCTGGCGTGGCATGAAGCGCTTCAGCTTGTGCATTAAGCGCCTTCATCGCGCGCGTCAGCTCGACATACGGTTCGTCGTTGATGTTGACGAGGCCGTAGTTGGAGTTCTCGCCGTCGAAGCGGCCCTCCTTGGGCTCGTCGGCGTGCTCGAACCAGTGGTAGCCCACTAGCGCGGGCATCGAGAGCGCCACGCGGACATATTTCTCGAACGCGGCGGCGCGATCGGCCTGCGTCTTCACGCGCGGGCCGGCGCCTCGGGTGTTGGGCAAACCACTGTCGTCGCCGCGGAACGAAAACTCGCCGATGATGAGCGGCTTGCCGAACGCCGAGTAACGCTCGATGACGTTACGCGGGTCGTGCTGGTAGCAATTGAACGAGACGCCATCGAGATGCCGGCCCGCAGCCTCGATGACCGGCTGCGCGGGCACATAGGCGAACCGGCAACCGAAGTTCATGTGGTTCGGGTCGGCGGCCTTGATCGCGTCACCGGTGATCTTGAAGTAGCGCTCGGCGAGCTTCGCCACGAATGCATCGCAGTCCTTGATGAATGCTGCGCCCTCGCCGCCTCCGGCGTCACGATTGACCTCGGCGTTTTGCGCGGCGCGCTTGCGGTTCTCGAACGGTTGCTTGACCTCCTTCGTCGCGGCCAGTTCGTCCCACGAGGCAACGGCTGTCTTCCAGACCGCGTTGAACTTCGCGACCTCACCGTAGCGCTCGCGCAGCGTCGCAATAGCAGCCACGCGGCCGGGGGTGCCGGACGGGAGATTCAGAAACATCGCCAGCAACTCCTCCTTGCCGCGCCAGTCGGCGCCCCAGCGCAGTTCGTTGTCGGTGAACCAGCCGAGCAGCCGCCGGTCGTCCTTGCGGGACGCGCACTGCTTCCCGGCAATGCGCCGGCAAACCGTCTCGAATGCGGGATCGAAAACGTCGGGGAAGATGCCGTGGAGCCACGCCGCGCCGCGCACTTTCTCCGCCACAAAGTGCGAGCCGAAGTCGA
The DNA here is from genome assembly GCA_016219905.1 of Verrucomicrobiota bacterium. Lineage (GTDB taxonomy): Bacteria > Verrucomicrobiota > Verrucomicrobiia > CAIQCK01 > CAIQCK01 > JACRKA01. Next base: position 3,115 of record JACRKA010000242.1, read on the forward strand.
GGTTCACGGTGTAAGCGAGCCGCCGGCCGTTGGCCTCGATGTCGGCAAGCTTCACATCCGACCACGCGCCGAGTGTGTTGAATCCCCAGCCGATAAGCCGCCGCGCGGCGGCCTCGCGCCAAGCTTGCTCGCTGCCGTATTTGCGCTGGTTGGTCTCGCCGTAAGGCGAGCGGTCAGTGCCTTGGATTCTGTCCTGAATGAAATGGACAGTTGTTACGCCTTTCGAGATGAACGGCTTGCCGTCGGGATCAATGATCCCCCATCGCCCGTCGCGTTTCTCGACGCGGAAGAAACCCGGTTGAGCGGCGGCCTGAGCAGCGTGCGCGGTGACGCAGAGGAGGCAGGTGACAAGGAAAGGCGCGGCTCGCATGAGAACCTTCTATCAGCCGAGGGGCCGTTTGGGAAGGCTTGGCCCGCAGGCCAGTCGGGGCTTTTCTTTGCCGGCGGTTTGTGGCTCTATGACGGGGAACTTCCTATGGCAGACTTGGTGGCCATCTACAACGCAGCGCCGGAGGACTATCGCACGTCGGATGGTCTCAGCGGCGGCGACCGCATCCTGTTCGAGTCGCTGAAGCAGTGGCGGCGATTGTTCGACACGGTGACGGTGGTGACGTGCCCTTCCGGCCGCGTGCGGATGGAACGCTACCTCGGCGGCTCGGAAGGCTTGCGCATCATTATCGTGCCGACGCCGTGGTGGCTCTACCGGTGCTTCCCGCTGCTGTTCCTCTACAAGACGATCGCTGGCGCGATTGTGATGGCGCGCGGACGCTGGCCGCACGGCGCGGTCGTGTTCGGCTGCGGCGACATTTTCCCCGACACCGTCGCGGGCTGGGCGGCGAAGGTCTTTCACGGCTCCCGCGTCCGCTGGGCGAATGCGCTCTATTTCTTCGCCTCGAAACCGTGGTCGAAGGATTTCCCCTATCGCGGGCTGGTGCCGGTGATCCGCGGCTCGATCTATTGGCTGACGCAGCGGCTCTGCTACCGGTTGATGCTCTCTCGCGCCGACGGCATCGTGGCTTGCAATGAGATTGACCGGCAGGTCATGGCGCGAGACGGCTTCCCCGCCGAGCGGGTTTGCGCCATCTACGGTGGCGTGGACCTCGCGCAGGCGCGCGCGACGCCGGACGTGCCGGAAGCGCAGCGGAAATACGACGCCGTCTTCATGGCAAGGTTCCATCCGCAAAAGGGGCCGATGGTTGCGGTGCAGGCTTGGCGTCGCGTGGTGGCGCAGCGGCCCGGCGCGCGTCTGGCGATGATCGGCAACGGGGCCGAAGAGGAAGCCGTGAAGCGTTACCTGCGCGAGCGCGGCCTCGAAGGTTCCGTGGACCTGCTCGGCTACATGGACGGCGCGGCGAAGTGGGCCGTCCTGAAATCGAGCCGCGTGTTTCTGCACATGTCGGTCTATGAAACCGGCGGCATGGCCGCGGCCGAGGGCATGGCGGCGGGGTTGCCTGTCATCGCGTTCGACCACGTGGGGTTCGATTACTGCTACCCGAAAGGCATGCTCCGCGTCACGCCCGTCGGCGACGCCGACCGCGTGGCGGATGCGCTGTTGCGGTTGCTCGGCCAGCCGGAGGAATACCGGCGCCTGCAACAGGAGGCGGCCGATCTGGTCCGCCAGTGGGACTGGCCGGAGCGCAGCCGGTTCTTGCATCAATTCTTCCTGTCGCTTAAAGAAGACGTGACACCGTGAACTGCCGATTCTGCGCCAGCAACCAGCTCGACCTCTTCGTGGACCTTGGCCACACCGCCATCGCCAACGCCTTCGTCCTCGAGAAGCAGCTCTACAAACCCGAGGCGGTCTATCCGCTCAAGGTCTTCGTCTGCCGCCAGTGCCGCCTCGTGCAGGTGGACGAGTATGAGAAGGTCGAATACATCTTCAGCCAGGAATATGTCTATTTCTCCTCCGTCTCGAAGCACTGGCTCGAACACTGCCGCCAGTATGCGCAGAAGGCGACGAAGCTCTTCGGCTTGAGCGGCCGCTCGCTCGTGGTCGAGATCGCCTCCAACGACGGCTACCTGCTGAAGAACTTCAAGCAGGCCGGCATCCCCTGCCTCGGCATCGAGCCGACCCAGAGCACCGCCGACCAGGCGATCCGCCAAGACATCGAGACATTCGTCGAGTTCTTCGGCACGGCCCTCGCGCAACGGCTCGCCGCGGAGGGCCGGCAGGCCGACCTGCTCATCGGCAACAACGTGCTGGCCCACGTGCCAAACCTGAACGACTTCGTCGCGGGCCTGAAGCTTGCGTTGAAGCCGACGGGCGTCATCACGATGGAGTTCCCGCACCTTCACCGGCTCATCCAAAACAACGAGTTCGACACCATCTACCACGAGCACTATTCCTACTTCTCGTTCCTCGCCGTCCAGCGCATCTTCCGGCATCACGAGCTGGAGATTTTCGATGTCGAGGAACTGCCCACCCACGGCGGCTCGCTTCGCATCTACGCCAAGCACGTCCCAGACTGCTCCAAGCCCATCGCGGCCTCCGTCGGCAAGCTGCTCGACATGGAGAAAGCTGCCGGCGTGGACACGCCCGCCTACTATCAAGGCATTCAGCATCGCATCCACGAAACCAAGAACACTTTCCTCCACTTCCTCATCGGCGAGAAGATGAAGGGCCGACGCATCATCGGCTTCGGCGCGGCCGCCAAGGGCAACACCTTCCTCAACTACTGCGGCATCAAGTCCGACCTCATCGAGTTCGTCGTGGACGAGACGCCCATCAAGCAGGGCAAGTTTCTCCCGCAAAGCCACATTCCCGTCGTCGGCTTCGACCGCATCGCCGCCGCCAAACCCGACCTCATCGTCATCCTGCCGTGGAACTTCAAGAACGAGATCGTGGAGAAACTGGCCTTCGCCCGCCAGTGGGGCGCGCGCTTCGTCACCTACATCCCGAAGCTCGAAGTCATCGGCTGAGGCTGCGGCGCGCTCATGACGGCGGCGTCACTTCGCCGCTTTGCTCACCACCTCGACGACGCCGACGTCCACGTATTGGCCGCCCTTGGTCTGGTGGCAGTGAATGGCGATGAGGTTCTTGCCGGGCTTCAACGCGGCGCGTGCAGCGGGCAGCAGCGGCACTTCCTCGTAATCGTTGACGTAACCGGCGGCTTGCGCGGCCAGCACGCCGTTGATGAAGACCTCCGCGTCCTCATCGTGGTGGAGCGAGAGCCGCAGCTCGCCTGTCGCGCTCGCCGGAAGCTCGAACTCGCGCCGCAACCAGATGTCGGCGGTCTTCCACTCCGTCCGCACCCGAGCGCCGGGCGTCCCGCGCGTGCCGAAACCGGCCTTGCCCTTCTGCCACGCCGCGTCGTCGAAACCAGGCTTGGACCATGCTTCGGCTGGCTTTTGAGTCGTGTAGCGCCACGTGATGTTGGCGTCCTCCCGCGCGTTCGGCACGACCGTCCGGACAATCGGCGCTTCTGGCATCGGCGCGAAGTTGGCGGCCTTGGTCTTGTCGCGGCTCGCATACTTCTGCCACACGGCCTTGTCGTAGAGCATCTGCGCGAACACGCCGCCGATGACCGGGCGGGCGGTGAAGCCGCGTTTCTTTGCGTCCTGCGTCCAATACCAGTCCGTCAGCGGCGAGCGGTCGGGGGTCTCGTTGATGAACTTGATGATCGGTCCGATCAACGCCTCGAAGTCGCCCCGCTCTTGCGTCAGCGTCGCGGTCCACGTGATCCAGTCGAGCTTGGTGTATTCCTTGCGGTTGTCGAGCGGCAGGCCGTATTTGGCCTGGATTTTCCGGTAGTAGGCCATCTCCTTCTTCGCGACCTCGGCGGGAAAGAGGTTCAGACCGAGGATGCGGTCCCAGATGAGGTTGTATTTCTGGCTCCAGGTGCCGGGCTTGTCGAACGCCAGCCGGAAATGGTCGCCGTCATCGGCTTCCTTCACCCAGCGCACGGCGAACTCTTTCGCCAGCTTCATGTATTCGGCGGCCTTCGCCTTCTCGCCGCGCATCTCGCA